>JALHTW010000320.1 GCA_022866045.1 Candidatus Aminicenantota bacterium | reverse complement strand
GAGCACTTAGCCGCCCATTTTCCCTATGACCCGCTGGCCGATAAAAACGAATTGCCGGATGATGTCGATTTCAGGAAATAAATCGGCACACAGACCGAATTCGGATGAAGATTTTTAGTCTGAATTATTCATGAATTACGTTGGTATCTCCAGGTCCTGAATTTGCAGACGGGCACCAAATTCGGGGACATGACCCAAATTCTCCGGAATTTGGGATCGTGTCCCCCTCGTCTTAATTCGGCGCCATCTGCAAATTCTCTTCTCGAGGAAACGACGCAATTTATGGATAATTCAGGTTAGGGCCTGGATTCATTTGGTTTTTGAATTCGGCATGTCTGTCCGAATTGATCAAAAAAAGACGTCCGCCGAGAAGACGTGAGGCGCGAAATGCGCACTTTTTAAATGTTCTCTCGAGACATGTCCCCTTTTTATTTCTCGATTATAAACTTCTCGAGCAGCGGCCGGTACCTCTTCATCAGCTCTTCGTTGATGTCCAGCGGCGGTTTGGCGTCGGCCGGCAAAAAGGACTTATAGGGATATTTCTTTGAAGTCTCCTCGAATTCCGCCCGGAGCTTTTTGAGCTCTTCCGGCTTGGTCATCAGGTCGATCGCGGACGCGGCAATGGCCTTTGCCCCGGCGTTCAATCCTTTCCAGGCCGTCGAACCGTAATTACAGGCCACGGACGACCAGTGATGGCCGATAGCGCCGGGAACCTGGCCTGGGAAGCGGATCGACGCCGTTGGGGCGATAAGCGTCACATCGCCGACATCGGTCGAGCCTCCTCCGATGGAAACAGGGCTGGGCCCTCGGAGCGAATCGACTTTCGTCGGCAGGCCCTCTTCCTTGGCTTTCAGCTCTTTCTGGAGGGTTTTGGCGAAGGCATTCTCATCCTCGGTCCACGGCGGCATGCCGACGAGCTCGATATTCTTTTGGAGGAGCTCGGCCGCGGCCCTGTTGCTGTAGCTTTGATGAACAGCGGCGATGAACCGGACCGAAGACAATTCAGTCCCCGAGGCCAGGGCGCCGGCCTTCGCGCAGTTCAGGACCCGCTCGAACATTTCCTCGACTCTTTCGTCGCTGTTCCGGACGTAATACCAGACGCTGGCCTTGTCGGGCACGACATTCGGCGCTTGCCCGCCCTCGATGACGACATAGTGCATCCGGTAGGCGGGGTCGAGGTGCTCGCGGAGGTAATTGGTCGCGACGTTCATGATCTCCACGGCGTCCAGGGCGCTGCGGCCGGCCCATGCATTCGCGCCGTGCGCGGTTTTCCCTCGGAAAGAAAAGATCACGGAAAAGACGGCGTTTCCGCCTCTTCCATAGCTAGTTCCGAACCCGCTCCCGCTGTGGTTGTCGATGACGGCGTCCACGTCGTTGAAGAGGCCGGCGCGGATCATATGCGGACGGCTGGCGACGATTTCTTCGGCGGGCGAGCCGAAGACCTTGATCGTTCCCTTCATGCCGTATTTGTCCATCGCTTCCTTCACGGCGATGGCCGCGGACGCGGCGGCCGTGCACATCGTGTTATGGCCGCACCCATGTCCCGGCGCTCCTTCGACGAGCGGGTCTTGGCTGGGGACGCGACCTTTCTGAGAGAGCATGGGCAGGGCGTCGAATTCTCCAAGAAGCCCGATCACGGGTTTCCCCGAGCCGTAGGACGCGACGAAACATGTCGGCATCCCGGCTACGCCGCGCTCGACTTTGAACCCGGCCTGCTCGAGCGTATCGGCCAGGAGCTTCGAGGAGTTATATTCTTGAAGGCCGAGCTCGGCATACGACCATATCGCATCCGAGATCTTCCCGAATTTTTCCACGGTTTGGGGCTGGCTGAGCCAGTTTAGAACGAGCTGTTTTTCCTTGGCGATCTTGACCTTTTCTTTCCCCTGGCTGAAGGGAAGGGATGCACAGGAAAGAGTGATGAGAACGACGAGCAGGATCCTGATCGTTGATTTCCGGTTCATGTCTCCTCCTTATTTTTTTCCAGTCTCTTTATATAAAGGGTAAAGGGTCTTCGGGATGTTTTTGTAAGGAAGCGTGCTCAGATCGGCGGGGCCCGTAACCTGATTGAGAACGGGCGTCGGCCTTGGCCATAGTGCCCCCGAGGCGGCCCGGGGTGCGCGGCGGGCCGGAACGTTGAACCAGAGCTCCTTTCGGCAGCTTTTCATGAAGGGAATAAACTTATAACACGAAGGAAACGGATGTCAAATACGGCTTGACAAATCGAGGAGTGCGGCTTATTATGACTGGCTAGTTGAAATATGACTAATTGGTCAAAATCCCCGCGGCATCGAGCGGGAGAAGAGGAGTCCGAACATGGGCGTGAAAGAACGACGGGAGCGCGAGGAGAAGGCGCGCCTAGCGTGCATCGTCATGGCGGCCGAGAATGTCTTCGCCGAGAAAGGCTACTACCAGGCCCGGATGAACGACATCGCCGAGGCGGCCGAACTGGCCAAAGGAACGCTCTATTATTATTTCAAGAGCAAGGACGAGATTTACCTCCACCTTCTGGAGCGGGAAGCCCGGAAGGTGGAGGAAGAGATCCAAAGCCGGATCTCGGAGAAGTCTTCATTCCTCGAGGCGCTCGAACAGACGATCGGTTTCTATCTCGAATATTTCGAGAAGAACCGCGCATTCCTGAAGATGTTCCTGCCCTGCATGTGCGGGTTCGTCCGGTTCGGGGGCGAAGCTTCCCTCCGGAAGTCCAGGCGAAGCTACGATTCCCACGGCGGGTTCATCCGGGAGATCCTCAAGAAGAAAATATCCGAGGAACGGCTGCCCTTCGACCTGGATGAGCTCCTGAAATTCATCAAAACCCTGCAGATCGGCATCGGCATCAAGCTGCTCGAGGGCCATAAGGCTGAAGCCAAAACGGCCGCCCATTTCTTTATCGGCCTCATCAAACACGTCATGGAGGATGCGAGATGATTCAACACGTTCATAAAACAGTCCTGGCCCTGGCCCTGCTGTGCGCGACGGCGGCCTTCGCTCAGGAAAGGATAACGCTCAAAGAATCCGCCGAGCTCCTGCTCAAGAACAACGAGCAGGTCCAGATCGCCGCGGAGTCCGTGACCGGCGCCGAGCTCAAGATCAACGAGAGTAAGAGCCAGTACTGGCCTCAGGCTAATGTATCGGGGAATTACACCCGGATGAGCCTCTTTGGGGAGTTCCAGTTTCCCTTTGGGGGAGAAATGCGGACCATCAAGTTCGGCACTCCCAACAATTACAGCATGCGAGGCTCCATCATGGGGCAGGTGTTCAACTGGGGACGGACAGCCAGGACCGTAGAGATGAGCAAGGCCGGGCTCGAGCTGGCCCAGGACGGCGTCGTCCTGACCAAGCACGTGCTCTCCTACCAGGTCGTCCCGCTTTTCTATGGAACGGTCTTTTTCAAGGAAGCGATCAAGGTCCTGGACGAAAACCTTAAAGCCTTCGAGAAGAAGCTGGACATCATGAGCCAGAGGTTTAAGGCCGGGCTGGCCTCGAGTTTCGAGACATCACTCGTCCAAGTCCAGATCAGCACCCTCCAGGCGCAGAAGATCGATTTCGAGAACAGCATCCACAAGTTCAGGATCACCTTCAATGCCCTGGCCGGCCGCGACGAGGATGCCGCGTTCGAGCCGGCCGCCGAACTCGGATTTGAACCGGCGAATTTCATTCAGGACGAGCTCATCAAGGAAGCGTTGGCCAACCGCGTCGAATTCCAGCAGGTCGGACACCAGCTCAAGCTCGGCCAGGCCTCCCTCGGCCTGACGAAGACGGGCAACAAGCCGACTGTGACCGCGTCGTTCAATTACGAGTTCCGCAACGGGTTCATGCCTGAGATGGACAAGATCAAGGGCAACTGGACAGCCCTGCTTTCCATCACTTATCCGGCGTTCGACGGCTTCCGTGTCAGCTCGCAGGTGGCGCAGGCCGAATCCAACCTGAAGGCTGTCGAGATGAGAAAGATTGATCTCGAAAGGACGGTCACGGCGGAGATCGAGAACTCCCTATCAGACCTGAAGACAATTGAGCAGAAGCTTGAGATCGAAAAATTGAAGATCAAGCAGGCCGAGGACGCGCTGCGGGTCGCGGAGGAGCGCTACCAGAACGGCCTCCTCAGTGCCACGGACCTCATCGACGCTCAGAACGTGCTCGAGAGCGCCCGGCTGAATTATCTGCAACTCATTTATAATCATACCTTGAGCAAATACAGTCTGTTCCGCTCATGTGGGAGGAAAATATGAGAATCGGAAAGATCATCGGAAGAACTTTTGTCGTTTTGATCCTGATCGCCCTGGCGGCGTTCGTCGGTTATCGGGCCAACCAGAACATCCAGGCCAAGAAAAAGGCGATGAGTCAGCCGGCCCCCGAAAACATCGTCCCGGTCGAGTCCGTTCAGCCCACCCGGATGAACATCACCGAGAAAACCCATGCCTCGGGGAGTATCCAGGCGGATTCCGAGATCGCCATTTATTCGAAGGCGGCCGGAAAGATCGCCCAGAACCTGGTCAAGATGGGAAGCGCCGTCGAACCGGGCCAGGTCGTGGCCATCGTCAACCGCGACGAGGTCGGCTATGAATACAAGCCTTATGAGGTCAAGAGCGATGGGAAGGGCGTCGTGTCCCGGATCATCCTGAACCCGGGCGCGACCGTCAACCCCAGCGCGCCGCTCATGAACCTGGTCGATATCGACACGGTAAAGGCCGTCGCCGCGGTCGATGAAAAGAAGATCCGGTTCATCCAAATGGGCGAGGCCGCCCGGGTGACCCTGGAAGCCTATCCGGGCGAGACCTTCGCGGCCCGGGTGACCAACATCAGCCCGATCTGCAATCCCGTGAGCCGGACGATCGACGTCGAGCTGAGCATCCCGAACTCCGGCCACCGCATCAAGCCGGGAATGTATGCCGAGGTCGAATGGATCGAAAGCCAGCGCTCGGCCCTCGTCGTCCCTCTCACGGCCGTCGTGGACCGGGGCGGACAGAAATACGTCTTCTTCGCCGACAACGGCCTGGCCCGGATCAATCCCGTGACCGTGGGCGCCGTCGTCGGCGACGTCGTCGAGATCCTCTCCGGCCTCAAGGGCGACGAGCGGATCGTGACGACAGGCGCCGGCCAGCTCAATGACAAGGATAAGATCAAGGTCGTCGAGCCCAAGACCAGCCAGGATTAAGGAGCGGCCCCGCCATGAAAATCGCCGATATCTCAATCAAGCAGCCCATCTTCATCACCATGGTCATCGTCGCGCTGGTGGTCGTGGGTGTCCTGTCCTATTCCCGGCTCGGCGTGGACCTGATGCCCGACATCTCCCTGCCGATCGTCGCCGTCACCATCGCCAACCCCGGTGTCGGCCCCGAAGAGATGGAATCCCAGGTCAGCAAGCCGATCGAGGACGTCCTCAGCACCATCAATGGCGTCGATAAAATCAACTCGACTTCGGCCGAAGGGGTCTCGGTCATCCTGGTCTCGTTCGTCCTGGAGAAGGACGCTCAGCTGGCCGCCACCGAGGTCCGGGAAAAGGTCGCCGCGATCCGGAACACCCTTCCCCGGGAAATCATCGAACCCATCATCAACAAGTTCGATCCTTCGGCGTCCCCCATCATCTCCTTCGCCATCCTGAGCAAGAGCGGCAAGATGAGCCTTCCCGAAGTCCGCTCCTTTGTCGATGATAAGATCAAAACCCAGATCCAGCAGGTGGACGGGGTCGGCTCCGTCGACCTCATCGGAGGACTGGAGCGGGAGATCCAGGTCGAAGTTGACCTGGATAAAATGAATGCCCAGGGAATCTCCATCGCTCAGGTCACCCAGGCCATACGGGGCGAGAACCTGAACCTGCCGGCCGGCCGGGTGACGGAGAAATCCCAGGATTTCCTGATCCGGACCAAGGCCGAGTTCACGAGCCTTCGGGAGATGCAGGACATCGTCGTGGCCAACGTCGGCGGCCAATCGGTCTATTTGAAAGACATCGCCATCGTCAAGGACGCCTTTAAGACCAAAAGGACGATCTCCCGGATCAACGGTCAGGAATGCGTCTCGCTCATCGTCCAGAAGCAGTCGGGGACCAACACGGTCAAAGTCGCAGATCAGGTGAATAGAATGATCGCCGGCATCAGGGCGGCTAATCCCGACCTGGACGTCCGCACGGCCACAGACTCATCTTTGATGATCAAGGACTCCCGCGACGAGGTGATCCGGAGCTTGATCCTGGGCATCCTGTTCGCCGGGCTCGTCGTCCTGTTCTCCTTCGGCGACCTCCGCAACACGCTCATCACCGTGGCCGGGTTGCCCGTCTGCATCATCGCCACTTTCGCCGTCATGAGCGCGCTCGGCTACACGGTGAACATCATTACCCTGCTCGCGCTGAGCCTCTCGGTCGGCCTCTTGATCGATGACGCCATCGTCGTCCGCGAGAACATCTTCCGGCACATGGAAAAGCTGGGGCAGGACCCGCGAAATGCGGCGAGCGACGGGACGTCCGAAGTGGGCCTGGCCGTCACGGCCACGACCCTGACGATCGTCGCTGTCTTTCTTCCGGTCGCCTTCACCACCGGCATCGCCGGAAAATTCTTCCGCCAGTTCGGCGTGACGGTCGCGGCCGCGGTCATGATCTCGTTGTTCTAGGCATTCACGTTCGCCCCGATGCTCTCGGCCCATTTCTTCAAAAAAGTCGAGAAAAGCCACAAGAAGACGCTGTCGTCGCGTTTTCAGAACCTGGTGTCTAAGATCTACGAAAAGCTGGGCAACAACTACCGGCCTCTGCTGCGCTGGGCCCTGAAGCACCGGAAAACCATGGTCGCCGCCACAACGGCCGTTTTCCTGCTGAGCGCCTACCTCTTCACCGTCGTCGGGACGGGCGGAACCCCTCACGGGGAGCGTCCGGAATTCAATTTGCAGATCCAGACCGCTTCGGGCAGCTCGCTCGAGCAGACCGACAAGATCGTCAGGTCGATCGAAAAGATCCTGAACGAGCAGCCCGAGATCGGGGATATAGCTACGGTCGTGGGCTCGACCGACGGCTCCTCCGATGTGGCCTCCATCAATGTGAAACTGAAAATTCGGACGAAAGAGGCCCGGGGGTACCAGGACAGATTGCGTCCCCTTGTGGAGGACATTCCGGGCGCCGCCATCACGTTCCAGGAGTCTGTTTCGATGGGAGGAGCGGCGTTCGCCTCCATGCAGCAGCTCCCCATTCAGATCAATCTGAAAGGGACGGACCTCGCCGGCCTGACCGCCGCCAGCGAGGACGTCAAGCTTGCCCTTCAGAACATCAACGGGCTGGTCGACGTTAACAGCGACCTCCGGCCTCCCAAGCCCGAGTTCCAGATTCGGATCGACCGCGACCGTGCCTCCCGGCTCGGGACTGGCACCGCTCAGATCGCCTCCCTTATGCGGTCGTTTGTGGATGGCGACATCGCATCCAGATACCGCGAGGCTGAGAAGCTCGTCGACATCCGGGTCCGCGCCTCAGAGGATGTCCGCTTCAACCTGGAAAGACTCAGCCGGGTTTATCTGCCCACGATGAAGGGCAGTTCCATCACCTTGGATCAGGTTGCCAGCCTCCAGACCGTCAACGGGCCGACCCAGATCAAGCGGGCCAACCGGACACGGCAGATCGTCATCGGGGCCAATATTCTCAGAGGCCGAGCTCTCAATGAGATCACTCAGAAAGTCAATGCCGCCCTTTCCGCCATTCCGTTTCCCAAGGGGATCACCTATGAGTTCGGAGGGCAGGTCGAACAGAACCAAAGGATGTTCGCTTCTTTTTTCCTTGCCCTGGGCCTGGCCGTCGTGTTCGTCTATATGGTCTTAGCTTCCCAATTCGGATCCTTCGTCCAGCCGTTCGTCATCATGCTCGCTCTTCCGCTTTCGATCATCGGCGCAGTGCTCGGGCTCCTGCTCGCGAACAAGCTCTTCGACATGGTCGCTTTTATCGGTTTGATCATGCTGATGGGGCTGGTGACTAAGAACTCGATCCTGCTCGTCGACTACACAAATACGCTCCGGAAGAGAGGATTGAAGCGGTTCGAGGCCATCATCGAGGCCGGCTCGACGCGGCTGCGGCCCATCCTCATGACCACGCTGGCCATGATCCTGGCCATGATCCCGGTCGCGGCGGGGTTCGGGACGAGTTCGAGCTTCCGGGCGGGGATCGGCTACACGATCATCGGCGGCCTGATCAGCTCGACGGTCCTGACGCTGGTCGTCGTCCCGGTCGTGTATTCGATCCTGGACGATATCGTCTTAAAGCTGAGAAGGAAAAAAGCGGAAAATTAGAAAAAAATCACCCCTCTCAAGACAAGGGATAGATCGGGCCTCGTTGCTAATTCGCTTTTTTATAGGCCGAGGTAGTTCTCGGATTCGGGAAACCAGGGGCAAACATCCCAATGGCCAAATAGACCCTCAAAATCGTCAGGATCCAGCTCAATATTTCCATCTTTGAGTTTTTCATATTCAAACGTGCCTTTGAGGACACAGAACTGGACATACTCGTGCGGCTTGAAGATGGAGGTGTGCCTGACCTTCATGTCGGTTTCAAAGAAAATCAATTCTTTGATCGTCCATTTCGGCTTTCTCAATCCCTGTTCTTCTTTTTGTTTTTGCCAGAATTTCGCGATGGCGTCCGGGCCGTGAGAGATCTCATTCCGGCTCTTGTGATTCAACTTTGAGGAATCCTTGTATAAATTTTTGATTCCATCCCAATCTCCATTTTCGATTTTAGCCGCGAGATCATCATAGAATTTCTGAAAATCCGTGATTTTCGGTTGCGGACCAGTCACCTGACTTATCGCCGGCTCAGATCCGGCCCCACATGAAATCCAAATAAACAGAAATAGAAACGCCATAGTCCTCACAGGACTAACCAACGGACTCTTCATAGCTTAACCTCCCTCCTTAAACGAAATTTATAATTTAAATAGAAACAACGAATTCCACTCGAGTGGAATCCGCCGTGTTTCCCTCCCAGGCTTGATATGCTTTATGCCTTCATCTCTATCAGATAAGGGGAAAAGAGTCAAGGCCATAGCCCATACTCCCATCGATCATAAGCTGCCGTATTTTTTAACCTTTTCCTCGTAATTCTTTTTCGCCTGGGCGAGAATTTCCTTGAACCGCGGGTCGTCACCGAGGACGTCGAATAAGGGATTGCTTGTGAGATAGGGATAGACATACATTTCCTCTTTGACTTCGTGGTATCCCTTTTCAATCCCCTCATAAATGTTCTGGATCGCTTCGTCTTTCATGCCGAGAAGACAGTAGGCGTTGGTGATCTCGTAGAGATAGGGCCGGTCGACCTCCTTGATCCTGGCCAAGGCTTTTTCTTTTTCGCCTCTGGCGGCCGATATCCAGATCTGATGACGGAGCAGAGTCTGTGGGGCTAAATGAGAGGCGGAGGCCAATTTTTCGGATATGGCGATCTCCTTGGCGGCCTCATTATATTTGTTCATCATTAAATATTGCCGCCCCAGGAGTAGATGGAGGTTGAAATCGTCCGCCAGGAGGACTAAGGCCCGGCTCAGGATTTGCGAGGATTTATCATAATGACCGATATAAGAGTGACAAATGGCCAGTTTGAAGTAGGCGGAAGAGGATAGGGGGTCGAGATCGGCCAACTTGGAGAAATATTTGATCGCGTTCTCGAAAAGACCGATGCTCCGGAAAAGTGAGCCCGCGCCGTCGTTGACGATGGGATTTTCAGGATCGATTCTGACCGCCATTCTCAAGCTGTTAAAAGCCTGATCAAATTCTTCTTTGTAGAAATAGGCGAGGGCCATCCCGATATGGGCTTCCGCCAATAACGGGTCCGCGTCATAAGCCATCTTGTAAGAGTTCAGCATTTCGGTCAGGTCATCGATCCGGTCATTTCTCACATACCGGGCTTCATAGAGCATGCCCAGTCCCCAATAGGCCTCGGCATAATTTGGCTCAACGGCCAGGGCCTGGCGATAGTTCTTGAGAGATTCCCCGAAATCCTCGTCTTTGTTGGATTTTCTGTAGAGCCCTTCAAAGTGTTTTCCCAAACGCAAGTATTTATAGGCTTCGAGATTGCCCGGCTCTCTTTTTTTGAAGTTTTGGATCGAGCCTTTCGTCCAGCGGACTCCCAGTTTTCCGGCGATATCATTCACGATTTGATCCTGGAGGCGAAAATCATTGTCCTTGCCGACTTCATAACGGTTAGTCCATACGCTAAACCCGCTTTGGGCATCGTCCAGGTTCATGTTGATCCACATCGCCTCTTTTCCGGCCTGCAAAGTCCCGGATAGGATTTTTTGGACGTTGAGCATCCGGCCGATTTCTTTGAGCTCCATGTTCTTTTCCCGTAATTGATCCGAGGAAATTTTGGAAATGATTTTCACCTCGCCGAGGCCCCATAGCTTGGCCCGGATGTTGTCCGTCATGCCTTCACAGAAGATGCCTTGGTTTTGTTCAGGGCTCTTGTCCTCTAAAGGAAGCAGTACAAGAGCGATGTTCTTTTTATTAAGGAGGCGATAGGAGGCCCCGGCGATCGCGATGAGGGCGAACAGAATGCCCAGGGCCGGGATCCATTTGGACCGTTTGAAGCCCGCTCTTCCCGTGATCCTTTTCGATCCATCCGTTATCGCTGCCAGAGGCTGAATCTCCGCCAGCTTGTTCAATTCCGTCTGGAGTTCCGTGGCGCTCTGATACCTTTTATCCTTGTCTTTCTCCAGACACTTCAGAATGAGTGTATTCAGCTCGCCGGGCATTTGGGCGTTCAATTCCAGCGGAGGCCGCGGGATCTCCGATTTGTGCTTCAGGGCCACGCTGATCGGCGTATCACCGGAAAACGGACGTTTCCCCGTGACCATTTCATACAGGATAACGCCGAGGGCATAGATGTCCGTGCGCTGGTCAGCCGTTTTGCCCTCGACCTGCTCTGGCGACATGTACTCGGGTGTCCCGACCATCATTCCTTCGCCGGTCAAACTGCCGGCTTCCAGAGATCGGGCAATGCCGAAATCCATGATCTTGGCCGTTCCCGATTCATCGATCAAGATGTTTTGGGGCTTGAGGTCCCTGTGGATGACGCCCAGCCTGTGCGCTTCAGCCAGACCGTCGCAGATCTGCCGGCCGTAATCCAGGGCGGTTCCGATGGTCAGGGGCCCGGTCATGCGGATAATATTTTTTAGGCTCTCTCCTGCGACGTACTCCATTGTGATGAAATGGGTGCCCTGGTCTTCTCCCAGATCGTGCATCCGGCAGATATTCCGGTGGGTGATCTGGCGGGCCAGCTTGAGCTCGTTCCGGAAGCGGGTGATCGTCTTTTGATCGCTGGCGATATCCGGTCGGATGATCTTGACGGCGATCTTTTCCTGGATCTTTATGTCGAAGGCTTTATAGACCTTGCCCATGCCGCCATGGCCGAGCTCTTCAATGATTTGGTAGCGGCCGGCGAACAGCGTTCCCGTTGAAAAAGGCTCAAACGAGGGAACGAGTGTTTGCGTCCGGATTTGGGATGCCTGGTCTGGAGGGGGGGTCAGAGAAGTCCCGCACTCTGCGCAATACCGGCTTGTTTGGGGATTATCGGATTGGCATTTCGGGCATTTCATTCCTAGGTCCCTCTTAAATGCTAAAGCGAAGTCATCATAAGCGCTAATTTCTTTAGAGTCAAATTGAGATTAAACGGTTGAAGAATAAGGTTCGCCTCCCGGATTTTCATGGATAGGACCGCCGACGGCTGTCCGACCTCGTTTTTGGCAGGCTTGGAGCTTTGGACCCGGGTTTATATGTCTATTTTTCCCTCAAGATTTTGCCGATCTCATCGACCAACGGTTTGGAGCCCACATAAAGCGCCGTGCGCTGATGAGGCTTTTGGGGAACAATGTCGAGAATCGGGGTCCCGTCTTCGTCCACGGCGTGGCCGCCCGCCTCGCGGCACATGAAGGACACCACCGCGGCCTCATACATCAGCCTGAGCTTTCCCTGGGGTCTGTTCTTTTTGGGATCAGGATGGTTGATGATGGCCGGGTACATGAAAAGCCCGCCATTGGTCAGGATGCGGTGGAAATCGCCAGCCAGGGCGCCCAAATAGCGAAAAGCGTATTTTCTCTCGTTTTCCGCGATCCACTTCTGGATGGGCAGGGCATAGGTCCCCCGGTTGGCCGAGTTGAAGGAGAGCTCCCATGTTTTTCTGCTGTCGGGCAGGACCATGTTCGTCGGTTTGACGTAATTAAAGGTTTCGTCGAGGTGAAAGCGCCAGCAGCCGGCGTTGTGGAGGGCGATCGTGAACGTCCCGGTGGGGATGACGAACATCCCCGCGGCGATATATTCCCGGCCGGCGCGGAGATGCATGTCTTCCTTGCCTTCGAGATTGCGCTTGGCGACGCCGAAGAGAAACCCGATCGGCAGGTTATGGGGGACGTTCGATGAGCCGTCCATGGGATCGTAATAGACGAAATATCTCCCGCCTTCCTCGTTCATCACGATGACCTCTTCTTCTTCCTCACCCACGGCATGAACGACGCGGCCCGAGCGGGCCAGAGAATGCTTAACGAGCTCGTTGGCGATCATGTCCATATGGAGGACATCTTCGCCCTGGATGTTGACCGAGCCCGTCAGGCCGAGATCTCCCCGCAGGGCGCCGGTCGAATAGTAAAATTGAATGCGCTTGGCGGCGTTGAGGATGGAATTCATGAGGATCAAGAAATGATAGCTGCGCTTATGGCGCTCCTGATGCTCGAGCAAAAAGTCCATGAAGGTCTGCTCTTGCTTAAACATTAGAATCCCTCCCATGATGGATAATGTTTTGTCCTGGCGCTCTCAAGGAACAATATGACCTTCTCTCCATCATAACCGAGGAAAGCCTTCGGAGACAAGAAGTTCTTTAATCCAGGCCCGGCATTTTCCTGATCTGGGTCCTCCGCGTTAATTTCTTGCCGCCGATCTTCTTCCTGAAAATTTGACATTTCTCAGATCTTCCCATTCCCCCTCTTTCTAAAGGAGAGGTGAGGGGGGACTATTTCGCCTGACAACGAGAAAGAGCAGGCCGAACGAGTTCATCAGGAAGAGATATTGAAAAAGGACTTGCAGTCCGGCCAGCGGGATGAGGACCGCGGACAGGCCGACGGCCGCCAGAAAGGACCCGAGGAGGTCCCATCCGTAGCCGAGCCCTGTTTGGGCTTTTTCTTTGAAGAACAGGCTGTTGAACACGATGAAAAAATCTCCTCCCAGGTATCCCAGCAAGAAGAGAAAAGCGAACAACACGGATTCTGCGGGACGCGCGTCGAGCGAGATCCTCATGGCCAGGACCAGCATGAGGAAGCCGAACTGCAAAAGCACAAGCTGGGAAAAGCGGGCCATTTTTCTTTTTGAGCTCAAGAACGCTCCAAGCGCCAGCCCGATCATGAATACGGCCAAGAGAAGGGCGACTTTCTTGTAAACATATCCAAAGCGGGCCTGAAACCAGATAAGGCTCATGATCTCGACGGCCATTGTCGTCAGGCCCATGACGGCGACCGGGATGACCGAATCCCCGGATCCTTTGGATCTGAGTCTGACGAGAACGAGGAGCCCGATGAACAGAAAAAGGGGGATATCCAGAAGCCAGTGGGAGGGAATGCGGGCCAGGGACTTCAGGGCCTTCGATTCCAGGCCCTTGAATTGTGTGCTCCAGAGGACGGAATTGAAAAAATAACTGATGGGATGGAGGTCCGAATTCAGGGCTTTCGAACCTTCTCCGATCTTTGTCCTGAGAGCCCGGACTCGCAGCGGATGGAGGCGCGCCGGAAGCTGTTCAGGGGTTATATATCTGTTTTGATGGTTCATCTGTCTGAGCGTCTGGATGAAATAATCCAGCCTGACGTTCAGGGGACGCCGGGAGGCCAAAAAAATGTTGGAATCTCCGGGAACGACCTCGACCGCCGGGAATATCTTCCGGAGTGTGGCATAAATGACGGAGAGAAAATTCTGAAGCTCCGGGCTGATGTAATTTTCGGCCGATGGCAGGCGGAAGGAAAAGACGCCTTCCGCCTTTAATTTTTCGCGGACCTCGGAAAAAAATTCTTGGGTGTAGAAGCGGTTGATCTGGGCCGTGGCCGGCTCGGGCAGGTTCAGGATGATGATGTCGTAGGAGTTACCATTTCTTTCCAGAAACGCGCGGCCGTCCGCGTAAATGACGTGCACGCGGGAATTCTTGAGGGCTTCCTTTTCCGCGGCAGGAAGGAAAAGCTCGGAGAGCCGGATGATCTCCGGGTCGAGCTCGACATAATCGATCTCGGCCTTCGGATATTTCAGGATCTCGGTCACGCTTCCGCCAGTGCCGCCTCCGACGAGAAGAACGCGCTCGGCCCGCGGGTTTTGAAGAAGAGCAAAGTGCACGGCTTCCTCGGCCGAGGCCGGGTCCGGAAAGGAATAGACGCGGAGCCCGTTGTCGTAAAGGGTGACCTGTTCGGCCGTTTTAATGACCTGCAGCTTGCCGTAGAGACTGTCCTTGCTCCGGACAAGAGTGAACGGTTTCCAGGAGATCTTCTGGCTGGGAAAATCGAACATGAAAAACAATGAATAGACGGCCAGAGCGAGAGCGCCAAGAGGGGCCAATCTTTTCCTTTTGAAATATAAAAGGACCATCCCTGTGCTGGCCGATCCCAGAAGAGCCAGCGCCTGCCAATTCGAAAAGAAGGGAATGAGGGCGAAATAAGCGAAGAGCCCGCCCGCCGCCGCGGCCACGGATTCCCAGAGGTAAACGCGGGGGAGATGATCTTCGAGTTTCACCGCAAAGACGAAGATCGTGCCAAGGGGAAAGTTCAGGAACAGGGTGAGAACAAAGGCGAAGAGCGATACGGGAAAGATGCCGGTCATTTCTCCAGGGAGAACTCCGATCAGGAGACGGGAGAACCTCAGCCCGGCAAAACACAAAGGGGCGAGGATAAGGACGGTGAGATAAAGCCGGGCCAATCCCGCCCTTTTTATGGTCCGCCCGGTCGCCCACAGGCTTCCCAGCCCGCCCCAAAAAAGCCAGCCCGCGAGGACGAGGCCAAAAGTCAGTTCATTGCCGTAAAATTGGGCGGAAAATTCCCTGAGAAGAAAGATCTGGAAGGACGCGGCGAGCAGGCCGAGGAGAAAAGCCGGCGCAGAAAACCTTAAGCCCAGATTCCGGGGACCGGATTTTGGCAGTTGGGACACTTCCCTCCCTCGAGCGCGTTCGTTTCGATCTCAAAACCGTTTCTCTGGATCAAGATCTTCCGGCATTTGGGACAGAACGTGTTCTCGCCCTCATGGCCGGGGATATTTCCCATATAGACATAGTGCAGCCCTTCTTGAAGGGCGATTTTCCGGAGCTTTTCGAGGGTTGAAACCGGCGTCGGAGGCAAGTTCTTGATGAGATACATCGGGTGGAATTGGGTGAAATGGACGGGAACGTCAGGCCCGATCTCCTTCTGGATCCACTGTGACATCTTCCGGGTCTCCTCGGGCGCGTCGTTCAGGGTCGGGATGACGAGATAGACGATTTCGAGCCAGATCTTGCTCCTGGCGATTAATCGGATGGCTTCGAGCACCGGCTGAAGATCGCCCCGGACGTAGTTCTTATAGAAATCCTGGTTAAAGGCTTTGAGGTCGATCTTGATGGCGTCCACGACTTTTATCAGCGCCGCGAGAGGCTCGGGGTTGATATGCCCTCCGGAAACGACGACGCTCTTGACGCCTTTGCGCCGGGCCAGAACAGCCGTGTCATACATATATTCATAAAATACCGTGGGCTCGGAGTATGTGTACGCGATCGAAGGACATCGATAGGTGGAAGCTGTTTCGGCGATGTCGGCCGGAGGCAGGTCGAAGTGGTCGACTTGCTCTGGACGGACCTGGGAAATCTCCCAGTTCTGGCAGAACTTACAATTGACGTTGCATCCGGCCGTGGCGATGGACAGGGCATTCGTCCCGGGCAGGACATGAAAGAAAGGTTTCTTTTCGATGGGGTCGACGTGCATCGCGCAGGCTTTGCCATAGACGAGCGTGTAATAGGTCCCGCCGTCGTTTTCCCGGACGCCGCAGTAGCCCCGTTCCTTATCGCCCAGCTTGCAGCGGCGCGGACAGAGCTCGCATTCGATCTCCCTGTCGGGCAGGCTCTTATAATATCGCGCTTCGACATGCGAAAGATTGGCTTTTTGTCCGAAGGCGTAAAGATCTCTGAGCGTCGGCCCGAGATCGGTTCCCAGGACGACGCCCGCCCCCGCCGCTCGCCGGAAAAAATGCCGTCTATTCATGCTCTTAATTATACCGCTTCCTCGATGACCTGAATATCGGCCGGATTCGCCTTGCCCAGCCCCATCCGTTCCGCTGTCCGGATATAGAGAGGAAGCCGTTTGTCTTCCTCCAAGGAAGGGAGACTTTTCTCCTTCCGGAGCTTTTCGACGATCTGCCAGCCGGTCGAATCTGCCGCGACAGGATCAGTGCTGAAGATGAGGGTTTCGCAGGTTTCGGCCCACCGCGCGTGATAGGAAGGCCCCCTGTGATATTGGACGACAAGGGCGTCGAGGATCGTGAGGCGATGCTTGCCTTTGATCGGCGAAGTGTCGAAGAGCTCGGCCACGAATGGATTACAGCTGTCGTCGTGGTATTTATTCGGGTTGTGGATAACGCCGAAGTAATTTTTCATGCCGGCTGTGATCCCGGCCATGCCGTGGTCTTTCAAAATGGCGAAGCTGACCGAGGCCGTGATGAGGCTCGATTGGATCGTGGAAAACAGGCTTCCGATGCTAAGATGGATGAGAGGCTCATCCGGGTATCCCGCGCCCGCCGTATCCGTCCCCATGATTTGAAAGCTGCTGCCGCCGATATTCAGGCGGTACTTTGCCTCCTTGAGCTCTCTGTTCGTCCGGTCCCAGACGACGATATTTTTCTCCGGGATCCCGATCGCGGCCAAAAGCCGGGCAAAGGGGAGGCTGACGTCGGGCGGCGTGGTGAGTTCGGGCGCCGCGATCGTGTTGACCTTGATCCCGACACGGTCGGAGGGAGAAAAGATCGAACGTAATCCTTCTTTGATATCGTTCTGCCCGGTGAGAAGCCGGACGCCGCGGTCATACATTCTCGAAAGGATCTTCGAGTCCACTTCGCCTTTCCGCGGCAGGACGCCCTTTCCCCGGACGATGACGACTTTCGAAACGGACATCCATGTCAAGTTACTCCAGCCCAGAGCTCTTGTCAATCTTGTCCGTTGCGTTTATAGTAAGGCTCGGACCGACATAAACAGGAGTCAAAAAATGCTGCTAAAGACATTAAAAAAAGGGTTTGTCTTGGTCATTATTTCGTGCGGATTTCTCGTTCCGTCCGGTCCAGGCGGGCAAAAAACGGGGGCGTCTTCCTTGGCCCCGCTTCTGCCCCGGGTGGCGAATTGGAAGATCGTCGAAGACGTCCAGGGCTATAATCCTGGAACCCTTTATGAATATATCGACGGGGCGGCCGAGGCCTATTTGAGCTACGATTTCAAGGAATTGATCGTCGCCCAGTTCGAGGGAGGTCGAACGAAAGCCGTGCTTACGGCCGAGATTTACGATATGGGAAAGAACCTGAACGCCTTCGGCATCTACAGCGCCGAACGGTTTCCCGAGAGCCGTTTCCTGCCCATTGGCGTCCAAGGCTATCAGGAAGAGGGTACGCTGAATTTTCTGGCCGGCCGTTTTTACATTAAGCTTCTATGCTATGAAGGCGGCGAGAAGACCGAAGAGTTTTTAAAGCTCTTTGCCGGGTCCATCGCGGACAAGATCAAAGACACGGGCGGCTTTCCTGCTCTCCTCAAGGCTTTTCCAAGAGAAGGGCTCGTGGCCAACAGCGAAAAGTTCGTCCGTTCGAACTTCATGGGATTCAAGTTTTTGAGGAACGGTTTCACGGCGAGCTATAGACAAGCGGGACACGAGTTCGATGGCTTTCTCATCGAGGCGAAGTCCGCCGAAGACGCGGAAGCGATGATGAAGCAATATCTCGGAAATTTCGCCAAAAATGGCCTGACCGTCGATGAAAGACCCGGCGGCGCTCATTTCAAGGATCGGTATCTCAAGAATGTCTTTGTCGCCCGGGCCGGAAATCATCTCTGCGGTGTCACGAAGATCGAGGACGGTCAGGAGGCTTTAGGAGAGAAGTATCTCGAAGCGATAGTCAAGGCTTTGAAGAAATAGGCCGGCCGGCGAGGAATTCGCCCTTGGCTCGGCTGAGGGATGTTGGACAATCCAACCTGAACTCGATTACAATAGGGAACATGGAGAAGAACAAAATACTGACTCTGTCGAGCAGTATCGTGGCGATTTTCGTCGTCGGCGTCGTCCTCCGACTGGCCAAGCCCGTGCTCTTTCCCTTTTTCTTGGCGATTTTCTTTTATTTTGTGCTCTCGCCCGTCCATGATTTTCTGACGGACAGGCTGAAAATTCCCCGGGCGCTGGCCATCGTCATCATTCTCCTCTTCACGTTCTTCGTCCTGTACCTCATGGGCGTGATCTTCTTCTCAAGTGGAGAGAAGTTCGCCACGGAATTTCCCAAATACGGGCCAAAGTTCAACGCCATGGTCAATTCGCTCCAGGAGCAGCTCAAACTTCCGAAATCCAAATGGGACCCGTTTGCCTGGGTGGAGAGTCTGGACATCAATAAGCTCGGAGCGTTTGTCCTGTCTTCTCTTGGAACGGTTGTTTCTTTCTTTTCCAACTTGTTTTTGGTCCTCATTTTCCTGATCTTCATGCTCGCGGGCCGAGGCAAGCTGACCGTCAAGATCAAGAATTCCTTCAGTCCGCACCGGGCGCTTCAACTCAACAAAATGGTCGAGAACATCGACCACCAGGTCCAAAAATACCTGGCCCTCAAGACCGTCATCAGCATCGTCTCCGGCCTCCTGGCGGTGCTCATCCTTGTTATTTTCGGCGTGGATTTCGCCGTGCTTTTCGGTGTCGTGACCGTCCTTCTCAATTACATTCCCAACATCGGCTCCCTCATCGCCAAGGTTTTCCCGTTCTTATGGGCCATGCTTCAGTTCGATAGCTTTTGGAAGGCGGTCTGGGTCCTCGTCGTCCTAGTCATCGTGGACGGCGTGATCGGAATGATTGTCGAGCCGAAGATCATGGGGAAGGGATTGGGGCTCAGTCCCTTGTCCATCCTATTCGCCCTTTTCTTTTGGGGGTGGCTGTGGGGCATCCCGGGCATGATCCTCGCTGTGCCCATGATGGTCATCCTGAAGATCATCTGCGGCAATTTTCCTGAATTGAAGTTTCTGGATGCGCTGCTGAGTAAGTAAAGGGCTCCGAGAGACCGAGGCCCTTCTCCGAGCGGATTATCGGGGGGTGATGACCTTGGACGTGCGGGACATCTCTGCGATCTGGGCAAATTGTTCCCGGAGATGATCGATGTAGGCGCGGCCCGTGTAATTCTCCCGAGCCCATGTTTTGGCCGCTAGGATCAGGCGGTCCAAGCACCGGACCTTTTCTTCGCTCTTATAGCTCTCCGCCGCCGCGGTCAGGATCACGTTCCCCTCATACTTGCAGTTTTCCACGCTCTGGAAGATTGCCTCGCCGACTTCGTTTCCAGGTTTGCGGTCTTCGCCCGGTATCAAAAGGATGCTCCGGCCTTTGGCCAGTTTCTCTTTCGCGTATTCCAGGGCCAGGATGGCCTCGGCGTCCGTAAAGGACGGATTTCGCTCTCCGATCTCCTTAAGCGGAGCTTCGATATTCAAGGCGAGCCAGGCGATCCGCTCATCCTTGAGGAAATCATCCTGTCTGCGCCCCGCTCTCGCCGGCGCCGCCTGCTTTTTCTCCAGGATTCTTTTTTCCTGATAGGGTTTGTGTTCGGCCAGGAAGCGGCACGTCGGCGGACAGGTAACCTCCTTTTCCCGCAAAAGCCCGCAGCACAGGGGGCAGAGATCGTTTCTTAGTCCGGGACAGCGGCGCTTGGCTTTTCTCTGCTGACAACGGGAGCACTTGGCCATAGGAGAGGATCACTTTTTGAAGATGAACGTTTCTTGGGTCAGAGACTTGATCTTCTTCCCGAAGAAGCTCTTGAGGGCCTGTTCGGCCGCTTTGAGCTCGGCGGCTTTCCGGGATGGACCGCTGGCGGTGGCCAATGACGTCTTGTTCACGAAGACCTCGATGATGAATTCCTTCTTGTGATCGGGTCCGCTCGTCTTCAGCATTTTATAATGGGGGGCTGGCAGGTCTTCTTTTTGGAGGAATTCCTGAAGGGCCGACTTGTAGTTGTTGATGTCGAGCTGCTTTTCGTCCTTGATCTTCTTGAAGGAACCCCGGAGGAGCTGAAGATAGAAATTCCGCGCCGCCTCAAACCCGGTATCAAGGTACATCGCGCCCAAGATGGCCTCGAAGGTCCCGGCGAGGATGCTGTCCTTTTTCCGGCCGCCGCTTTTTTCTTCTCCCCGTCCCAGCCTCACGAACTTGTCGAGCATGATCTGTCGGGCGAATTCAGCCAGGGCGATCGTGCTTGAGGCGGACGATTTGAGCTTCGACAGGTCGCCCTCGGTGACGTCGGGGTACGAGCCGTAGAAGAAGTCGGCCGCGATCAGGCCGACGACGGAATCCCCAAGGAATTCCATCAGCTCATTGTCCCTGATCCTCGCTTGGCTTTCGTAGGCGAAGGAGCTGTGGGTGAGCGCCTGGAGAAGGAGGTCCTTGTTCCGGAAATGATGCCGGATGGCCTTCTCGACCTCAGAAACGATCCCTTTTTTCTTTTTTCTCAAATATTTTCCTATCATCCGGCAAACGGATAAACGATTTTGCCGGCCACGATCGTCATCACGGGTGCGCCCTTCAGTTTCCAACCGTGGAACGGGCTGTTCTTGCTCTTGGAGGAGAACGCCTTGACGTCCACGACGACCTCTTTGTGAAGATTGAGGATTGTCAGGTCGGCGTCGGCCCCGACGGCGATCTGGCCCTTGTTCTTGAGACCGAGGAGCTGAGCGGGTATCGTAGAGATCATCTCGATGAAACGGGCGAGGGAGATCACGTTATTGTTGACCAGCTTGTCGAGAAGGAGCGAGACCGCGGTTTCCAGTCCGACTATCCCGAACGGCGCTTTGTCGAACGCGGCGTCTTTTTCTTTCGCGGTATGCGGGGCGTGGTCCGTGGCGAACACATCCACGGTGCCGTCTTTGACGGCGCTGATCAGGGCCTGGACGTCCTCCGGGCTCCGTAAAGGAGGATTCACTTTATAGTTCGTCTCGAAGTCTTTAAGATAGCCGTCGTTGAGGACGATGTGATGCGGTGTGGCTTCGGCCGTGATCTTCACCTTCCTCTTCTTCGCTTCCCGGACGAGATGCGCCGCGCCTTTCGTGCTGAGGTGAGCGATGTGGACCTGAGCGCCCAGGCTTTCGGCCAGGATGATGTCTCGGGCGATCATGATGTCTTCGGCCGCCGCCGGTATGCCGGGCAAGCCGAATCGCAGCGAAGCCGCGCCTTCGTGCATGACGCCGTTTTCGCTCAAAGACTTGTCTTCGCAGTGGTCGATGACGAGCGTGTTCAGGGATTTTGAATATTCGAGCACCTGCCGCATGACGCGGCTGTTCTGGATGCATTTCCCGTCGTCTGAGAAAGCGATGGCGCCGGCCGCGACCTGGCCGGCCATATCCGCAGGCTCCGCGCCCAGCAGCCCTTTTGTCAGGGCCCCGATCGGATAGAGGTTGACGATGGCCCGCCGTCCTGCCTGGGCAAGGATGTATTCGGTCACTTCGGGATCGTCGTTCACCGGCGACGTGTTGGGCATGGCGCAGATGGACGTGAAGCCCCCCTTGGCCGCCGCGCGCATGCCCGTCTCGATAGTCTCTTTATGTTCCTGCCCGGGTACGCGCAGATGGACGTGCATATCGATGAAGCCGGGGGCGACAACGAACCGCGAGGCATCGATCAAGGTCGCGTCCTTGGATTCGATCTTGGCCTTGAGGTCGGCGATCTTGCCAGCCAATCAAGATATCGAGCGTTTCATCGGTGTTGGACTTGGGATCGACGACCCGGCCGTTCTTAATCAGGAATTTCACGGTCTTTGCCTCCTCGCCGAAAGTCTGAGACAGTCATGCGAAAGCCCCCTCCTATTTTTTCAGCTTGACGGGCTCCGTGATCTGGACTTCGTCGCGGTTATCGATCTCTTTGAGGCGGACCTGGACGATTTCGCGCCGGGAGGTGGGCAGCTGCTTGCCGATGTAATCGGCGCGGATCGGAAGCTCGCGATGGCCGCGGTCGATGAGGACGAGGAGCTGAATCGATTTCGGCCGGCCCATATCGAAAAGGCTGTCCATGGCGGCCCGGATCGTCCGGCCGGTCATCAGGACATCGTCGACGAGAATGACGTCTTTCTTAGAGATCGCGAATGGGATCTCAGTCTTCTGGATCATATGCTGGGTCTCGAGCTCGGAGAAGTCGTCGCGGTAGAGCGTAATGTCCAGGACACCGACGGGAACGTCCACGTTCTCCAGCTCTTTGACGATCTTAGCGATACGCTTGCTGATATAAATGCCGCGAGTGCGGATCCCGACGATGACCAGATTCCTCAGATTGCGATTGCGCTCGAGGATTTCGGTGGCCATGCGGTAGATGACGCGCTTGATTTTGGTTGCATCCATCACGCTGGCCTTGATTTTTTCTTCCATAGTCTCTCTCTCGCTTCTTTTATATCATAAAATGAGGGGGAAGGACATCTCGCCTCAATTCTGGATGAGGTGACGAGTCCCCGTCCTTTTATAATACTGCCGGGCCGACTCCAGATCCTTTTTGATCCGGGCCGCCAGCTCTTGAGCGTCGCCGAACTCCCGTTCCTCCCGTATTTTCTTTAAGAAATGGATCTTTACGGAAGTCCCGTAAATGTTTTTACGGAAGTCGAGAATATGTGTTTCAATAGAAAATCGGGGACGGGTTCTCGCTTGGTGTCCCCGATATTCTTGGAAGGTCGGCCGGACTCCGGCATTTGTTATGGAAGGATATCTTTTGTCCCCCATTTCCACGATCGTGACGTACACCCCGCTGGGGATGATCTCGTTCGGCGTCTGGATATTGGCCGTGGGAAAGCCGAGGCGCCGTCCCCGCGCGTCGCCTCGCTCGACATCGCCTTCGATGGAATAGGGACGGCCGAGAAGGAGATTGGCGGCTCCAATCCGTCCTTGCTGGAGAAGGTCGCGGATCAAGCTGGAACTGACCATGAGCCCGTTTCTTTTAACCGGCGCGATGGCTTTGACGTCAAAGCCGAATTGCCGGCCAAACCGCCGGAGCGAGCGAACATCGCCCAAGCGGTCTTTGCCGAAGCGAAAACCGGAGCCGACGATAACCGTCCCGGCTCGGAGCGTTTTGACGAGGATCTCTTGGACGAAATCTTTTCCTCCGAGTCCGGCGAATTGACGGTCGAAAGGAACGACAAGGATCATGTCCGGGCTGAACTTCTCGATCTCCTCGAGGCGTTGCTCGAGCGTCTGGATCATCCAGATGTTTTTTGGGCCGAAGATCTTTTCGGGATGAGGGGAAAAGGTAAGAACGCAGGAGAAGAGGGATTTTTCTCCGGCCTCATCTGCCAAAAATCTCAGGATTTTCTGATGCCCAAGGTGGAGGCCGTCGAAGTTGCCGATAGCCAGCGCCGTTTTTCGAGGGAGGGCGGGGACCGCGTTGAGCGAGCGGAAGATCTTCATGAACTCAAATCTTAATGATGTTGGCCTTCTTCATATAGTTCATCTTGAGCTGGAGGAGGCAGGACTCGAGGAATGCTTCCTCGTCCTCCTTGAGGTTGCCCGCGGTCCGCTCCTTGAGGAGATCGAGCATGTCGATGAGCCGCTTGGCGAACTCCAGGTTCTCCTCGGTCACGTTCTTCAGGGGATCTTCCATCAACCCGAGTTTCACCAGTGCCTGGGTATAGAACGGAAAGACGATCGAACTGAAATCTAAAGGCGGCAAGAATTCCTGTGGCTCCTCACCGTTCTTTTTTTCGTTCTTCATGACCGTTTCATCCTTTGTCGATATGAAAGAGATTTCATATTACCTGGAACGTGCGGAAAATTCAAGAAAATCGGCTCGGTGGATGGACGCATAAATAAGAAAAAATGTGATAAGATAACGGCGTTTTATAAACAAAGTGAGATTTAGTTTTTGAGGCGAGGTTGTCATGAAAAGAGCGCAAGCAGCTGGTGAGAGATTTCAGGAGCTGGTCGGGATCCTCAAAACACTCAGAGGGCCGGAGGGGTGTCCGTGGGACAAGGAGCAGGACGAGCGGTCCATCGCGAATTACTTTTTGGAAGAAGTCTATGAAGCGCTCGACGCTCTGTCCCGGAACGACGCGGCCGCGCTGGCCGAGGAATTGGGCGATGTCCTGATGGAGGTCGTTTTCCTTTCGCGCATCTATGAAGAAAAAGGCGCCTTTTCCGTGTCCGATGCCCTGGACGGCATCAACAAGAAGATGATCCGGCGCCATCCGCATGTGTTCGGCGGAAAGAAGGTCGATTCTTCGAAGCGCGTCCTGGACGCCTGGATTCAACAGAAGAAGGCCGAAAAAAAGCGGGAATCGCATTTTGAGGGCATTTCCAGGCTTGCGCCTTCGCTGCTGGCCGCGTTTCAGATCGGCCAGCGCGTCTCCCATTTCGGCTTCGATTGGCCGTCGGCGGACGAAGCGCTCACGAAAATGAATGAGGAGATCGGCGAACTCGAAGCGGCGATGACATCGGGACAAGCGCGGCGGGTGGAGGAGGAAATCGGCGACTGCTTTTTCACCCTGGCCAATGTCGCCCGGAAATTAAAGCTCAACCCCGAAACCGCCCTCCGTCAGGCGAACGCTAAGTTCCTCCGGCGCTTCGCGAAGCTTGAAACGAAGCTCAAGAAACAGGGAAAGGAATTGGGGGAGGCGACCCTCGCCGAGATGGACGCGGTCTGGGAGGATGTGAAGAAATAGAAGCGACTATTCGGCGGGCTTCGTTTTCCGCAGGATCAGGCTGGCCTTGATGAACTCATCGAGGTCGCCGTCGAGGACCCTGTCCGTGTCTCCGGTCTCCAGGCGCGTCCGCATATCCTTGATCATCTTATAGGGGTGAAGGACGTAGGAGCGGATCTGGTTTCCCCAAGCGATATCGGTCTTGGAGTCTTCGAGCTGTTCGACTTTTTCGAGCTTCTTTTTCCGCTCGAGCTCATAGAGCCGGGCCTTGAGGACCTTCATCGCCGCGGCCTTGTTTTTATGCTGGGAGCGTTCGTTCTGGCACTGGACGACGATGCCCGTCGGGATGTGCGTAATACGGACAGCCGAATCTGTCGTGTTGACATGCTGGCCGCCCTTGCCGCCGGCGCGGAAGGTGTCGATCCGCAACTCTTCCGGGTTAATCGCGATCTCAATGTCTTCGTCAACTTCCGGATAGACGAAGACGGCTGCAAACGATGTATGCCGCCGCTTGTTGGCGTCGAAGGGGGAGATGCGGACGAGGCGATGGACGCCGGTTTCCTGGCTGAGATTGCCGAAGACGTAGTCCCCCTCGATCCGGATGGTCGCGCTTTTCAGACCGGCCTCTTCGCCGGGGAGCATGTCTAGAATCTCGGTCTTAAATCCTTTGCGTTCGGCATAGCGGAGGTACATCCGCATCAGAATAGAGGCCCAGTCCTGGGATTCCGTCCCGCCCGCGCCCGGATGGATCGTCAGAATGGCGTTGCGGGCGTCATCGCGTTCGAAGAAGAGCGTCTGCAATTCGGCTTCTTCCAGGTGCTGGCTGAACGCCGTCAGGCTTTGCCCGAACTCCTGATCAACGTTTTCGCCTTCCTTGGCCAGCTCGAGGAGGACATCGAGATCTTCTTTTTTCTGGTAGAGTCCGGTGAAAAACTGGATTTCGCGCTCGAGGCGTTTTTTGCTCTGTTGGAGGGACTGGGACTTTTTCTGGTCCTGCCAGACGTCAGGGGAGGAGAGATCGCGGTTCAGCGCCTCGACCTGGATTTTCTTCTGTTCGAGGTCAAAGAAAACCTCGCAGCTCATCGAATTTGGCGAAGCGCTCGCGGGTTTTAGCCTCGAGGTCGCTCGAATGTTCTGCGGATATCGGCTTGTTTGGGCTCATGGTCGTCGCTTGAAAAGGGCCAGGATAAGGAAGATGACGCTCGTTGTCAAGCACAAAAGCGAGAAGACGTCCCCGAACCGGGCGTAAAATGTCAATTTTTTCGAGGGCGTGACCGTTCCGGTCAAAAATGTTTTTGTCCCGATCTCGGACTGGGCGAGGACCCGGCCGTAAGGATCGATGATGCCGCTGATGCCCGTCGTCGCCGCTCTAAGCAGGAACCGCCGGTTCTCGACAGCCCGGAAAACGGCGTTGGAGAAATGCTGATAGGGTGCCGCGGTCTTTCCATACCAGCCGTCGTTGGTGATGGTCACGAGGAAATCCGCGCCTTTTTTTGTGAAGCGGCGGACGAGGTCGGAGAAGATGAGCTCGTAGCAGATCGGCGAGCCGAATTTCAGGTCACGGAAGGAATGGAGCGTGAGCTCGGTCCCGGGCGTGATCTCGCCGATGGCGTGCGTCATTTTCTCGATGAAGGAAAAGATCTTCTTGTAGGGCGTGTATTCGCCGAATGGGACAAGGTGCATCTTGGCGTACTTGGTGATTTTGAGGTCGGGGGTCAGGCAGAGGGCCGTGTTGAAGTAGTGCTCCTGGCCGGGAGGACCGGACTGTTCGTTCGTTCCGAGGAGAAGCGTCGTCTGGGTGTCCGCAGCGAATTGGGAAAGGATGCGCTTGAAGCTCTGATAGAGGTCTTGCTCGCAGGAGAAACACAGGGGGACCGTGAACTCGGGCCAGATGATGAGCTTGGCGCCTTTCTCGCATGACTGCCGGGTGAGTTCGAGATGCTCTTCGAACAGGGTGAGGATGTCGTTGGTGGCCGCGTCATTCCAGTAGATGTCCGAGGAGACGTTGCCCTGGATAACCGCCGCCGGAAAAGAGGTTTTCGTCTCGGGGACTTTTTCCAAGCTTATGAACCCGCCGAGATGGACGAGGACAAGAAGGATGATCCCGAAGGCGAACGGCAGCCTTTTCATGGACCGGAGGGAATAGACGAACAGGCTTTGAAAAATGACCAGGACAAAGGAGACGCCATAGATTCCGGTGACGGCCGAGATTTGGATAAAGGAGAGGTTTTTATGCTGGATGAGGCCCAGGACGCCCCATGGAAAACCGGTAAAGGCGTGGGTGATGATGTATTCAAAGGCCACCCAGAGGAACGGCGCTGCGAAAAAGGCGGCCGCGGCGCGTTTTCGATGGATCACGGAAAAGACGAAGCCGAACAGGGCCCACGTCAGGGCCAGGAACAGGATGAAGACGAGATAGATGAGGAGGCTGAGCGCCTTGGACAAATGGCCATAATGGGCCGGTACGGCCGGAATCCAGTAGAGGAGGATCCCGTAGAAGATCGTCCCGGCCGTCCATCCCGACAGAAACGATCGTTTCGGGGTCATGCGGGCCAGGACAAAGAAAAGCGGGATGAGAGAGATCCAGACAAAGAAGGGGAGGTTCGTCTTGGGAAAAGCCAGGGCCGAAAGGAATCCGGAAAATGCGGCAAAGACGAAGTCGGATAATTTCATTTTCACGGATATGGCCCGAATCAGCTCGTCACGATGAAAAAGTCGGTTGTCTTTTTCTTTAAGGCAGCGGCGATCTTGGCCTGGGCCTCTTGGGCGTCCTGCTTCGTCTTGTAGGGCCCGATGCGAACGCGATAAAGGGCCTTATTGTCCGTGGCGCGCGGGGACAGGACGATCGCCGGAAAGCCCAGCGTATCGACCTTTTTAGCGAAGGTATCCGCCGCTTCTTTATCCGCTATGGCGCCGATCTGCACGTAAAAAATTCCTTCTTGTTTCTTGACGGCCGGTTGAGCAGATTTTTTTACCGGCTCGGCTTTGGCCTCGGCCGGCTTTTCGACTTCCGTCGTCGGTTTTATTTCGACGGGCTTTTCCTTGGCCGTTGGCGGCTGTTGCTGCGGCTGGACGGTCCCCGTTGTCGTAGATTCCGCAGGCAGGGCGGATTTTTG
This sequence comes from Candidatus Aminicenantota bacterium, assembly GCA_022866045.1. GTDB lineage: Bacteria > Acidobacteriota > Aminicenantia > Aminicenantales > UBA4085 > JALHTW01. The sequence continues at coordinate 15,119 of JALHTW010000320.1, read as the reverse complement.
AGCGACATTCTCGGTTGTTATGGCCGGGGTGATAACGGCCTGCGCGGAAAGCTGAGACTGTTTTTTGCCGACCGAGATCCCGAGGAGAAAGATGAAGACGCCGAGGACGAGGATGGCCAGAAAAACGACGGCGAGCTGGGTGCTCGAGAATTTGAGTTCGCGGAATTGTCTCTCGGTTGTCATGAGGTTTATTTATTCTCCGGCTTTTTTTCGAAGGAAAACGCCTTCAAGAACTCCATGGGGAGAGGAAAGACGATCGTCGAATTCTTTTCCGCGGCAATTTCCGTCAAGGTGCCCAGGAATCGGAGTTGGAGAGCCTGGGGGTTCGTGGAGATGATGTCAGCGGCCTTGGTCAGCTTATCGGCGGCCTGGAATTCGCCTTCGGCGTGGATGACTTTGGCCCTTCGCTCGCGCTCGGCCTCGGCCTGCTTGGCGATCGCCCGGATCATGTTCTCCGGCAGGTCCACGTGTTTCATCTCGACAAGCTGGACCTTGATGCCCCAGGGGTCGGTGTGCTTGCTGATGATTTCCTGAAGCCGGGCATTGAGTTTTTCGCGTTGCGAAAGTAGCTCATCGAGATCGACCTGGCCGAGCGCGCTGCGGAGCGTTGTCTGGGAGAGCTGGGACGTCGCGTACAGATAATCCTGGACTTCGATGACACACTTGATAGGGTCGATGACACGAAAATAAAGGACGGCACTCACTTTGACCGTAACATTATCTTTAGTGATGACATCCTGGGGAGGTATCTCCATGGCGATTATCCGCAAGCTTATTTTCACGATACGGTCCACCGGCGAGAAGACGAGAATCAGACCCGGGCCTTTGGCTTTCGGCAGAAGCCGGCCGAGGCGGAAAATGACGCCGCGCTCGTATTCGCGTAGGATCTTGATTGAATTGAGAAGATAAAGAATGAAAAAGCCGAGAACGATTATCGGATAGGTAATCATGCAAACCTCCTCAAAAGAGAGTTATCGATGAAGCATTCAAATGGATGCATCATTATTTTCGATTAGCTTTCGTCACCTTGAGGCTCAAGTTGGCCTCGACCCGGCCGACCTTCACTTTGGCCCCAATGGGGATGAATTCGTCGGCTTCCGCCTGCCATAGCTCGCCGTGGACGAAAACCTTGCCCGACGGGTTGAGGTCGGTCTGGGCCAATCCGATCTCTCCGATGAGGCCTTCCTTTCCCGTTGCCACTTTCCGCCGGTGGGCTTGCACGACGAGGAAGACGAGGAAGATGAAGATCAGCGATACGCCCAGGGCTACGGGGATGATGAACTTCAGGCTGGGCTTGAGCTCGGGGATCGGAGCGTTGATGAGCATCGTCGAGCCGATGAGCATGGCGATGATGCCGCCGATAGACAGAGCGCCGAAGCTGTGCACTTTGACCTCCAGGATGAAAAGGACGATGGCCAGAAGGATGAGGATCAGCCCGACGTAATTGATGGGCAGGATCTGGAAGGCGAAGATGGCCAGGAGGAGCGAGATGCCGCCGAGGACTCCGGGAAGAATGGCGCCCGGGTTGGCGAACTCAAAATAGAGGCCGAGAAGACCGATCATGAGAAGAATATAAGCGAAGTTGGGATTCGAGATCGTCAGAAGAAACTTCTGCCGGGCCGACATCGGCACGTCGATGACCGGCTGTTGTTTCAGATGGAGAACGGTTTCCTCCCCATTGAAGCGGTGGATCGTTTTCCCGTCCAGGGCGTTGATGATCTCCTCCTCATCTTTGGCGACGAGATCGATGATTCCGCCCTGGAGCGATTCCTTTTCCGTGTAGGACAGGCTCTTCCGGACAGCGTCTTCGGCCATCCTGACGTTGCGGCCACGCTTTTCGGCCAAGGTTTTAATGTAGGCCGCCGCGTCGTGGGTGACCTTGTCCTCCATGGTCTGGTCCATGGACTGTCCCGTGATCGAAATGCCGACGGGATGGGCGGCGCCGGTATTCGTGCCGGGCGCCATGATGAACAGGTCGGAGGCGATGCCGATGAAAAATCCGGCGGAGGCCGAGCGGGCGCCGCTTGGCGCGACGAACGCCGCCACGGGCGTCTTGGCCGAAAGGATCTTTTCGATGATCTCCCGCATGGAAGAGTCGAGGCCGCCGGGCGTGTTGAGCGTCATGAGGAGCAGGCTCGCGCCTTCTTTGTCGGCGCGGTCGATCGCGCCGCGGATGTACTCGGAGGTCACCGGATGGATGGCCGCATTGACCGTGATTTTAAGGATCGCGGCTTCGGAAAATCCGGCCAAGGAGAAGACAAGGAAGAGCGTCCAAATGATTTTCTTCACGTTGATTCCATTATAGAAAGGATCGTTCAACAAGTCAATAAATTGTCTTGACAAACGGCCGTCAATAAATTAATTTTAGATATCTTGAAGGAGTTCCCGATGATTAAAAATGATATAGCCCTCGCGATTGAAAAGAAGTCCGAATTCAACGGGGCGAAATCATTATTAATCGTCGAAACGATCCTGGTAGCCTTGAAAGATGCTCTCGCCAAGAAGGAAAAAGTCGAGATCCGCGGGTTCGGGAGCTTCAAGGTCGTGGCCAAAAAGACCGGTTACGGACGGGACATCCGCCGCAAGAAGCAGATCCATATCACCCAGGGCAAGAGGATCAAGTTCCGCTCTGGCCAGGAACTGAAGAACATCACGACCAACCCATAGATTTGATTCCTTTTTGGGTCCATTTCTCCAATCAGCGCGATAGGAAGGGGATTTGACGTGGCCTACAAATTGAAACCGTTGTCTCCCGAAGGTCTCAGGACGTATCCGCTCCGCTCTCGGAAGAGCATCGTCGGCGTTGCGGAGTTCGCCAAAGTCACGCGGCCGGGAGATCCTTTTTCACGCTTCATCCGCAACCTTCCGGATATTCTAGCGGCCAAGGACCTTAAAGAGCTGGCGGCGCGGATGAAGACAGCCCGAACAAGAGGCAAAGCTTTGATCTGGGCGATGGGCGCCCACGTGATCAAGGTCGGCCTCGCTCCCGTGCTCATCGACCTGATGAAAAAAAGATGGATGACAGGCATGGCTTTCAACGGCGCCGGGATCGTCCATGATTTTGAGCTGGCCTATGGCGGAGAGACATCCGAGGATGTCGAAGTTCAGATCAGAACCGGGAAGTTCGGGATGGCGAAGGAGACGGGTGATCTCTTGAATGAAGCCATCCGGCAGGGGGCCGCCGGTGGCCTGGGATTGGGCGAAGCCGTCGGGCGGATGATCGCCGCGTCGGATTTTCCATATAAAAAGTTGAGCCTGCTGGGAGCGGCGTACCGCCTGAATATTCCCCTGACCGTGCATGTCGCTCTCGGCACGGACACGATCCATATGCACCCGCGCGCAAGCGGCGAAGCTTTGGGCAAGACGTCCCTCAGGGACTTTTTCTTGCTGAGCGCACTGGTCCAAAAGCTCGACGGCGGGGGCGTGTTTCTCAACATCGGTTCGGCCGTCATCCTGCCCGAAGTCTTTCTCAAAGCGGTATCGCTTGTCCGCAATAAAGGAAAGAGGCTGGACGGCTTTTCAACGGCCGTCTTCGATTTCATCCATCACTATCGTCCTTCGCAGAACGTGGTCGTGCGGCCGATAGGGAAGAAGGGGAAAGGGTATTATTTTATCGGCCACCATGAGATCATGATCCCGCTTCTCGCCGCCGCGTTGAAAGCGGAGTGAGAGCATAGAATTATCGTGAAGCAGGATTGTCGGTGGTCTCACATTTGATTTTATAATCCAGCAGCAGCTCCTCGTAGAGATCTTCCGCCTGAGCGATTGTCTCATCCGTTGTTCCCGCCGTATGGATGACGTAATCGGCAAAGTCCAATTTTTCCTCGGCCGGCATTTGAGCCCGGATCTTTCTCAGGGCCTCTTCGAGCGAGATGCCGTCCCGTTCGACGAGCCTTTGAATTTGAATGTCCTCCGGGCAGTACGTAACGACAACCTTATCGTAGAATTCCGCGTAGCCGGCCTCGATGGTCAGGGCTGCTTCGGAGACGAAGATCTTCACGCTGCCCTTCTTCGCGAGACGGGCGATGGTCTTCTTGATCTTGTCTATGACGAGCGGATGGATGAGGCGGTTGATGAACTCTCTCTCGCCGGGGTCGTTGAAGATGATCCGCCCCAGCTTGGCCCGGTCGATCGTCCGGTCGGGATTCAGGATGCTCGCGCCGTGCCGGGAGACGATTTTTTTGCAGGCGAGTCCCTCCGGCGCCATGATCTCGCGCGCGGTTTCGTCGGAACGATGGATATAGCAGCTGCGTTTTCGGAGAACGTCCGCGACGATGGATTTGCCGGACGCAATTCCCCCTGTCAGGGCGACGGTGAGCATGCGGGATCTGTCCCTCTTATTTTTTATTGCCGGGGACGACGAATTTGAACTCTTTGCTGAAGCGGACAGCCACGCCCTGTTTCTTGCCTTTTTTATCGGCGTTTTCCAGGCGGACCGTGATGCCGCCGATCCGCAGCTTGATCTTCTTTTTTCCTTCGGTGACCTCTTTGGGGAAGTCGATGATGAGGTTGAGCTTGGACCCAACGACGATGCCCGAGTCCAGACAGAAATAGGCCCCGCTCGAGCTGATGTTCTCGAGCTTCGCGGCTTCCTTGAATCTCTTGCCCAGGGGCAGCGTGCCCTTGACGATGGCCCTCAGCGGAAGGTAGAAGCGCCATTCCCTGCGGCGGTTGATTTCGACCGGGACAAGATTTTTTTTCTTTGTTTCCTTTACTTGAGTGCTTTTTTTATCGGCTTTTTTGTCCATGGCATTCCCCACCTTGTCCTTTTGAAATTAAAAGAGGGCCGAATTGATGGCATACAGCGCCAGCTGGAGACGGCTGTGTGTGTCGAGCTTGGCGTAGATGCTCTTGATGTGCGATCGGACGGTGTTCTTGCTGATGAAGAGGATGGAGGCGATATCGTCGTTGCTCTTGCCCTGGCCGATGAGCTTGAGGACCTGGAATTCGGTGGGCGTGAGCTGGTCGAGCGTCTTTTCCTTCATATCCCGGCCGACGACCGAGATGATCCGGTCCATGATGCTGCTCATCTTGTCGCGGGGGAGCCAGATCTCGCCCCTGTGGATGACGCGGATGGCTTCAGGAAGCTGGCCCGACGGGTCGTTCAGGTCGAAATAGCCGCGCGCCCCGACGTTGATAAGGCTCACGATCTCTTCGTGGGAGGGAATGTTGCCCAGCAAGAGCATCTGAGACTTGATCTGGTCCTTGGAGATTTCCCGGATCGCCTTGCAGATCTCCCGAATGTTGGGCAGCGCCTCGGAGCTGGCGAAGAGGATGACGTGAGGCAGGAGCTTGCGGATCGAGTCCATGAAGGACTCGAGGGTGTTCTTTTCGATGTTGACGACTTCGATCTCCGGATCGGTTTCAAGCGATTTGAGGATCCCGGAAAGGATGATGTCCGAAGGGCAGAAGACGAGAAGCTTGATTTTCGAGGATTCCGAAAATGAGGATTTTCTTTTGTTCATGTATTTTTGCGCCCCTTTAGATGATCTGGGTTCTTCCTATCCTCTCTATTTTCTTCGAATTCTATAAAATTGGATATGGCTTGTCAAGAAAGACCTCATCATCAATTTTTTGGAAAAAATGGCAGATGTTGAGCTTTGACCGCCGAATTAGGAGGCGAGGGACTGGATCTGGAAATCCGAGTCAAGCTTCATCGAAACCAGCTGGCTCTTGTTCTTGAACGAAGTGTCCGATCTGACGTATTGAACCGTTCCCGAGACGCAGAGTTCGAGCGGCTTTTCGAGCATGGACGTTTGCGGGACCTGGAGGTTAAGATTAAGCTTGATTCCGATTATGACTCTAGCCCGGAGCATGAAGACAGCCTCTTTGGCGCTGAGAGATGAGAGGACCGTTCTTTCCGAAAATTTCCTGCCCGCGGCGTCGAAGCCTTGGACCAGAACGGGAAGAGAGAACTCAAATGTCCGCTCCCTCTTCTGTGCTCTGGAAACGCCTTGGATGGAAGTGCCGTTCGCGTTCATATCTGTGATTTATTCCGGACCAGGCTTGATGATGTATTTGCTGTCGAACTTGACCGTGACTCTTTGCTCCGAGAACCGCTCGCGAAGGATCTCGACTTTATCAACTTTGCCTTTGATGACCAGCTTCAAGTCCTTATCCCCGGCGAGTTTCTCCGGCACGTCGATGATGAGCTTCAAGCGCGTGCTGATACTGACGGGATTTTTAAGATAGAACGAAGCCCCCTGGTGGCTGATATTTGAAACGACCGTGTCCTCCACGAATTCTTTTTCATGAGCGTTCAGGCCTTCGACCAGGGTTGGGAGGGGGAAGTTGAACTCGAGGTCCTTGGCGCCCAGGACATCCATCTCTCCTGTGACAGGCTGTTTTATCATTCTCGCTTCCTTTTTCATAAGCTTCGCCGATACAATGCCACGGCCTTTGAAGGGGGTCAATCACCCCTTTGGATGAAAAAAGGGGTGATATTCGGATTTTAGGGCCTCACCTCCTTGTCGGCTGGGATACTCCTTCCTGATGAATTAACTTTTACAGTCCATTTGATCAGAGAAACCCCAGTCCATGCCCCTCTCCGGTTTGGAGGTTATCCGATCATGGAATCGAAAAAAATCAAATGGGAAATCTGCCTATTCGAGCCAAGTTTATTAATCTGAATTATTCATGAATTACGTTATCTCTCCCGGTTGTGAATTTGCGGACGGGTGCCGAATTCGGGGACATGACCCAAATTCTCCGGAATTTGGGATCGTGTCCCCCTTGTCTTGAATTCGGCGCTATCTGCGAATATTCTTCTCGAGGAAACGAAGCAATTTATGAATAATTCAGGTTAATTCTTCTCGCTTGAAGGACCTGACATTTTCTAAGGAGATTTCTTCTCTTCCGCTCTTTGGCCCCGGCCGAAGTTGACAAAAGAGGGGGTGGACGATAGAATGATCCCGCAGATTTCAACTCCGGAGTGCATCGTGAGCAAAGACGAACGATTGGTCAAACAGATCACGCCGAAAACCGAAGATTTCTCACGTTGGTATGTCGAAATCATCCAAAAAACGGAACTCGCCGATTATGCCCCGATGAAGGGCATGATGGTCATCCGGCCGTACGGCTACGCGATCTGGGAGCACATCCAGCGGCTGATGGATCAGAGAATCAAGGCCGCGGGTCATGTCAATGCCTATTTCCCCCTGTTCATTCCAGAGAGCTTCCTCCAAAAAGAAGCAGAGCACGTCGAGGGATTTTCACCTCAAGTAGCCTGGGTTACCGTCGGGGGGAAAGAGGAGCTGGAAGAAAGGCTGGCCGTCCGCCCGACCTCGGAAGCGATCATCGGTCATATGTATTCGAAGTGGATTAAATCCTGGCGTGACCTGCCCGTCCTGATCAATCAGTGGGCCAACATCGTCCGTTGGGAGAAAGTCACGCGGCCGTTTTTGAGGACGACAGAGTTCTTATGGCAGGAAGGCCATACCTGCCACGAAACCTACGAGGAAGCGCAGAAAGAAACGCTTTTGATCCTGGCTATGTATAAGGAATTCGTGGAGACCGAGCTTGCCATCCCCGTCCTCGCCGGACGGAAGACCTGGCGGGAGAAATTCGCCGGCGCCCAGGAAACCTACGCCATCGAGGGCCTGATGTCGGACGGAAAAGCGCTTCAAATGGGGACTTCCCATAACCTGGGCCAGCATTTCTCCAAGGTGTTCGATATCCGCTTCGAGGATCGCGGCCAGAAACTCCAATACGTCTGGCAGACGTCCTGGGGCGTTTCGACGCGGCTCGTCGGCGCTCTGATCATGTCCCACGGCGACGATTCCGGGCTTCGATTGCCTCCCCATGTTGCTCCGATCCAGGTCGTCATCGTCCCCATCTCTTTGGGCAACTGGAAAGAAACCGTCATCCCGGCGGCCCTCGCTGCCGAAGAAATTCTGAAGAAGGCGGGGGTCCGGGTCTACCTGGATACCCGCGAAGAATTCACGCCCGGCTGGAAATTCGCGGAACATGAGATGCGGGGTGTCCCTCTCCGGATCGAGATCGGCCCGCGGGATGTCAAATCCGGCCAGGCCGTTCTTGTCCGGCGGGACACCATGAAAAGGGAAACGTTGCCGCTGGATGCTCTTGGGGCCAAAGTGCCCGCCTTGCTTGAAGACATTCAAGCCTCGCTCTATCAAGAGGCCTTCACGTTCCAAGCACAAAATACCCACGAGGCCCGCACCTATGACGAGTTCAAGGACATCCTGGATACGAAGCGAGGATTCGTGAAAAGCCTCTGGTGCGGCGGCGAGGCTTGCGAAGACAAAATCAAGGACGAAACCATGGCCACGATCCGCCTCATTCCCCTCGAGATTAAAGACAAACCCGTTCATGGCGCCTGCGTCTGCTGCGGCAAAGAAGCGAAAGCTCTAGTCTATTTCGCCCGAGCCTATTAAAACAGAATGCGCAACGATTTTTCCTCCCTCCGGGAGAAGATGGTCGAAGTCCAGATCGCCGGCCGCGGCATCAAGAACGCGAAAGTCCTTGATGCTATGGGCAAAGTTCCGCGGCATTTTTTCGTCCCCGAAGAGTTGAGGGATTCCGCTTACGCAGATGGGCCGCTTCCGATCGGGGCAGGGCAGACCATTTCCCAGCCTTATATCGTTGCTTATATGACCGAAATTTTGGAACTCGGAGGAGCCGAAAGAGTCCTTGAGGTGGGGACAGGCTCAGGATACCAGACCGCCGTTTTGGCCGAGATCGTCAAGGATGTTTTCACGATCGAAGTCGTCTCCACTTTATCTCAGCGCGCTCAGGACGTTTTGAAAAGCCTGGGGTATGTCAATATTCAGTTCAAGATCGGCGACGGAACAAGAGGCTGGAAGGATTTCGCTCCTTACGACGCCATCATGGTCACGGCAGCTCCCGGCTCTGTGCCCAAAGTCCTTCAAGAACAGCTCCAAGTCGGCGGCCGGATGATCATTCCTGTCGGTGTGGATTATCAGGAGCTCGTCCTGGTCCGGCGGGAAGAGAAGACGTTCAAAGAGACGCGGCTATTGCCCGTCCGGTTCGTCCCCCTCGTTTCGCTGCATTAATAAAAATCGGCAGGCGGACCTGGGCCTGCCCAAAAGACTGATAAATCCGGCCCTCTCCACCCTTTTCTAAAGGGGGAGAGGGGGATTATTTTCGCGGCGGGAAAGTTTATAATAGTCATGAGGATTTACAATGAATAAAAAAATCCAGATCCTAACTCTCCTTCTCCTCCTGGCCGGAGGCTTGCTTTTTTGCCAGTCGGAACGACGTGATAAATTCATCAAGATCTATCTTCCCGACGGCAAATCGGTTACGGCCGAGCTCGCCGTCACGGACGAGGAACGGCAGCGGGGGCTGATGTTCCGGGAGAAGCTCCTGCCCGACCAGGGAATGTTGTTCGTGTTCGAGGAGGAAGGACTCTATTCCTTCTGGATGAAGAATACTCTGATCTCCCTGGATATGCTCTGGATCAATAAGGACCGAAGGATCGTCCACATTGCCCGGAACGTCCCCCCGTGCAAGGAGGACCCTTGTCCTTCGTATTCTCCGGAACGGCCGGGCTTCTATGTGCTTGAGCTTGCGGCCGGCGCCGCTGACAGTCTCGGCCTCAAGCTTTTCGATCGGCTGGAGTTTACTCTGCCAATAATTCGATGACAGACTCCGCATTCAGAAGTCAATGATCTTTTCCTGAAATGTCATGTGAACTCAGTGTCTGTCACCGAATTTTCTGCATCCCCGTGGATTTTATCGGATCGTGAAATCGATCGTCTTGCTGACTTCCTTATTCTTCAGTTTGTCTCTTAAAACCGCTTTGAATTTGTATTTTCCCGGAGCCAGGCCGGCCAAGTCCAGCGAGTTCGTCGCGTAGAGGTCCAGGACCGGGGCTTTCGATGTATAGTTGAAGCTGAGGATATCTTTCCATTCCTGGAGGACTTCGCCGTTCGGCTTCAGGAGGACCATGTCCTGCGTGTACCATATCTCGTACAGGCCCTCGCGTTTGCTCGTAAACACATTCATGGGTTCGTAATACAGCTGTAACTTCTCGTCCTTTTTGATGACGGATTCCGGGAGCGGGACATAGGACCCGAATCCCAAGATGTTCGAACAGAGGTTGAAGTTCCTGAAGCCGAGCTCTCCTTTATTCTGGAGCTCGATGATTTTTTCCTTGAGCTTGAGGATCTCGTCCGCCTGCCCGAAGGCCAGGCCTCCGGCGAACGCCAAGGCCAGTCCCATCGCGAATAATCTTTTCATCGGTCCTCCTTTTCATTGCCTTCGAAACTCCTTCAAACTTACAATTTTTGACCCGCGATTTCAAGCCTGTGTTTTCTGGCCATCCTTGATTTGTTGAATTGTCCTTTCCGAATGTGTATAATACGCCGACGTAATTGAGCGGACTTTTGGATCAAGAAGCCCGGACATTTCGCGGACTTAAATATCGATGCTTGATAGATCAAGAAAGGGAGATCAATCATGCCGGAGGAAATCACTTATCTGGACCGCAATGAAAACAATTACGGCCCGGCGCCCGCCTGCTACGAGGTCCTGAGAACTTCGACCCTCGAGTACTTCAGCTGGTATTCCAAGGATTTTGTGCGGGGCGTAAAAAGCGTCCTCTCGGAACGCCTGGCGAAAGAGTTCGGGGTTCCGGAAAATAGTGTTCTCCTTGGATACGGAGCCGAGGATCTCCTCAAGCAGGCCGTCCACTGCTACCTGGCCAAGGATGAGACGATCCTGATCCCGACGCATTCTTGGTGGTATTACAAGTCCATCGCCAGCGAAAAAGGAGGCATCTCGGTCGAGTATCCCATCGTGCCCGGCGCGGATTCCTTTGCCTATGATGTTGAGAGCCTTTTGCGGGTGGCGGCGCAGCACAAGCCCAGGCTCATCCTCATCAGTTCGCCCAACAATCCAACCGGGAACTCGCTCAATTTTACGGACCTCGGCACCATCCTGAGGAAAACGACAAACGCGGTTATCGTCCTGGATGAAGCCTACTGGGGATTCGCCAGCCGGCAGACGAATGACATCAAAGATCTCATTAGCGAATTTCCTAACCTGATCATCATCCGCACGTTCTCCAAGTACTATGCCCTGGCCGGCATCCGGATCGGATTCGCCTTCCTGGGCAAGAACTTAACCCTCCTTTCTCAATACAGCGCCCGCTATCTCGGCTACAACCGTCTTTCCGAGCGGCTGGCCTTGGCGGCGCTCGATTCCCGCGATTACTATACCGACATCGGACGGAAGATGGTCCAGGACAAGGAAACGTATTACCGCGAGCTGGGGCGCATCCCGGGATTCAAAGCTTATCGGTCGGACGCCAATTTCATCCTGGCCGACGTTCCGGCCCAGTGGAAAGCGGCCTTGAAGGACCATCTCGCCCAGAAAAAAATGACAATCAAATTCTTCAACGAGGCCCATCTGGAGAACTGCGTCAGGATCACGATCGGGACGCAGGAGCAGAACCGGAGGCTGATCGAAGAGATCCGGGCGTTCGCCACGGAGAAAAAAATTCTTTGAGCATCATCGCTGACTACAAAAGATCTCTGAAGCACGTCGAAGTCGAGGAGATTCTCGACCTCTATCTTTACCGGCCGCTGGCTTTTGCCCTGGTTAAGGCCGTCTACCGGACGAACATCACGCCCAATCAGCTCACCGTGTTCTCCATGTTCATCGGCATCCTCGGAGGCATTAGCTTCGGGTTCGGCCACCGCTCGGCCGTCATTTTAGGCGCCGTTCTCTACGGGGTGTGCATCGTCTTCGACTGCGCCGACGGCCAGCTCGCCCGGCTCAAGAAGAACGGGACTCGGATGGGCCGGATCCTTGACGGCATGATCGATTATGTCGTCAGCCTGTCGATCTATCTCGGGATCGGCCTCGGCCTCGCCCCTGAATCGGGACAACCGGAGGAGGCGTGGTGGTTGCTCGTCGCGGCGGCTGGGCTGAGCAATATTTTCCACTCGGTCACGCTCGATTACTACCGGAACCGCTTCATCGATTATGTCCTGGGCTCTTCCTCGCATGTCAAGGACGAGGACTACGAGAGCTTTAAAGAAGAACTGGATGCGCTCAAGGCTCATAAAGGAAAGAATTTGCGCAAGGCGGCTATCGGCATGTATCTCTGGTATTTGAACCTCCAGAAAAAGCTGACGTTCCAGTGGACGAGCGCTAAGCCTGTCAAAAAGTTCAACGAAGAAGAATTGTCCCGGAAGAACAAGGCTGCCCTGCGCGGCTGGACGTTCCTCGGCTCGACGACCGGCGGCACGCTGCTGATCGTCTCGACGCTTCTCGGCCGGATCGACTTCTATTTCTGGGGGCTGATCGTCGTCGGCAATCTCTGGACGGCGGTCATGTTCGTTATCCAGAACAGGATCGACCATAACCTTGCCGAGGAAGCGGCTTCATGAAAGGCGTCATCCTCGCCGCGGGCACATCTTCCCGCCTCCGACCTCTCACCAACGACAAGCCGAAATGTCTTCTTCCCATCGGCGGGGAGGCCATCCTTGGACGAACGCTGGACAATCTTTCGGCGGCCGGGATCGAAGAGATTGTGATTGTGACCGGATATCTCGCCCCTCTCGTCCGGCGCTATGCCGCCGAAAAATTTCCCGAACTTCGCCTGACATTCATCCACAACGACGTCTACGCTGCGACGAACAATATCTACTCGCTCTGGCTGGCCAAGGAAGAGGTCTTCCGCAGCGGGATGCTCCTTCTCGACAGCGATATCATTTTTGATGGGAAGATCCTCGAAGCCCTTCTCGATTCCGGCCATGCCGACTGCCTGGCTGTCAAGACAAACATCATCCTGGGCGGGGAGGAGATCAAAGTGACCGTTGATGGCCGCGGCCGCATCCTTGAGATCGGCAAGGACGTGCCGTCTTCCCAAGCCATCGGAGAATCGATCGGCATCGAAAAATTCGGGCCGGCCGGACTCGAATTGCTTTTCGCCGTTATCGATCGCAAGATTGTTATCGAAAAGAATGTGAACGAGTTCTACGAGGCCGCTTTCCAGGAAGTCATCGACCGCGGCGGCGATATCTATGGCGTGGATGTGGGGAAGTACAAAGCGATTGAGATCGACACCGTCGAGGACATCCGGACAGCCGAAGCCGATATCCTTCCTTACCTGCCGCCCATCAGTGCGGCCAAGGCCAACAGATAATAGGCGTTGTGCGGGAGCCAAGGTTCATTCGTCGGCGAGGAATTCCCTTGCCCGAGTGCCGGCTCAACTCAAATGCCGGACTAATGCTTCAAGCTCGAGAGCCACGTTCCGGGAGGCCGAAGCGCTTCCCAGAAGGGACCTGATCCGGCGAAACTGCGATCTCATGGCAGACCGGATGTCTTCGGATTCGAGGACTGTCATGGCCTCATGGAAGACGTTGTCCGCCGTGAAGTCGCGCTGGATGAGTTCGGGGACGATATTTTCGCCGGCCAGAATGTTGACGATGCTGTAATTTCTGATCTTGACGAGTTTCAGGCCGGCCCAATAGGTGAGGGATGAAAGCCTATAAAATGCGATGAGCGGGATTTCGAGCAGAGCCGCCTCCAGGTTGGCTGTTCCACAGGCCGACAGGACGAGGTCGGCGGCGGCCATGGCTTCGTAAGTATTTTCGCGGAGGACCTTGATGGGGGGAGAATTTAGAGGGATGAGCGATCGAAAAGCATCGGGATCAAGGCCTTCGGCCAAGGCCAGGACGAATTGGACTGGGACTTCATGCCGGATCTTCTGCAGAGCCTCGATCAGGACGGGCATATGAAAACGGATCTCGCTCCGCCGGCTCCCCGGCAGCACAGTGATCAGTTTTTGGCCGGAGTCGAGACCGTATCTCTCGATAAATTCCGCTTTTCCGAAAGCCGTTTTGACCCTTTCGAGGAGGGGGTGGCCGACGAAGCGCGCCGGGATGCCTTCTTTTTTATAAATGTCTTCCTCGAACGGAAAGATGAGGCACATTTGGCGGACGTATTTTTTGATGGTCTTGAGCCGCCCCTTTCTCCATGCCCACACGGTCGGGCTGATGTAGTAAAGAACGGGCACTCCGAGCTTATGGAGTTTTTTGGCGAGGCGCAGGTTGAAATCCGGAGAATCGATGAGAACCGCGGCGGCCGGCCGGCGGGCTTTGATCTCGTCCTGGATCCGGGAGAAAATCTTCCTGATCCGGGGAAGTTGGGAGAGGATCTCAAAGACACCGACCACGGCCAAGTCCTCCATCGGGAAGAGAATATCCACTCCTTCGGCCGCCATCTTTGTCCCGCCGATGCCGAAGAAACGCGCCTCGGGATCCATCTCTCGAAAACGTCGGACAACGGATGCGCCGTAATTTTCTCCGGATTTTTCCCCGGCGACGATGAGAAGAGAATCCTTCATTTCTTTTCAGTTTGACCGTAATAGACGATGTCCGGTTTGACCTTGGGATCCTGGCCGTAATAGAACAGCCACTTGTTATAGGCGTTTTCCTCGTTATAGAGGCGGATGGACTTTTTGGCCGAGGAGCTCACGACGCCAAGGATGCGGGGGTTTCCAATGGAGGAAAGGTTCGCTTCAGGAACGACGAGAAGCTGCAGGCCGCCGGATGGGCCTGCCGGGCGTTCGCTGCGCGCCAGACGTTCCTGCTGGAGGATGACGTCCCATTTGCCGTTCTTGGTCATGGGCTCGGGATAGAGGCGCCGCAGATAGCGCTTTTTATAAAGCTCTTCCAGGGTCTTCGGGAATTGAGCGGGATTTTTCTGCTGATAGAGCCGGATGGCTTCGACATACTGCTTGCCGCGAAAGATGAGCTCTTCCTCGTTCTCTCTCTGGATCTGAGTCTGCCAGACCGGAATTGCGACAAGAAGTCCGATGGCCAAGACGAATGCCGCTACGAGCAGCATGATGATGGTGTAGCCCTCGTTCCTCTTCATTACCAAGTGTTAAAGGGCGTGCCGTCCAGGCCTTTTCCTTCCGCACCCGAATGCACGTCCACGATCCCGAACACCTGTCCGGGCTCGATCTCGTCCGCGAGCGGCTGCTCCTGGACTTCGAGCCAAGTATCGGCCTTCCCGGTGATTGGGTCCACGGGGATCTTCCTCAGATAATTTTCGTCGACAAGAGCCTGGACGGAGGCCGGATATTTGCCTTTATCCGAGTAGTATTGATCGATGAGCTTGCG
>JALHTW010000319.1 GCA_022866045.1 Candidatus Aminicenantota bacterium | reverse complement strand
TTATCATTTAGGCGTCTGGCAGTGGGACGCGAAGAAAGGCTGGCTCTGGCTCCCCGGCTCGGCCTTCGCCCCGGCCTGGGTGGACTGGGCTTTCTTTGCCGGATCTTATTACTCCTGGCGGCCGTGGTCGATGTGGGACTGGATGTGGTATGACAATTTTTACTCCATGTACGGTCTTTACAATTCATATTTTTCCTGGCGGTATTTCGGCTATTGGAATTATCCTTCTGGATATCTCTATAGCGATAGCGGTGTCGGTGTCAGTCCCGGTCAGCCTTCCAGCGGCCAGCCTGCCCTCAGAAAAATTTCCAAGGATCAGCTTCAAAAGCCCGGCGTAGCACCTCTCCCCAGGCCCAAAGAAATGAATAAAGCCTACAAAATGCTGCGGGAGGCCCTGAAGAGAGGCGATGAGAACGCCCTCGCCTCGATGAAAGGAATTTCCAGACATTCCCTCGTCGTGAGCGCTCGGGATCTGAACATGCCGAAGATCCAGGGCCGGGCGGTCAGACTCGAGCCTTTAATGAACGCACTCCAACGCCTGCCAGCGGGCTCTCCTCAGAAGATGATCGCGAATCTCAAGCCGCGGTCTCCCCAGCTCTCGAATAATTCGTCGGCAAGGACCGTTGAACGATTCATGCCGTCAGCCGAACCTAAGAATTTTGCCTCCGCTCCCGCGAGACGAGGCGGCGATGTTTCCCTGGCGAAGCCGCGGCCGGTCCCATCCGCCATAAAGTCCGCCGTTCCGGTTCCCGCATCGCGGATGCGCGATTGGAATCCCGATGCCAGGCTCATCCAACGGCTGGGCGCGGATATCCTCTATTCCAGCCGGCTGAATGAAATCTACAGCCCCCAGCTTCATATCTCCTCAAGCATGGTTCAAAACCACCCGCTTCTGCGCGTGGGCAGAAATAGCGATTCTACCGGCGGAGCTTCTGCGGGCAGCTCGAGTGGCGCGTCTTCTTCTGCCGGCACCGCGAGCACGGGCAGTTCGTCCGGCTCCTCTTCGAGTGGCTCGTCCTCAAGCAGCGGAGGCGGCGGCCACATCCGTCATTGATACGTTCGCGGCGCCAAACCCCGATTTTTAAATCGGGGTAAAAAGCGCCGCTCAGTATTAACCCTGAGCATACCCCGGGCTTCAGCCCGGGGAGTCGAATGGGTTGATTGAGACGAAGCTTGATTCAGCGGGGCGCCATGAGCGCCCCGCTTTTTTTTAGCGTGAGAAAGCCCGCCGTATCACGAGCGGCGCGTCAAGCCACAGCTTGTATGTTTCCACTTCCTTTTTGAAAGCGTCTTTGAATTCCGGCCGGAGGGGCGCCACAGGCTGGAATTTCCACGACAGCGGGTTGACGTAGCTTCCGCCCTGCTTGATCCTGTAATCCAGGTGGGGTCCGGTCGATTCCCCGGACGAGCCGACTTCCCCGATCTTTTGGCCGCCGGTCACCCGGTCTCCTTCCTTCACCGTGATTTTGCTGAGATGGAGGTACAAGGTTTCATAGCTGTTTTTGTGCCGGATCCTGACCATCCGGCCCGAGGCGGCCCTCGAGCCGGCAAAGGTCACGACACCGTCGGCCGTTGCCTGGACTCGTGTCCCGATCGGGGCGCCGTAATCCACACCGAAGTGAGCCCGGTAGACCTTGCGGATGGGATGAAGGCGACTCGAACTGAAGCGGGACGTGATGCGGGGGGTGTAGAGGAACGGCGACCTCAAGAATTCTTTCCGGACCGATTTCCCCTCCCGGTCGAAATGGTCGGCCTTCTTTGTGTCCGGATAGACGAACCGGAACCCCTGGAATTTTTTTCCCTGGCAGATAAATTCCGCGGCCAGGATGTTGCCATAGCCGGAAAATTTTCCGTCCAGGAATTTCTTCTCATAAATCATCCGGAAGGAATCGCCCTCGCGGAGCTCGGTGTAGAAATCGATGTCCCAGCCGAACAGGTCGGTCATCTGGATCGCCAGGCTTTCATTTTCGCCGCGCGCGAGAACGGCATTGCTCGGATTGTCCTCGATCGTGCCAGAGATGTATGCGATCCGGTATTCGAAAGGATATTTTTTTCTCTCAGCCTTGAAGGCGGAGCCTTCGCGCGTGATGAAGAGGAAATTTTCATCGTCGAGCGCGTATTCGATGGACTGGACGACACCGCCGGCATCCACGGCGAATTTCATCGTCTGGCCGGCGATGATCTTGTTCAGGTTCAGAGCGGGTTTGACCTGTTCTTTCACCTGATTTTTCAAACGGTCGATTTCCGTAGGGGAAAATCCGTAGCCGGACAATATTTTGGAGATCGTCTGTCCTTTTTGGATGGTCTCTTCGGTGACTTTTAGCGGAGGGGATTCCTTCCTGGCCTCCGGAGGGGGCAGAGGTTCGGGAACAGCGGCCGGCTTCCTTGCCGGGATCAAAATCTGGATGGCGACAGCGATCGTGATCACAACGAGAGTTAAGGCTGCGGCCATGAAAATCCGGCGCTTTCGTAAACGCGGCTTTTTGGCCGGCCGCTTCGGGTCCGGAGGCGTCGTTCGCTCAAAGCTAATCTTTCGTTTATATGCCATGGGCATTATGGCGACGCCTAACCTCTGTTAGATATAACGGAAGATGCCGGTCCAAGGTTTCATCGCGGCCAGGGCGAACGATTCCGCATATCGGCCGGCCCAGTATGGCTCACGAAGTCCGCGACGCGCGCGACGGGATCTATCCATTTTTCAGGGCTTCCCTGGGGGCCCGGAGGATCTCAGTTTCCGTTTGCGGTCGATCTCCTTGAAAACGGCCTTGCGGAGAACGAGGAAATAATAAAGGACAAGGCCGGCCATGATGACCGCGAAGCGCATGGTATTCCCTTGGACGAGGCCGATAACGGCGTAAACGACAACGGTGATAAGCAGAAAGAGATGGAAGACGGCGAATATCGTATCGCCGAGCTTGGATCTCTGTTCGTTATCCTTGGTCAAGGGCTGAAAAGCTTATTTGGTCTCAACGCGGCGGACGGAGATGATCGTGATGGCCTGCCGCGGGGCGGCTTCATAGCCCTTGATCGTGCCGGTGGGCGCCTCGGCGATGGCGTCCACGACCTCCAGGCCCTTGATAACCCTGCCGAAGACAGCGTATTTCATAGTATCCAGCGAGGGATTGTCGACATGGTTGATGAAGAACTGGCAGGTGGCGCTGTTCAGCTCCTCCATCCGGGCCATGGCGATCGTGCCGCGCAGGTTCTTGAGGCCGTTCCCCGCTTCATTCTTGATCGGGGATTTGGCCGGCTTTTCCTGGAAATCGGGCGTCAGGCCTCCGCCCTGGATCATGAATCCCGGGATGACGCGGTGGAAGATCATCCCGTCATAGAATTTTGCGTCGACATAGGACAGGAAATTTTTTACGGTGATGGGTGAACGGGCCTGGTCGAACTCGATCGTGATGTCGCCCTTGCTCGTCTTCATAAGGACGACGGGGTTTTGCTGGGCGGCGGCGGTCAACGCCGTTCCGAAGAATACGGCCAGCGTCAGCGCAACCGGAAATACTCTGTACAGCATCGGGCCTCCTCCTTCAAGCGCTCGGGCGGCTTGAAAGTTTGAAGATAGCAGAATCGGGCGGGCAAATCAAATGGGCTCGTGGAGCGGGATCAAAGGGACTCGTCTGAAAGGACTCGCTCCTTCAAAAGTTCTTCACGCTGGCGGACGCTCCGTTTTTTCGGCGGCGATGAACTCGCTTCAAGACGCGCTCAAACATCATCGCCGCAAGGTTCCCTTAAAAACGGAGCCTCCGCAGGCTAAACTTTTGATTGTCGCTTCGTTCCTTTCAGACTTGTCCAAAATCATATCTCATCGCCCGCTCGCCTCGGGCAGGTCCATCTTGGCCCTCACCCCGGACTAAGACGATCAGTGGCCTTGACCAACAGTTCTCGGAGTGCTATAAAGTGTCCAAGGAAAAATTGATTTTTCCTGACGGAGAGGGTTCCATGAAAAAATCGCGTATTTTCTTTGTCGCCGGAACACTGGCTTGCTTTCTTTTCGGGATGACTCTCGCTCTTCCGGCCAAGGGGAAGATCGAGCTCTCGTTCCACTATGGTCACTGGAGCGTGAACATGTTCAAGGGCCTGATTGAATCCGCCCTCGACGATGCTCTCCGAACCGAATTCAAGGATCAGTTCATGAAAAAGATCCAGGAAGACTATCCGGATTTCGTGGAAACGAGCTACGACCAGAAGGTCCGCTTCGATTCGGGCGGCGGCCATTTCGGTTTTGAGTTGAGGTGGTATCCCGGCGGCGAAAACGGATCGTTCAGCTTGGGGTTCGGCGTGGAAAAAACATCGATGAAGATCTCCCTTCCCGAAGTCTCTGCGACGCTCGGCGTCGAAGAATTGAATACGCACAGGACGGCCAGTTTTGCGGGAGCGGTCAACGGGGAGTTCCTCATGAAACCCCTCTCGTTTCACCTGAGCTTTCGCTGGGATATCATCCCTTCGGCAAGGTTTCATCCCTATATCACGTTCGGCCTGGGCATTGCCGGAGGCTCGGCGCTCGAGGAGGGCAGGCTGACCTATGGCTACACGGCCGATCTTGTCGGGCCGGACATCAACGAACATTATGAGGACTCCGAGACCAAGACGATCAAAGAGCTCAAGGATGAGATAGAATCCGAGATCGATGAGGAGACCGGCGAAGCAAAAAAGTTCCCGCTCCCCGGATTTGTTCCGTTCGTCCAGCTCCACCTGGGGTTGAAGCTCAAGATCACGAGCAACGTTCACGCTCTGATCGATTATGGTGTCTTCGACGGATTCCTCCTGCGCGGCAGCATCGCCTTCCGCTTCTAAAGGGCTCGGGGCGGGGGCTCGAAGGCACGCCGATTTTCCCCGGCGAGGAAAATCGGCTCGGACCCTCGGATCGCTCTTCTCGACCTTCGGCCGAGAATCCATGCTCGCTCCGCCTCGGGCAGGTCCTTCTCCGCCCCCATCCCCTCGCCTTAATAAAAAATGCGCGAGCGGCGCAGTTCATTTCCGCAAAAGCAAGCCTCTGAAGCTTGCTTTTCATTCATTCTTATAATAAACATTATTATCTATTTGAAGGAGGAGAGGATGAAACATAAGAAAATATTATGGGCCGTGTTTGCCTTCGTCTTGTTGATGAGCGCTTCGGTGGCCGCTCCCCAGGCCCAGCGCGGCCAGAGCCAGGCCCCCCTCACGGACGAACAGAAGATCCTCGCGGCCATGCACTCCATTTCGAGCCACACGCTCTATGACTATGTCAAAGAGCTCGTTTCCGAAAAATATGGAGGCCGCCTGACCGGCACGCCCGAGTACAACGCCTGCGCAGAGTGGATCATCTCGCTCCTCAAGAAATGGGGTGTTCAGCCGGCGGGGGACAAGGGGACTTACCTTCAGGCCTATCCCAATCCCTATACGCTCGTCTCCAGGGGAGGCCTGCTCGCCATGAACATCCCGATCAAGGACGGAGTCATCAAAAAATCCTACAAGTACGAGGACGAGTTCTTCCCCGGCGGGACGTCGGGGTCGGGCGAGGTCACGGCCGAGGTGATCTATGTCGGCTATGGCGTTACAGCTCCGGAGCTGGGCTACGACGATTATACGGGCGTCGACGTGAAGGGCAAGATCGTTTTGATGGACCCCGAAGTGCCGATGCCGGCCAGCGACACCTCTGAGGTTTTCAAGAAATGGCGTCCCTATTCCTTCCACCAGTTCAAGCTCGAGAACGCGGTCGCCCATGGAGCCAAGGGCATGGTCTATAACTACGGCCCGATCGTCAACCCCAATAGTTCCTACCGGGAAGGGTTCATCTATGATCATGTCGGTTCGGCCGTCGTCAATGACATATTCGCCGGGACCGGGAAGACGTACGCCGACACCGTGGCCAAGATCAAGAAGGAGCTCAAACCGCAGTCCTTTGCGACCGGCAAGATCATGACAATCAAGAACATCACCGAGCCTCATCCGGAAGGGATCGGCTATAACGTCATCGGCGTCATCCCCGGGACAGACCCGAAGCTCAAGGACGAGGTCATCATCATCGGCGGCCACCTCGACCACCTCGGCCGGACCTGGGAACTCCTGCCCGGGGCGAACGACAACGCCACGGCGGTTGCCGTGGGACTGGGTGTCGCCGAGGCCATGGCCAAATGCGCCGTGAAGCCGAAGCGAACGGTCATGTTCATCTTCTTCGGCGGAGAGGAGCAGGGCGTGGCCGGCTCGGATTATTACTGCGAACACCCTGTCTATCCCCTGGATAAGACCCTCGTTCTCATCAACATGGAGAGCGCAGGGATGGGCGACAGGATCTCGGCCTCGGGAGCGAGGACCTACCCCGCCTTTTGGGCTTTCATCGAAAAGGCCAATCAGAAATACATCCACCGCCAGGTGTCCGGCGGCGCGGCGTCCTACCCCGGCCGGCCGCGGCAGGACTCGGCCCGGTTCTTCTGGAAGGGCGTCCCGGCGCTGACCTTCGGCACTTCCGGAAAGTCCGTGCCCTACTCGACATATCACAACACGAAGGACAGCCTGGAGTTAATCACTCCCGAGATCATGGAAGACCTGGCCCAACTGCTTTTTATCGCCGGGCTCGACATGGCCGGCCAAGACGTGCTGGATTTCCGCCCGGAGAAGAAATAAAGTCATAACGTTTGGAGATGAGCGAAATTCTTATTATTGAGGAAGAAAAAGGAAGAAATAGGGAGACACAATACCTATTTCCCAATTTCGTCATGGGGATGAAATAGGGAGACGCAATACCCATTTCTTTTTTTTCTTCCCGGAGACCGGCGGAGAATCTTTCTGCCGGTTATTTCTTCGAGCTTCCTTAAAAAGTCGTCGCTTCCAAGCGGTCTTCCCGTCTTTTCGTGCAGTTCAATTTGTTCGATGAAGTGTTGATCGTCTTTTTCTTTCAGGTAAGCGCTCCAATCCTCGATCTTGAGAATATTCTCTCGCCCAGAAATCAAAACATCGTTTTTTTTGAGAACATGAGCGCGTGCGCTCGACCAAGGGTAATCTTCAGCTCTTTGGACGATGCCGGCTCTTATGGGGTTCCTTTCCACATATCGAACCGCTGCGTAAAAGTGGATTTCGTCAAGAGCGAAAGAAAGGAATCTTCCCTGCCAGAGATAACCTTTCCAATCTTCTCGGATATTGATGATATTCGTATATTTCCTATGTGCTTCGCCGATCCCCTTTGCGAGGCTTTCTTTCTTATTAGGGATGGCGATCATATGAACATGATTATCCATGAGGCAATAGGCGAGGAACGAAATGCCAGCTTTATCTCCATGTCGCTTAATGAGTTTGAGGTAGAGCTCTTTATCCGAATCGTTGAAAAACACTTTTTGCCGACGGTTCCCGCGCTGGATGATATGGTGAGGACACCCCGGGATGACGAGACGGGCGAACTTTGGCATTTGATAAACACCTAGTCGTAGACAATTTTCTTTTCAAATTAATAAACGTCTGGAACCAAAGCGAATTCTCATTTTGGAGACACAATACCTGATTCCCTATTTTCCGTGATTTCGGAATTAGGGAAATAGGTATTGTGTCTCCATTTAAAGATGCAGCTCGCAGATGTCCTCGTCTTCGAGGATAAAATCGCGGTTGATCATCTGGCCCGTGTATTCCTCGCCCCGCCAGAGGCGGGCGTAGGCGAGCTTTTCGGCGAAGTCCTTGTGGACGGCGCGGGCCATGTCGATCACGGTGCTTCCCCGCTTTAAAACGAACGGCTCGTTATGGTCCGGCTTCTTGCCCGGCGCCTTGCTGTACACGCGGATGACGTGGAGGATGGAGAAGATCCTTTTTTTGAGCTCCTCAAGGCCTTCACCGAGCAAGGAAGAAACGGGCAGGATGGCCAGCTGGCCTTCATAAAAGAATTTGAGGGTCTCCAAATGATCGCCGCCGGCATCGAGGTCTTTCTTATTGGCGACGAGGAGCGTCCGCTTTTTGAATTGGGGAGGCCCCGGGCCTTCCTCGGGCGGGACGTAATCTTCGGCGGCGAACTCCACCCTTTTTTCCTTGAGCTTGGCGATGAGCGACTCAAGAAGGGAAGGGGACTCGGCGTTCGAAAGATCAACGACGATGAGCGCGGCGTCGGCGACCTTGATGAGCTCGACCTGCCAGCTTTCCATGATGTCGGACGTGAGGGGCGGCAGATCGATGAGCTGGACGCGGACGTTCTCGAACTTCATCATGTAGGGCGCCGGGACGTGCGTCGTGAACGGATAATCCCCGACTTCGGGTTCGGCTCCCGTGAGCGATTTGATGAGCATGGATTTTCCGGTGTTCGGCGTGCCGATGACGATGACCTGGCCGGCGCCCTGCTTCGGGATAATATGGCTCAGGCCGTGCTTAACCGACGGCTGCTTGGCTATTTCCTCCTTGAGCTTGGAGAGCTTGGATTTGTGCTGGGCCTGGAGCTTCTCGGTTCCCTTGTGCTTGGGGATGAGGGCCAGCATTTCCTCCAGGATCTCGATCTTCTCCTGGGGCGTCTTGGCCGTCCGGAGTTTCTTTTCGGCGTCGATGTATTGAGGCGTCAGGTTCGCCGGCATTGTCGTCCCTTTCCTGTCGAATTATATCCAAAATTTTACCGGGGTCAAACCCGCGGAACGATGCCCTTGACCCCGATTTCTATGGAATATTTTTTGGATCTCTTTCCTTTTCTGATCTTTTCCTCAGATCAGGCTTACCCACACAAAATTGAAGAGAACCATTTTATTATTGCGGGGAGAGAAAGGCCGGTCACTGGTACCAGGCCAGCAATCGGTCGCGGCTCGCGTCCAGATTCATTCCCTGGGGGGCTTTGATCTTCCAGATTTTGGATCTCGCATTTGTTTGCAGATCAAAAATCGTTATGTGCTCTTGAGTCCCCTCATCAAAAAATACGGCGACAAACCGCTCTTCCGGATCGAAGAGAGGGCGGTTGATGATCCACCCCGGTCCTTTATCCGGTCCTCGTTCCATTTCTCCCGTGTCCGGATCGAACAGGACAAAATATTCCCGGGCTCCCTTATCCGTCCATTCGTTCACGAGCCCGAACAGGCGTTGAGTCTGGGGCATGAAGAGGAGAGCTAATCCTCCCGCGATCCCCCAACTTTCGGTCTCCCAGCGAGAAATGCTCAGGGGAATCTCGTTTTCAAATGAGAGTTGACGCCACTCCTGAAAGCGAGGGGACAGATAAGCTATTTGTTCGAACGAGGAGGCATTCTCGGGGTTCTTTTCCACGGAGACAAGGACCAGGTCTCTGTCTGCGGAGATATCCACGAATTTCCATCGCACCTGGCGCGGAAATTGGATGGTTTGAAACTGCGGCGGCGTCGTGTCGAGCCGGACAAGATGGGCTTTGTTGGCAGAGATCTCCCCGGGATCGGTCCGGCCGGACATCGATCCTTCAAATGCGGAAAAGACAAGGCTGTCCTTGTCGAGAAACAGACAGCCCGACAGTTCCCCGCACGTCAATTCCCCCGGCGAGGATCCATCCTCCGCAGGGGCCAGCACCCCTTTCGTCCCCTGATAGATTTTGGCGATGGTCCCGTCGAGTTTTCCGGCATAAAGGCGGTTGGTTTCACAGCCCGTGACGACGAAGAACCTCGATCCGTCGCTGTTCCATCCTACCGTGCGGCCGCCTTCGGACAGAACGGGCTTTTCGTCTCCCGTCGACAGCTCCAGGAGAATCGTCCGATCCTTTTGGGCATAGACGAGATAATGTCCGTCCGGCGATAAGGCGGCCGCCGCCACGTCCGAAAGGAGCATCTGAGAAGCGTCTTGGCCGACGGCGTAGATGTTCGACTGGGAAAGAACGTAGAGAACTCCGGGGATCTTCATTTTGGGGGCGCAGCCGGGCAAGACGAAAAGCATGAAGATCAAGGCGGCTAAAAGAGCATGATTCCAGGCCGACCTAAGGATGCGGAGGGGGCATTTTTTCACGGCAAAATCTCCTCGCAGAAGAAAACATATTAGCAGAAATCCAGGGAGAAGACCATTCGCGAGACGCCCCGAAATTCGAGACACAATTCCAATTTCCATATTTCGGTCAAGGCCGAAGCCGGGAAAAAACAGGGAAATGGGTATTGTGTCCCCCGAATATTTTTGCCGGGCTGATACAGCTTCAGGAGCCACTTATTTTTCGCTCAAAAAATATATCTCGATATTTTTAGGGATACCGCAAATCATAGTGATATATCCTTCCGGATGCCCCAAAATATTGTGGATTTTGGCCCCAAAAACGCTTTACTTTCAGGCCGATTTTTTATATAATTTTTATCTAGAAAATACCCGCGGGTCCGATGAGAATTCTGATCTCATACCCCGTCCTTTTTCAATGAGATAAGAGCTATGAAACAACAAAAATATACGGCCGAAAGCATTAAAGTTTTAAAGGGGCTGGAGGCGGTCCGCAAACGACCGGCCATGTACATCGGGAGCACCAGTACCGAGGG
Source organism: Candidatus Aminicenantota bacterium (assembly GCA_022866045.1). Taxonomy (GTDB): domain Bacteria; phylum Acidobacteriota; class Aminicenantia; order Aminicenantales; family UBA4085; genus JALHTW01. Next base: position 7,322 of record JALHTW010000319.1, on the reverse strand, counting down.
GCTCCATCACCTGGTCTATGAGGTCGTCGACAACTCCATCGATGAAGCCCTGGTCGGCTACTGCAAGAACATCGAGGTCTATATCCACGTCGACAATTCGATCACGGTCATCGACGACGGCCGCGGCATCCCCGTCGAACAGCACAAGAAGGAGAAAAAGTCCGCCGCCGAAGTCGTCATGACCATGCTTCACGCCGGCGGTAAATTCGACGACAAGACGTATAAAGTATCCGGCGGTTTGCACGGAGTGGGCGTCTCGGTCGTGAACGCGCTTTCCAAACGCCTGGACCTTGAGATCAAGCGCGACGGCGGGATCTTCACCCAGAGCTACGAACGGGGGATTCCCGTCACCAGGCTGAAGCAGGTCGGCAAGACCAAGAAAACCGGGACCAAGGTCACGTTCTGGCCCGACGACGAGATCTTCGAATTAACGGAACACAACTTCGAGATCCTCACCCAGCGGATGCGGGAACTGTCCTTCCTCAATAAAGGCATCCGGATCATCATCACCGACGAGCGGATCAACAAGTTTCATGAATTCCAGTACAAGGGCGGGATCCTGGAGTTCGTCCAATACCTCAATCAGAACAAGACCGTCCTCAACCCGCGGCCTATTTATTTCGAGTCGAAGAAGGACGACGTCGTGGTCGAGCTCGCCTTCCAGTTCAACGCCGGCTATTCCGAAACGATCTTCACCTTCGTCAATAGCATCAACACGACCGAAGGCGGCACGCACCTCATCGGCTTCAAGTCCGCGCTGACGCGCTGCATCAACAATTACGCCGTCGCCCACAACATGTTCAAGGACCTGAGCGCGAACGCCCTCTCGGGCGACGACACGCGCGAAGGCCTGTGCGCCGTGCTCAGCGTCAAGATGCGCGACCCCCAGTTCGAGGGACAGACCAAGACCAAGCTCGGCAATTCCGAGGTCAAGGGGATCGTGGAGTCGCTGGTCAACGAGAAGCTCGCGGCCTACCTCGAGGAGAATCCGACGAACGCTAAGCGGGTCATCCTGAAGGCCCTGGACGCGGCGCGCGCCCGCGAGGCCGCCCGCAAAGCCCGCGAGCTCGCCCGCCGGAAGAGCGTGCTTGAATCGACGTCGCTCCCCGGCAAGCTGGCCGACTGCCAGGAGCGCGACCCGGCTCTGGCCGAGATCTACATCGTCGAAGGCGATTCCGCCGGCGGCTCGGCCAAGCAGGGCCGCGACCGCCGCTTCCAGGCCATTCTGCCCCTCAAGGGCAAGATCCTCAACGTTTGGAAAGCCCGCCAGGACAAGATCTTCAACAACGAGGAGATCGGGATGATAGTCGCCGCCCTGGGGACGAGCATCGGCGAAGAGGAATCCAGCCTGGAGAAGCTCCGCTACCACAAGGTTATCATCATGACCGACGCCGACGTGGACGGCTCCCATATCCGGACGCTCCTTATGACCTTTTTCTACAGGCAGATGAGATCCCTCATCGAGCGGGGCTACCTTTATATCGCCCGGCCGCCGCTCTACAAGATCGCCCGAGGCAAGGAGGTCTTGTACCTTAAAGAGGAGCGGGCTTACGAAAAATGGATCGTCAAGAAGATCTCTGAGGACTTCAAGGTCCGGGTCAAGGGCAGGAAGGACGTCTTTGAGGGCGAGAAGTTCCGCAAGCTCTTCCTCCGGATCATGCAGAAGAAAAACTACATCCAGCTCCTCGAGCGGAAGAACTATCCGTTTTTCCTCATCGAGCTTCTCATCCGGGAAGGCGTAAACGGCCTCGAGTTCCTTCAGGACAAGAAGTCCATGAAACGCCTTCAGTCTCTCATCGGGGCCAAAAACCTCGAGACCGCGCTGACCAAGGATGAGGAGTATGACACCTGGGAGCTGTCCGTCACGTTCGCCATCAACGGCATGTCGATCACCTGCATGGTTAATTTGAGCCTCGTCGATTCCATCGAGTACAAGAACCTCTTCAAGATCGTCCAGGAGCTCGAGGAGTTCCGGCCGCCGTACGAGGTCCTCACCGACGGCGAGACTGTGGTCGTCGAGAACGAGACAAAACTCCTCGACTACCTCCACGAGAAGGGCAAGAGGGGCGTCTCGATCCAGCGCTATAAAGGCTTGGGCGAGATGGCCCCCGAACAGCTCTGGGAAACGACGATGAATCCTGAGAACCGGGCGCTCTTAAAGGTCTCGATCACGGATGCCGTCGCGGCCGACGAAGTCTTCTCCATCCTCATGGGCGACGAGGTCGACCGGCGGCGCGAGTTCATCGAGTCGAACGCGCTCATGGCCCAAAATTTGGATATATAATCCCCCTTTCCCCCTTTGGGAAAGCGGGCGAGCGGAGATTTTCAGTCGCGAGATCGTGATCCAAGCGAATAGACAACATGGACAAAGAGAAGGATAAACAAAAAGACAAGGACGAAAAGAAAGAGCTTCCGCCCGTCGCGGCCGACCTGTCCGTCGTCTCCCTCGAAGAGGAGATGAAGCGGTCTTATCTCGATTACGCCATGAGCGTGATCATCGGGCGGGCCATTCCCGACATCAAGGACGGGCTCAAGCCGGTCCACCGGCGTGTCATGTACGCGATGTATGAAACCGGGACGCAGTGGAACAAGCCTTATAAAAAGTCGGCGCGCATCGTCGGCGACGTCATCGGCAAATACCATCCCCACGGCGACCAGGCGGTTTACGACACTCTGGTCCGCATGGCCCAGGACTTCAGCCTGCGCTATCTCCTCGTGGACGGCCAGGGGAACTTCGGCTCGATCGACGGCGACCCTCCGGCCGCCATGCGATACACCGAAGTCCGGATGACGAAGCTGGCCTCGGAGCTCCTGGCCGACATCGAGAAGGACACAGTCAACTTCGTCCCCAATTACGACGAAAGCCTGACCATGCCCGAGGTCCTCCCGTCGAAGTTCCCGAACCTCCTGGTTAACGGGGGATCGGGTATCGCCGTCGGCATGGCGACCAACATCCCCCCACATAACCTGGGCGAGGTCGTCGAGGGCATCATCTATCTCATCCAGCATCCGAACGCCGGCCTCGACAAGATCATGGAGTTCGTTCCCGGCCCCGACTTTCCGACGGGCGGCTATATCTTCAACCGCCAGGGCATCCGCGACGCCTACCGCGACGGAAAAGGGATCATCCAGATCCGGGCCAAAACGACGATCGAACACGGCGACAAAGGCGAGCGCGAGCGGATCGTCGTCACGGAAATTCCGTACGCCGTCAACAAATCGCGCCTCCTCGAAAACACCGCCGAGCTGGTCAACGAGAAGAAGCTCGAGGGTATCGCCGATATCCGCGACGAATCGGACCGGGAAGGCATCCGCGTCGTCCTCGAAATCAAGAAGGGCGAGCTGCCCGAGGTCGTCCTGAACAACCTCTACAAGCATACGGCACTCCAGACATCGTTCGGCATCATCATGCTGGCCATCGTCGACAAGCAGCCGAAGACGCTCAGCCTGATCGAGATCATGAAGTATTTCATCTCCCACCGCCAGGACGTCATCCGGCGCCGGACGCGCTTCGACCTCAAGAAGGCCGAGGCCCGGGCCCACATCCTGGAGGGCCTGACGATCGCCCTGGACCACCTCGACGCGATCATCAAGCTCATCCGCTCCTCGAAGAACGTCGATGAGGCGCGGACGGGGCTCATGGAGCAGTTCAAACTGACCCAGGTCCAGGCCCAGGCCATCCTCGAGATACAGCTCCAGCGGTTGACCCACCTCGAGCGGGACAAGATCGCCCGGGAATACGAAGAGGTCAAGGCCCTCATCGCCAAGCTCAAGAAAATCCTGAGCTCGGACAAGCTCGTCCAGGAGATCATCGTCGATGAGCTCAAGGAGATCAAGGAACATTACCGCGACGAGCGCCGGACCGAGATCCGCGACGAGGTCGTGACCGACATCCGGGCCGAGGACCTCATCAAGGAGGAGGACGTGGTCGTCATGACGACCCAGTCCGGCTACATCAAGCGGACGTCCCTCTCGTCCTACCATTTCCAAATGCGCGGGGGCAAGGGCCGGCGGGGCATCAGCATGAAGGCCGAGGACGTCGTCGAGGACGTCTTCGTCTGTTCGACCCACTCCTACCTCCTTTTCTTCACGAACAAGGGCCGCCTCTATTGGCTCAAGGCCCTCGAGATCCCGGACGTGGGGATCTCGGGGCGGGGCAAAGCCATCGTCAATTTGGTCGAGTTCCAGTCGGGCGAGACGATGACCTCGATCGTGGCCGTCAAGGACTTCAGCCCCGACACGTACGTCGTCATGATGGCCAAGGACGGACTGATCAAGAAGACCGGGCTCGACGAGTTCAAGAACATCCGCCGGGGCGGCATCATCGCCATGTCGCTCCGTCCCAAGAGCGAGCTCCTGTGGACGCGGCTCACGGACGGCAAGCGCGACATCGTCATCGCCACGAAGCTCGGCAAGGCCATCCGTTTTGGCGAGAAGGACATCCGGCCCATGGGCCGGGCGGCGGCCGGCGTGCGGGCCATGAAGCTCGGCAAGAAGGACGAGGTCATCGGCATCGTGGCCATCGGGGATGAGGACAAATACATCTTCACCGCCACCGAAAAGGGCTACGGCAAGAAGACCGAGACGGGACTCTACCGGAAGACGCGCCGGGGCGGAAAGGGCATTCTGAACCTTAAGGTCACGCCCAAGATCGGTCCCGGCATTGCCGCCCTCGGCGTCGCCGATGAGGACCTCCTCGTCGTCACCGTATCGGGCAAGGTCATCCGCATCCAGACGAATCAGGTGCGGGCGACGGGGCGGGCGACACAGGGCGTCCGGCTCATCAATCTCGACGCTAAAGACCGGGTCTCATCCGTGGCCAAGGCCCGCGAAGAAAGCGAATAAAGGTCAGGCTAATATCAACGCACTATAAAATGACATGCCCGTTCGGGCGCCGCTTAGGCCGCCCATAAATTTTCACTTTATTTATTGCGTTTGTATTAATTTGCCGCGGTCGTCCCCAGATCTTCTCCCTCATTTTTAGCCATACAAAATGGAAGAGAATCATTAAGATCACATTAATAAATCCTTGACATTGCCTGGATTTTTGTAGGACAATCCGGCCAGAAGGAAGACGGGAATTCCGAAAAAGTTTAGAAAGCAAAGATTTTTTTCTTTGGGAATGGGGCAATGTTGAGGTTTGGTCCTTTAGGTGGTTTAGGGGGAAATTTATCCATATTTGAAAGGGCGAGCTCTCCATTACCCTGGTCATCGACATAAAAAGGAGGGCACCATGTCCTTTCGCCGTATTTTTGGCTGCGTGTTTTTCTCTATATTATTAGCTTTTTTGACGATAAGTCCGTCGGGCTCGACTTCGCAGAGCACCGAGAACACAAGTCTCCAGGAGACGGCTCTTATTGCCGGCCGTAACGTCAATATGGTTTCGGGGACGACGCTGCCGGGAGGCGACCCCTGGCTCCAACGCCAGAATGAGCCGTCGATTGCCGTCTCTACGCGAAACCCACTGCATCTCCTTGCGGGGGCCAATGATTACCGCACGGTCGATATGGCTGCCTCGGAAGGAGAGCTGCCGGGGAACGCGGCCAATTCGCCCATCGCGGCGGGCGATGCTTGGTTGGGCGTCTTTCAGTCGATGGATCGCGGCGAATCTTGGACGAGCACCATGCTGCCCGGCTATCCGCAAGGCGGATCAGGTTCTCCGCTCTACCCCAAATATAAAGCCGCCGCCGACCCCGTCGTCCGCGCCGGGACGAACGGAATCTTTTATTGTGCCGGAATCGCATTCGAGAGATTTTCCACCACGCAGAACGGGGACAGCGCCCTCTTTTTAGCCCGATATATCGATAACAACAACACCGATGGAACGCCTCCGATCAAATATATCGATACGCGCATCATCGACAGCGTCACAAACGCCTCCGGCCAGTTCATCGACAAGCCCTGGATCGCCGTCGATATTCCCAACGCGGCCGGCCGGACGGTGCCGATCTCCGCGCCCGGCGTTCCCGCCCAGACCATAGCCGCCAACAGCGTCTATATCGCTTACACCGTGTTCTCCGGGAGCGCGGCGGCGAATACGCTCAAGGGAAAGATCCTCTTCCGAAGCTCGGAGGATAACGGGCTCACTTGGAGCTCCGCCGTCGAGATCAGCTCTGGGAGCGACATCAATCAAGGCGCGGTGATCGCGGTCGATCCCGGAGCCTCCGAGAAGCTCTACGTCGCCTGGCGCCGGTTCAAAAAAGGAAGTCAGACCGATTGCATCATGGTGGCCGCCTCCAACGACGGCGGAAAGAAGTTCCAGAAAGCCGTTCAGATCGCTTCCACCACGCCGTTCGACCAGGGATCGTCCGGCGCGACATTCCGTTCGAACAGCTATCCGGCGATGACGGTCGATGACAAGGGCTACATCCACGTGGCCTGGACCGCGCGCGGATTCGGCCCGTCTAGAGACTCCCGGATCGTGATTTCATCCTCCAACAACGGGAACTCGTGGTCGACGTCTAGGACAGTCGACAATCATTCCGGCCGGGGACATCAGTTCATGCCCTCGCTCGTCTACACGGGCGGCAAGCTCATGATGGCCTGGTATGACGCACGGAACGACGTTTCTGGAGCGTTTACGGATTACATGGACGAGAGCACGAGCGGGATCAAGCGCCATACGGTCGACGTCCGCACGGCCACCGCATCACCCGGGAGCAGCCCGACGTTCGGGTCCTCCATCCAAGTCTCTCGTTATCTGTTCGCCTTAGTCGACAACACTCAAAATAGCAGCACGAAAGAAATCTATCAGGTTCAGTTCAATCCGGTGAATTATCCCTTGTTCAAGGGTGGGACGCAGCCATTCCATGGGGATTATGTCGATCTCGCGCCGTCTCCGATGTTCGTCCTGAAAAACAAAAAATGGCAGTTCAATACCGACGCCTCGAGCACGCCCATCTATCATGTCGCCTGGACGGACAATCGCGACGTGCGGCCTCCCGCCAACAACATTTGGACCAATTACACCCCGCCGACATCGTTCCAGTCAGGAGAATTCCCCAGCCCGTCCTTCGGCAGCTGTAATCCAGTGACCGCAGGGATGCGGAACCAGAATATCTACACAGCGTCTGTCACGGGCGGGATCACCATCGGCACGCCGAGGAACTCCAAGCCCCTCGGATGCCTCGGGACATATTCGAAAGGCCAGATCCCGCGGACCTTCATCGTATTTGTCAAAAACGCCACAAGCGAGATCAAAAGCTTTCGCCTTACGATCGCCAGTCCTCCGATGGGAGGGACCGCGTCCTTCCTGGAATTCAAATCCTTGTCCAGCTTGGACGTGTCCGTCGCTCCGAATTCAGAGGTCTCCCGGTCGGTTT
>JALHTW010000318.1 GCA_022866045.1 Candidatus Aminicenantota bacterium | reverse complement strand
GCGTTAAGGTTGATGGCCGCTTCCTTCACAGCCCTATAGGAAGATCCGCTGGGCTTTTCCTCCCAGACATACATTTGTCCATACTGCTTGCCGAAGTCCGAGTCATAGGATTCGTAGTACCATAATTTTCCACTACCCTTATCATCGCCTGTCACCGTCTGATCGTTATACCAGCCAGATTCCTCGAGCCATTCCCGTTCGCGCTCCGTCCATTCTTCGGAATAGCTGCCGTCCCAGCCGGAGAAATTTACGAACCGGCCGAACACTTCCAGCCCGAGGGCGATATTGGAGCCCAGATTGTACTCCAGGCCGAAGCCGCCATTGAAGCCCAACGCATTCTTCTTGACTTTCTCCGTCCCATTGCCTTTGTATGTGTATTCATACTTTTCATCTAAAAAATATGTAGAACTATCTTGATAATTAAGCGATTCATCAACCGTGTAATCATGCGTCAGCTTTCCGATATATAATCCCGCGCCCGCGTAAGCATAAAAATTCATCTGGCCCATGGGCATCTTATAATAGAGATTGAAGACGATCGGGATGGCGTTGATTTTGTAATCCCGTACATAAGAACCCTTGCTGTCCAAAGTATAGCTTCCCCATGACTCAGATCCGTCATATTTATAAGTGTACCCATAATCACCCTTGCTGCTGGCCATGATATAGCCCGACCCGAGTCCGATGCCGATATTTGGGTTGAGATAGAAAATGAGATCGATCCCGAAACTGGGAATAAAGGACATCTTCTTCCAATTCAGGATCGCCGTATAGGAGTCCTCTCCGCCTAAGTCCGTGTAATAATTTATCCTGCCCAGCCTGGCCTGTTCCAGGTCCCCGCCGCCGTTCAAGGCGTATCCGGCTCCTCCGCTGAGCTTGATCGAGAAGCTCGGACCCGCCTTTTTGACTTCCGGCGGGGCCGCCGCGGCGAAGACCGGGAAAAACACAAGAGACCAGCCGACAAGAATGAGAAGCCAGCTGAGCGTTCGAAGAGATTTCCGTGTCATAAAAATCCTCCCTAGATGATTTAAAAAAACATTTTCTTTAGCATTCATACCATAGCGAAAGCCTGAAAACAAGAAATACGTCTAGGCCTCTCTTAAACATATTGACTTAGATCCGCAACGAGGCCGAAAGGCCGAAGGCGTTGGCTTAAAGATCGTATCAGACCGGATTCCCCGACCGCTGGGAGAACTTCCAGAAGCCGAGAGAATTGGCAAAGACGGGGTCCGGGACGACCTTGGCATTGCGGAAGACCTGCTTGAGACGGTCTCCGAGAAGCAGCGCGCCGCCGCCCGTCATGAGGATCATATCCAGGTTCGCGCCTCTGTCCCAGAGCTGCGTGACCTGAGCGATGACTTGATCGGCCATCGGGGCTACGATCTCCTCGATGGCTGTATTCAGGCTTACAGTCTCGCCGAAATATTTCAATTTGCGATGCGTCACCGCGTCCACGACCTGGTGGTCGCGCAGGTCGAGTTCCGGGAACCGTTCCAGGATCTGAGTCTTGATGACCCGCATGACGTCCCATCCGCCGACGTTGACGCTCGCCGTCTTTCGGCTGATCTCGGCCAGCCTTTCCACGGTAAAAATGTTCGTGGACTTGCCTCCGATATCGATGATGCCGACCATGCTTTTGGCGATGTCGGTGTCCTCGATCTTGCCGAAATCATCCAGGGCAGCGGCGAGCAACGTGCCGAACGGCTGGGGGATGACGCGGCATTCGGAAACGACAAAGGTCTGGACGGGTTTGCCTTTTCGCTGGACTTTGTGCTCGCCCATCAGGCGGTCCCGAAGCTTGTTCCGGTCGGAATAGAACGCGACGGGCAAGCCCGTCACGATGCGCACGCTCGTCCATGTCCCGGCCTCGAGCTCCGTCAGGGCGGCGAGAAAGAGCATGTAATACTCATCGCTCTCGATCCAGGCGCGGTCCTCCCGGCGCTGGATGAAGCGGCTGTGCATGATGGCTTCATCTCCGACCAACGTATTGGAGGGATAAACGATACTAATCGAGCGATCGTTCTCTCGAAGATCGATCAGGGAATATTCGGGGGTGCCGATAACCGAGGGAAAGCTGATCTTGCGGCCGTCCGCGATGGCCTTGACCACGCTATAACCGATGTCGAGTCCAATGTTCATCAGAGACCTCCTTGTCTAAGGGAAACAAACTTCCTTTTTTTCGCCAGAAATGCGCTTGCTGGCTTCTCTAGAAATTCTATGTAAATAGATACGCGTTGTCAAATGCAAAGAATAGATAATAACCGGCCAGGAAATCCGGCCCCGACGGGCAGCCATTGACAGGGTTTCGCCGCAAAAGCTATATTCCGAGGGGAGCCGAAGAGGCGGAAGATCATCGGTGATCGATTCTATCCCGAAAATTAACGGAATCTTGACAAACTTTTGACAGGACATTGACAACTTTCGCGGTCGCCCGGGCTAAATTCTTAAGCGAAGATGTAATTCAGGAGGTTCCTTGATGCAGCGCATGAGATTCGCGATCGTTTTCCTGCTTTGTCTTTTTCTGCTTCCCTCTGTTCTTTCGGGTCAAGCGGCTTCCCGGACCACGCTTCGCGTCCTGACCGTCAACACCTGGTCCGGCCTTGACTACGAAGGCTTCTTCAAGTTCGGCGAATATGAATCTGACGAACGGCGGGAGGAGCGGTTCGCCGCCCTCGTCGAAGAGATAAAAAAATCGGCCCCGGACGTGATCTTCGTTCAGGAAGCGAACTTCGCCGGCCGTTATGCCCGGCGCCTGGCCGGGGCACTCGGTTTTACGGAAATCCATCAGGTCTCAAACGGCGGCATCAAGTTCGGACCGGTCGGCCTCCCCTCGAATTTCAAGGAAGGGATGGCCATCCTGGCCCAGCCGTCTTTAGGTCTTCAGAGGCATGATGTCTGGAAGCTCTCGGGACCGTTCGGGCTCTACGGCGATTTCGCGACGTTCCATTTCGGCGAGGCCGTTTTCTCCCTGGTCGGGAAGATCATCGTGGATGAGACGCCCCTTTATCTCGTCAACGTCCACCTCGTCGCCTCTCCCCCGGATGAGGAAAATCTTTTCCGGAAACTTCGCCAGCTGCCGGAGGGACGAGAAATCACGGACGAGCAATTCGGACAGGCCCTTGCCGCAGCGAAGGAAAAAAATCAACGACGGGGCGACGAGGTCAAGAAACTCCTGGAAGATTTAAAGAGCCTTCCTGAAGGCGCGCCGGTCATCATCGCCGGAGATTTTAACGCCGAGATAGATTCTCCCGAGGTTAAAACATTCATGTCCTCGGCCGGCGCCTTGGATACCTTGACGGCGGCGAGAGAAAAGAATCCGGCCGGAAGCGAAGAAAGCCGGTTCTCCTGGGACTCCGTGCGGAACGAGAACATCGCTTATTCGAGCCGGCCGGTCAACGCCTCCGGACAGAAGCTCGAGGGCTATGCCCTTCTGAACGCCCTGGATGCCGCGCTCCAGCGCCGGATCGACTATGTCTTTCTCAACAAAAAATTCCGGCCGGAGGACGTTCTGTCGTCCTCGATCAGCATCGATTCAAAGGAGTCCGGACTTCACCCCTCCGACCATTTCGGCGTTTTCGCCGTTGTCGATCTGAAGCATGTTTGTGAGACTTCTCCTCAGGAGCCGCCGACCGTCGCCCGGCTGCCGGGGTTCACGAAAGAGTTTCTTCCCATCCTCATGGTTGACACGGATATCGGGTTCGGGTACGGCCTTAAAGCCTTTCTTCTCAATCCGTTGCGCCGTTCGGAATCCTTCGATTTCGTCCTCTTCAACAGCTCCAAAGGCGAGCGCTGGTACAGGTTCGTGTTCTCCTGGCCGGACTTTGAGACACGCCAGGGAAAGATCTATCCGGTCGCGCTCGATCTCACGCTGGACTACGACAAGATGATCAAGAACAGCTTTTTCGGCGTCGGGAACCGGTCCCGCTACGAGGACCGTGAATATTACACCCGGGAGCCCATCGAGGCCAGCCTCGCCCTCAGCCGGGGATTCACGATGAAGACCGTCGGCCAGATCGGCCTGAAGTACGCAACGATCGAAAATTCGAACTTTTCTGACGAAAGCCGTCTCCGCGATCTGCCCCCCGGCCTGAACTCCTCGCGGGCCTCCTATCTCTCGCTGTTCGGAAATCTTCGCTATGACAGCCGGGACAGCTTCATCCATCCCTCCGAAGGGATCGTCCTCCAGGCCGAAGCCGAATACGCGCCGAGAATGGGCTGGACCAACGTCCGTTTCGGAAGGCTCGCCGGCTGGTTCCAATACTACACGGTCCTTTTTTACCCCAAAACCGTTCTGGCTTTTCGCCTGGGCGGGCAAAGCTTGTTCGGAGAAGATCTGCCCGTGCAGGTCCTTCTCCCGCTCGGCGGCAACAGGACCTTGCGCGGATCGCCCCAAGACCGCTATCTGGACGAATCCCACCTCATCTTGAACGCAGAGCTCCGCTTCCCGGTCTTCTGGCGGTTCGGCGGCGTCCTGGGCATGGACGCGGGAAAGGTCTGGCCCTCGCTCGGCGATATGGATTTTCGCGGCTGGATCGTGAACCCGACGATCGGCTTGCGGTTCTACATGAAGACCTTCATCGTCCGCCTGGACATCGGCCTTGGTAAGGAGTCCACCGGCTTCTATTTCAACTTCGGGCATATCTTTTGATGATCGATGAGAGAACGGGCGCAACTCCCTTCTTTCCTGCAGGGACTGACGCCCTCTGGGGGCCGGACTCCGTCTTTTTTATTTCGTATCTTCGAGTTTCCCGTCCCCACCGATATACGGTTTGAGGTTTGTTTCCAGAAAGGTCCAGATCCGGTTCCAGGAATCGCGCTGGGGAGGCGTGTTCTGGGGAGCCGTCTTCTCCTTGTTGACCAAGCGGTCAAAGCTGTGGCCGCCGGGCGGATCGACGTATATCTTCGTTTCGGCCAGCTTCGGGATGTGGTACTCGAGGGCATGAATCATCATCTGGTCCTCGACAAAATTGACGTCCTGGTCGTTCGTCGCGACGTGGACCATGACCGGCACCTTGATCTTGTCCACGTGATAGACGGGCGAACGCTCGATGTAGATGTCGCGCTTCTCATAAACCTCGCCGCCGATCCGCTTTGCCGTGACGAAATCGGCCGCGTAATTCGGCCCCTTGTATGACAAGCGGAAGACCAGGTTGGTGACGGGCACTCCGGCATAGCCGCATTTCAAGATCTGGCCCTGGTCACGGATCAGGGAATGAAGGGTGATGAACCCGCCGTGGCTCCAGCCGATCATCCCGACCCGGTCCGGATCGACGGCGGGGACATTGGTCTTGAGATAATCGATCGCCGTCATCACGTCGTCGATCTCGAATCCGCCGTAATCGAAGGCTTCATAGAACTCGGCGCCGTATCCCGTGCTCCCCCGGTAATCGGGCGCGATCACGATGTAGCCGCGCTCGACGGCCTGGCGGATGAAGGGGATGGCACCAGAGGAGAAACTGCTGTGGACGCCGCCGTGAACCCAGATCAGAGCGGGGTATCCCTTGGGGCCGCGAGGCGTAAGCGGCTGGAAGAGGTAGGCCGGGATCTGGAGGCCGTCCACGCTGCTCGCGTAGGCGATCTTCTTGTGATCGACCGCGCCTTGGCAAAGCTGGGCGATGAGGTCATCATCTTTTTTCTTATTCTCCAAATCCGCTTTGAAACGCTGAGCCGTTCCCTTCGCCCGCAGTTCAAAATATTTTTTTTCGAGCTCCCGGATCTGCTGCTGAAGCTTCATCATTTCCTGCTGCTCGGGCGTTCGAGGAGGCTGTTTGGCTTGGGGTTGAGCCTGAGTCTTTGTTTGAGCTTGGGCCTGCTGTTGGGCCGTCTGTCCGGATTGAATCGGGAGAGCCGAGCCGAACGAGAAGAGAAAGGCGCCGATGACCGCCGCCATTATCCCGTATCGCAATTTCTTCCCGAATAATGTTATGGCCTTGAACCGCACGTTCACCTCCTTGAATCGATATTTTATAAAAAAATCTTAAATTCGAAAGAATAATCTGTCAAGAATAAGAAAAAGTCTCTGATCATTCCAGACACAGAAGCGGAGGAGGAATCCGGTCCCTTTTGGGAGCTTGACAAGGGGGGAAAATTAAGAACGAGGTCACCATCATCGGCGGCCACCTGGACGGCGTGGGATATAACGGCCTGCTCGTTCCGGGCGCCCTGGACAACGCCGAGAGTCTGATCGACTGAATCATTTTCCCCGAGTCGAGAAATTTCGGTGGCAGAAACGAAAAACTCCAAACCTTGCTTTTTGGGACACGCAGAATATAATCAGGCTTGATCGGAAGTCAATCTATATCGTATCTAGAAATTCCTTCCAGGGTATGGCCGTTAATGTTTCTGTCGTCGAATGCCCGTAAGCGCGGATGATCATCGCCGCTTGGGCCATCTGCTTCGGGTCATCCGCTTCGACGATATCCACCACATCAAACCGACCCATCGTGGAATAGCTCTGCTTCCAGACAACGCCGGGGCATTTGGTCTTGATTTTCAATGCCACTCTTTCGGCGATTTTTTTGAACTCGAACGGATCGCTGAACGCCTGGGGAGAAATTTTGCTGAGGATGATATAAGTTGCCATCGGTCACCTCCTGATGGTTTTAGCTTATCATATGGCTATTTTTGTTCTAGCGCAAATCCGCCTCTTATCCCGTGATCCGATCAGCCCCCCATGCCAATAACAGGAATTTCAAGTGGGCGAGATGTTTTGTCCGGGGAATCGGGCAATGGATTTTGAGCCAAAAAGAGGTTGCGTCCCACAAAAACCCGGGAAGAAGGCTGGCTCGTTGCGCCGTTCTATCCGGCAGGGAATTCTTCGACCGAGAGTCCTTCGATTTTTTTATAATCTCGAATATTTGCGGTGAGAACAGAGAATCCAAGCGAAAGGCAGGTCGAGGCGATCATGAGGTCATGAGCGCCGACCACGACTCCTTTCTTGATGAGCTGGGCCCAAATCCTGGCGTAGATCCGGGCCTCATTCAAGTCAAATGGATAAATGGGAAAGAGCTCAATAATTTTCTCAACAAACGCCTCCCTTTGCCGCCGACTCGGTTCTGAATCTGCCTTGTAGACTCCGTGGAGGAGCTCGAAGAGCGTGACGACACTTATGCCGAAAGGCTCGAGTTCTCTTCCTTTGATGAGTCCTTCAATTCGAGAGGAAGCCCTTTCCAGGCCAATGATCACGCTTGTATCGAAAATTAATCCCATGGACTTTTCTTGGGGAGGGAAGGCTGGTTCTCCAAAATTTTTCTAAAATCGCGCTCAAAATTATGCGCTTCATCGCCAAGCTTGGGAAGGGCCTTGAGCATCTCTTCGAGTTCACTGAGAGATTTGACTTTTAACGATGATTCCACAGGGCGGATCGCGGCAACCGGTTTTCCTCCTCTCACGATCGTATAATTTTCGCCTTTATATTTTACAGAATTCATAATTTCAGAAAACTTTCTCACGGCCTCTGTAGCGCTGACCTTCTTATCCATGTTTATTTTATATGTAATATATGATAATATTATTTTACATATATAGTCATAAAAAGTCAAGCTTTTTTATTTTCTTTTATATCAAGCTGTTATACATTCCTCCCCCCTGAGACAATTCAGAGGTATTAAATATAGCAGTAGACGGTTCGACGATCATCATTAAGGACGGGAAAGCCTATTTTTAGCCGGAAAGTCTTTTGAGATTTGGGGACACTTCCGAAATATGGGGACACATAACGGAGATTTGGGGACACTTCCGAAATATTAACGGAAGTGTCCCCAAATTATATTCTATTGTCTTGACGATTACTTCTGCGTCGGTGCCGGCGGAGGGGGGCTCAGGTTCTTGAAGTTCAGCATGGCGTTGAAGACCAGGAAGAACGAGCCGTGCGTCTCGTGGCGCCACATGGGATTGAAGTTGAACATGACCACGTGGCCTGTGCCGAGCGGCGCGTCCACGAGCGCCGGCGTTCCGGCCAGTTCTTCGCCGCCACCCAGGCCGCCGCTGATCAGGAGCTCGTTGACGGTTCGGGTGAAGCTCAAGATCGTTCTCGCCCGCGGTCCCGTGGGCGCGCCGGGTCTCGCTTCGGGCTGGCCGGCCTGCGGCTGCATTTTCCGGAATTCCTCGACGGATTGCTTCCCGATGTCGCGCGGCCGTCCTTGTGGAATGTCGGCGTCGTTGACCCCGCCGCGGCCGGACGGCCGGCCGGCAGCGCCGCCCTCACCCATCATCATTCCGCCTCCCCGTCCTCCAAATCCTCCCATTCCGAAAACCGGCGACTGGCTGAAATACACACCCAGCGAGTCATCATATCCGTAGACGATGGGGCTCGTCTTGTCGGAGACATCGGTCTTGTACACGCTGCCGCGCGCCCAGAGGTTCGTCGTCTGGCGAATGGAGATGCCTCCCGACAGGCCGAACTGGACCGGGAGAGCGGAGCTCGTGCCGAGCGTAATGAATAGGCCGCCCTCCTTGACGAAATCGCGCAAATGGAGCACGCCTTCGAGCTCGAGCCCGCCGCGCATGTCGTCCGTGGAATCGTTGGTCCCGAGGTTGGGAGTGAGCGGCGTCTTTTTCCAGGCTATCGGCTTATCGCCGCTGATCCCCGCGACAGTGCTCAGCGCATCGCCCGAGGGGCCGAATATGATCACGTCATACTTATCGCGGAGCCGGGCGTTGTCCCGGACGGCGAGGACCGAGAT
>JALHTW010000317.1 GCA_022866045.1 Candidatus Aminicenantota bacterium | reverse complement strand
GGTCTAAACGCCGCCCACATAGGTTGTCACTTTATTTATTGCGTTTGTATTAGAATCCAAAGGAGCAAGCGCAGATGAAATCAAGAAAGAAAATATTTTGGATAACCATCGTTCTGGGCTTTATTTCATTCCTGATTCTGATTCTTTATCACCTCGCGCTCACCGACATCTGGCACGAGAACGGGCGGCCGGATTTCTGGCACGGGCAGGGACCAGCGGCTTTCGATTGGAAATTGCTCGCCATCGGTTTCTGGCCGATGCTCATCTTCCATATTCTTTTCTTCATCTCAGCCTATAAGCTCTTCGCGAGACGCGAGCCAGGTTGATCCCTGAGCGCCGGTTTCCGCGGCAGAACTTCCCGCTTCTACTCCTTTTTTTCTTCTTTTTCTTTGAAGAAATCCCTTGAGACGCTGGCGAGGTGCTTAAGCTCCTTGTCTACGAGGAAATGGAGGGTCCCTTCTTCGAATGTCCCGTCCTCCCGGCGTTTGCCGGCAGGCACTCCGGTCAAAATCGCGATTCCCTCATCGATGGATCGAATGGGATAAACGTGGAATTTTCCCTGCGCCGCGGCCTCGACGACATCCGTTCGGAGCATAAGATTCTGAACGTTCTGAGAGGGGATGATGACGCCTTGCGTTCCGCTCAGCCCCTTTGCCCGGCAGACATCGAAAAAGCCTTCGATCTTCTCGTTGACGCCGCCGATGGGCTGGATCTCGCCCCTCTGGTTTAAAGATCCTGTCACGGCTATATCCTGCCGGAGCGGCAGCCCTGACAGGCTGGATAAAATAGCATAGACCTCTGTTGAGGATGCGCTGTCGCCGTCCACTCCGCCGTACGATTGCTCGAAGGCGAGGCTTGCGGAAAGGGCGAACGGCTTATCCTGGGCGTACGTCCCGCGCAGATATCCGCCGAGGATGAGCACGCCCTTGTTGTGCGTGCTGCCGCTCAGGTCGGCCTCGCGCTCGATGTTGATGACGCCGGCCCGCCCCACCGCCGTCCGGGCCGTGATCCGCGTCGGCTTGCCGAACGAAAACTGCCCCATGTTATAGACCGAGAGGCCGTTGACCTGGCCGACGACCGTGCCCTCCGAGTCGATCATGATCGAACCCTCGTCGATCATCTCCTGGATCTTGTCCTCGATGAGGCTGACCCGCTCGAACCGTTCCTCGATCGTCGTCTCCACGTGGTTCGCGCTTACGATCTTCTTGCCTTCCTTCTTTGCCCAGTAGCTCGCTTCCCGGACGACGTCGGCGATCACGTGGAACCTTGTCGAGAGCTTCTTGTGCCGTCCCGCGATGCGCGTTCCGTATTCGACGACGGCGGCCATGCCGGATTTATCGAAGGGCAAGAGGTCGTCCTCGTTGCAGATCTTCTTCATGAAATGGACGTAATCCGCGATGCTGTCCTCGGTCTTCGGCATCTCCGAGTCGAACTCGGCCTTGATCTTGAAGATCTTCTTGAAGTCCTGGTCGGCGAAGTAGAGAAGGTTGTAGATTTCTTCGTCGCCGATCATCACGACCTTGACGTTGACTTTGATGGGCTGGGGTTTCAGGCGCGAGGTCGAGAACAGGAACATCGAGGCGTAATTCTGGATTTCAAAGATCTGATTGCGCAGGGTGCGCTTGAGCATCAGCCAGACGCCGGGCTCGATGAGGGCGTCGAGGGCGTTGATGACCAGGAAGCCGCCGTTCGCCTTGAGGAAGGAACCGGCCTTGATCTTCGTGAAATCGGTCTGCAGGACGCCGAAGCGGTTGACCGCCGATTCGATCGAGCCGAAGAGGTTGATGTAAGTGGGGTTCGTCTCCATGACCACGGGCGCGTAGCTCAGCTCGGAGTTGTCCACGAGAAGGTTGACCCGGTATTCGAGGAAGAGGTCGGTGGACTCCTTCTTCTCCTCGTCCTTTTTCTGGTTCTTGAAAAGCTCGATGTTGCCGATGAGGGTGGCCTCGGCGTCGGCGAGATACTCCGCGATCTTCGGATAGGGGAAACGGGCGTTGATCTCGGACACGGCTGCCTTGATCAGGGGCGAAATCGATTCGGCGTCCCAGTTCTTGAGCAGCGTCCGCATTTCTTCATCGATCTCGCGCAGCAGCTCGAAGAGGCCTTCCAGCTTTTCGGAAAGCTCCTCGTATTTTTTCTTGAGCCCGTCGAGGGTTTTCTGGGGGAACTTCTTCTCCCGGACCATGGCCTCGAGCTTGGTGAACGGCGTTGGCGTTTCGTCGATCATGGGGATGAGGTCCGGCTTGACGAACATCCCCATCTGGATCTGGATCACGGAGAAGCCTTCCTTGGCCGCTTCCTCCTCGAAACCCTGGAGGATCTCCTTCTGCTTGCGCTGCTGTCCCTGGATGATGTCGTCCCGCTTTTCGGCGTAATATTTGCTCTTGAGAAGATCGGGAATGTTGTGCTTGAGCATCTCGATCAGGTTGTCCATCGCCGCGGCGAACTGCCGGCCCTTTCCCGGCGGGAGCAGGATCAAGGTGGGCTCATCGGGATATTTGAAATTGTTCACATAGAGGATGTCGTCCGTCGGTTGGTCTCCCTTTTCCAGCTTCTCGAGCAATTGCTTGATCGTCGTCGTCCGGCCCGTGCCGATCATGCCGGTGATAAAAATGTTATAGCCGAGGCTCCGGATGAAGAGACCGGTTTGCAGGGATTTGAGAGCCCGCTCCTGGCCGATGATGTCCTCGCAGGTGGGGGACGCTTCACTCGTCGCGAACGGGATTGCCGCCAGGTCGCATGTCCACCGGAGTTGTTCGAGCGGGACTTCTTCAAAATCCGTCTTGACCTTCATCTCCGTCTCCTTGGTCTGAGATTGATTATCAAATTTATTATCACAAGAAAAAGATAAAAACAAGCAAGGTCAATAAATCGTAGGCAATTCTTTTCCGGCGTGCCGGCAAGTCGAGCAGGGGTGGCGCGGCGAAGGGGCTCCCCGCCCGCGCGTAGCGGCTTGGCGGCGAGCACGGCCGGGGAAGAGCCGCGACAGGACCCCGCCCTAAATTGGCCTGACTCCGGAAAAAGAATTGCTTACTAATAAATCAACGTCGCTTGGGTCTGGAGAGCCTTGAGAGGAATTCGCTCCGCTCGCCTTCCTTATCATTCCACAAAAATCGTGCAAAAAAAGGCCCATTTTGTTAGAATACATAAACTTGGAGGAACGGAGTGAGCGATATTCGGGTCAAAAAGGTGGGAACAAGGAAAGACTTGAAGAATTTCATCCGTTTCCCCTGGAAGGTCTATCGCGATGATCCTAACTGGGTTCCTCCCTTGATCAGGGACGTTAAAGAGAAGTTGGACATCAAGAAGAACCCGTTCTTCGAGCACGCGGATCGAGAGCTGTTCCTGGCCTATAAGGGCGATGAGATCACAGGTCGGATCGTGGGGATCATTGACCGGAACCACAACGCGTTTCATAACGAGAAAGTCGTCTTTTACGGGATGTATGAAAGCCTGAACGAGGTGGATACGGCCAGGGCACTCCTTGGGGCCGTTGCGGCCTGGGGAAATGAGCGGGGCATGGACACGCTGCGCGGCACGGTCAGCCTTTCCTTGAACGACGAATGCGCCTTTCTCGTCGAAGGATTCGACTCGCCGCCGGCCGTCATGATGCCCTATAATCCCCGCTATTATCTGGAACTTATGGAGAAAAACGGACAGGTCAAGGCCAAAGACCTCTATGCGTTCCTTATGACCCGCGACCACGCGACCGCCGAAAAAGTGAGATTGATTGTTGAAAAAATCAAGACTATGACCACCGTGACCTGCCGGCCCATCAACTTGAAGAATTGGGAGGAAGAAGCGGAAAAAATCAAATTCATTTATAACAACGCCTGGGAGAAGAACTGGGGATTCGTGCCGTGGACCGAGAATGAAATGAAGCACATGGTCAAGAGCCTTAAGTCGCTGGCCGATCCCGACCTGGTCGTCCTTGCCGAAGATAAGGGCCGGCCCGTTGGCTTCTGTTTCGGCCTTCCCAACTACAATGAAGTCCTGGCCAAAATGAACGGCCGGCTGTTCCCGTTCGGCTTCTTAAAATTCCTCCTCGGCCGGAAGAAGATCAAGGGCATGAGAATGCTCGTCTTCGGGGTCCTCAAAGAATACCGGGCTGCCGGGATCAGCTATCTCCTCGCTACAGAGGTCGAAAAGCAGGGGATACAAAAGGGCTTTGAATGGGCGGAGCTTTCCTGGGCTCTCGAGGATAACGATGCCGTCAATAAATTCGCCGCCTCCCTAGGCGGGAAGGTCTACAAGAAATACAGGTTCTACGAAAAGAAGATCGCTTAAAGAGATCGGTGACATACGCGTGTGTGTCACGAGAGGAGAAGGGCATGAAAACATACGAAGGCAAACTTCAGGCCAAAGGATTCAAGGTTGGCCTGGTCGTCAGCCGGTTCAACGAGTTCATTACGGGCAAGCTCCTGGAGGGGGCCCTGGACGCGCTCACAAAGCGCGGCGCCGAGGACGCGGACATCGTGATCTATAAGGTCCCCGGTTCCTTCGAGGTCCCCTTCGTTGCCAAAAAGTTGGCCCGGTCCAAGAAGGTCGACGGGATCGTCTGCCTGGGCGCGCTGATCAGGGGCGACACGCCGCACTTCGATTTCTTGAGCGCTGAGGTGACAAAGGGGCTGGCCCAGATCTCGATCGAGGACGGAATCCCTCTTTCGTTCGGGATCCTGACGGTCGAGACGATCGAACAAGGTATCGAGCGCGCCGGAACCAAGGCCGGCAACAAAGGCTGGGACGCCGCGTTCTCCTTGATCGAGACGCTGAACCTGATGAAGGATTCGAAGCTATAGAAAAAGCAGGGACACATCACTTTCGGCAAAAAGTGATGCGTCTCCGTTTCCATAACGACCATGGGAAAACGTCGAGCAGCCCGGGAGAACGCCTTGCAGGTTCTTTTTGAACTCGAGTTCAACGATGTCGGCGCCGAGGAGGTCCTGGCCCGGCACTGGGCGGATAAGAAAACCGAAAAGGCCGTCGAAGAATACGCCGGCTGGCTCGTCCGGGGCATCATGGCCCGGCGCCAAGAGATCGATAAGATCGTCCAGAACTCAGCCAAGCACTGGCGGATCTCCCGGATGGCGCTCGTGGACCGCAATATCCTCAGAATCGCGGCCTTTGAACTCCTCGAAGAGAAATTCCTAACCCCGGGCATCGTCATCAACGAGGCCATCGAGATCGCAAAGCGTTACAGCAGCGATGAAGCCGCCGTTTTCGTCAACGGGGTTCTGGACGCGGTCTGGAAAAAAATAGAGAAAAAAAATCCTCCTTTGAAAGTAAACGACGATGAACCAACCAAAGAACCCGCCAAAAAACGAGCCATCCTTTCCGCTGGACGACGCAAAAAAGAGTGACCAGGACGTCGCTCGCGAGGAGAAATTCCGGAAGCTCGTCGGGGAGGGAATCGATCCCTTCCCGCACAAGGTCGAGAGGACGCATGGCGTCTCCGACATCGTCGGGCAATTCGCCACCCTGTCCAGGGAAGACCTCGAAGCCCAAAAGATTCGGGTCCGTGTCCCGGGGAGGATCATGTCCGTCCGGCAGATGGGGCGGGCGACATTCTTTCATATATCGGATGGGAAGCGCAGGCTCCAGGCGTATATCCGGGAGGACGCGGTCGGCGCCAAAAGGTATGAGGAGTTCGCCCTTTTCGATATCGGCGACATGATCGCCGTCGAGGGGGCGCTGTTCAAGACGCGGACCGGGGAGTTGACCGTTCACTGTGACGGCTATACGTTTCTCGCCAAGTGCCTCCATCCGCTGCCCGAGAAATGGCACGGTCTCCAAGACGTCGAGCTCCGCTACCGCCGCCGGTATCTCGATCTGATCGTGAATCCTGACGCCATGGAGGTCTTTCGGTTGCGCAGCGAGCTCGTCGCCCAGATCCGCCGCTTCTTTGACGAGCGGGGGTACATCGAAGTGGAAACGCCGATGATGCACGCCATCCCGGGCGGCGCGCTGGCCAGGCCGTTCATCACCCACCACAACGCCCTCGACGTCGACCTCTACCTGCGGGTCGCGCCGGAACTGTATCTCAAAAAGCTCGTCGTGGGAGGCATGGAAAAGGTCTATGAGATCAACCGGAGCTTCCGGAACGAAGGCATCGACTCGGAACACAATCCCGAATTCACGATGCTCGAGTTCTACGAGGCCTACTGCGATTACGACGACATGATGGCCATGACCGAGGAGCTTCTCGGCGAGCTCGGCCGGACCTTGTTGGGAAAAGAGGAGTTGACTTACGGAGACCTCACGATCTCGCTTCAGAGGCCTTTCAAGAGGATCAAATTCATGGAGGCCCTTTCGAACTATAGCGGCCTGGCGCCCGGGAGATTCGACGACAAGGCGGCCATCATTAAGTTCGCCGAGACCCTGGCCCCGGAGAAGAAGCCGCTGACTTTCGGCAAGGCCCTGGATGTCATTTTCGACAAGCACGTCAAACCGCACATCCTCCAGCCGACGTTCGTCATCAACCCGCCCAAGGAAGTGTCGCCCCTGGCCAAAGCGGCCAAGGACAATCCCGACGAGGCGGCCCGTTTCGAGCTCCTGGTCGCCGGCATGGAGATCGCCAATGCCTTCTCCGAGCTCACCGATCCCGCGGAACAGCGGATACGGTTCGACGAGCAGGCCGAGGAGCGTAAAAAGGGAGATGAGGAAACGCATCCGATCGACATGGATTACATCCAGGCTCTCGAATACGGGCTTCCGCCGACCGGCGGCGAAGGGATCGGCATCGACCGGCTGACAATGCTCTTCGCCAACCGGAAGTCGATCCGCGAGGTCATCCTCTTCCCGCTGCTGAGGCCAAAAGAGTAAAAGGTGCCCCTTTACCCCCCTATCTAAACGGGGGGTGAGGGGGAATTCGATAAAGGAGAGATTGCCACGCCAAGAAGCTCGCGATGACAATTAACTAGGACATTCGAAATGAGTTACGAATTCTTCATCGCCAAGCGCTACCTGACCGCGAAGCGCAAACAGGCCTTTATCTCGGTCATCACCTTTATCTCTATTCTGGGTATCACGATCGGCGTCATGGCCCTCATCATCGCCATCGCCTTGATCACCGGATTCCAGAAAGACGTCCGGGACAAGATCCTCGGGGCCACTTCCCATCTCATGGTTCAGGACCTGTCGGGGGAAGGCTTAAAGGACTATCCCCAAATCATGGCCAAGATCAAAGAGCTTCAAGGCGTTAAATCCGTTTCGCCCGTTGCCTTTGACATGGTCCTTATCTCCAGTCCTTCAAAAAACCAGCCGGCCATGCTTAAGGGCATGGACCTCGAACTTGAAAGGAAACAGTCGAGCTGGCTGGAAAAGCTTGAGAGCGGCCAACTTCCCGCCGAGACGAAGCGGGAGGGCATTCTTCTCGGCCATGACCTGGCTTTGACTCTCAGCGTGGGTATCGGCGATACCGTGAACGTTTTAACCGATACCTGGAGGCAATCTCCCATGGGCTTGGTTCCCAAGCGCAAGATATTCGTCGTGACAGGGATCTTTGCCACAGGGCTTTTCGAGTTCGACTCCTCGACGGCGCTCGTTTCCCTGCCCGTGGCCCAGAAATTTTTCGGTCTCAGGGACAGCGTCAGCTACCTTCAGGTTATGATCGACGATATTTTTGCGGCGCCGGCATACAAAGAGCGGTTCAGGTCTGTCCTGCCGCCGATGGCCTACGTGACGACCTGGATGGAACTGAACAAATCGCTCTTCTCGGCGCTGAAACTCGAGAAGAACATTATGTTCCTGACCATCACCCTCATCGTCTTCGTCGCCGCGCTCAACATCATCGCGACGTTGATCCTTATGGTCATGGAAAAAACAAGGGACATCGGCATCCTCATCGCCATGGGAGCGACGCGGCAAAGCATCCGGAAGATCTTCTTTTTGCAAGGGTCGCTCATCGGCATTGTGGGCACGGCCCTGGGCACAATCCTCGGGCTCCTTTGGTGCGTCCTGGCAAACACGTTCAAATTGATCAAAGTTCCGGTCGACATCTATCAAATCTCGCATGTGCCCTTTCATATTAAGCCCCTGGACCTGTGTATCATCATCGGCGTTTCACTCCTGATCAGCTTCCTGTCTACGCTGTTCCCGTCCCACCGGGCTTCTAAGACCGATCCCGTGGTGGCGCTAAAATATGAGTAACCTTCTTCGCGCCTCAAATCTGGGGAAGGAATATCCCATGCCCAAGGGCGTCCTCCGTATTTTCAGCGGCCTCCACTTCGAGCTTGAGGCGGGGGACATCGCAGCCGTCATGGGTGCTTCTGGCGTCGGCAAGACCACGCTCCTCAACCTTCTGGGCGCCCTGGACCGGCCGACCGAAGGGACAGTCTATCTGGACGGCGAGGACCTTTTCGCCCGGGACGAGATGGAGCTTGCCCGGATCCGCAACCGCAAGATCGGCTTCGTCTTTCAGTTTTTCCATCTCCTTCCCGAGTTCACCGCCCTTGAAAATGTCAGTCTTCCTTTAATGATTAGCGGATTGGACAGGCTGGAGGCTCTGAAAAAAGGCCTGGATATCCTCCGGGAAGTCTTTCTCGAAGATAAGGCCCATTGCCGGCCGGCCCAGCTTTCAGCAGGAGAGCAGCAGCGAGTGGCCATCGCCCGGGCCCTTATCAACGAGCCAAAGCTCCTCCTGGCCGATGAGCCTACCGGGAATCTCGATTGGAAGACGGGCGAGCTTATCCTGAGGCTCCTTCTGGACTTGCATAAGAGAAAAGGCCTGTCCTCGATTCTGGTCACCCACAATGACAAGGTGGCTCAATTCTGCCGGAAGCTCTATGTCATGGAGCGGGGAGAATTGAAACTTTTGGCCTGATCCCGTCGTTTGACATTGTGGGAGTAAGCGAATTTTGAAAAATTGTGCCTCTTATGGTATAAGGAATATGATATGAAAAAGTGGATTGTCGGCCTGTTCTTGCTCGTGATCCCGCTCTTGAGCTTTGGCCAGGAGCTGATCGAGAAGATCACCATCGTCGGCAACGAAAGGGTCACCCCGGAGACCGTTATGTTTTACCTCTCCGCCAGGGAGGGGGACTATTACAGCGATGAGCTGCTGAAAAAGGATTTCATGGTCCTCTGGTCCACGGGCTTCTTTTCGAATGTCCGGATCGAACAATCATCGGGAGCAAAAGGAAAGATTGTAAAGATATATCTTGAAGAGAATCCCGTCATCAAGACCATCGCTTATAAAACCGGCAAAAAAGTCAAAGAAGACGATATCGTCAATAAGCTGAAGGAGAAAGACGAATACGTCCTCCCCTATTCTTATTACAATCCTCATAAGATCCAAAAAATTACAAAGACCATTGAAGACCTGCTCGCGGAAAAAGGGCTTCATGCCGCCAAAGTCGATGTCGAGACGAGCAAAAAGGGCAAAGGCGAGGTCGATATCCAGTTCAAGATCGACGAAGGCCCGAAGGTCCGGGTGGGCGAAGTGGAATTCATCGGCAAGCCCAAGCTCCCTCAAAGCACGCTCCGCGAAGCCATGAAGGAGAACCAGCAGCTCAATCTTCTCTCCTGGGTCACGGGGAAAAGCCTTTTCAAGCAGAACAAGCTCCCGGACGATCTGGCCAATATCAAGAAGAAATTCCAGGAGAACGGCTATATGGAAGCGACGATCGGCGAGCCCAGGATCGAAGAGGTCACCAAGCGATCGTTTCCTTTCTTCAAGAAGCAGAAGATGATGAAGATCGTCATCCCGGTCAACGCCGGCTACCTCTACCGCCTCGGCGAGGTCAAGATCGAAGGGGTGAAATCGTTTTCGGCCGATAAACTCAAGGATCTCATCAAGCTTGAAAAAGGGGAGGTCTATAGGACGTCGATACGGGAAAAGAGCGTCAAAGACATCCAAGAGGTGTTCACCAACTACGGATACCTCTACGGGCAGGTCATCCCCGTTGAGAATCTTGACCCGAAGAACAAAGTTGTCAATGTGACCTACAACCTGTATGAAGGCGAGATCTGTTTTCTCCGGAGACTGGAATTCAAGGGCAACCTCTTCACGAAAGACAAGGTCATCCGGCGGGAGATGCTCATCAGCGAAGGGGACGTGTTCAGGCTGGCTCTCTTCAAGGACAGCGTCCTGCGCGTCAAGCAGTTAGGGCTCGTGGACATCGAAAAAGACCCCGACATCAAGCCCGCGCAGGACGACCCGACCCAGCTCGATGTCATGGTGAACGTCAAGGAGCTCCAGAGGAACAACATCCAGTTCTCGGCCGGCTACAGCGGATACGAGGGCATGTTCGTCGCGGCCAGCTATTCCACGGTGAACTTCCTCGGGGCCGGAGAGAACCTCGAGCTCACAGCCCAAGTCGGAAAACGAATCAGGAATTATGTCTTCGGTTTCAATGAGCCGTATTTGTTCGATTATCCTATCAGCGTCGGGTTCAACATCTATGACCGATATATGGTCTATCCCTACCTTTACAACAGGAAAGGGAGGGGCATCGATTTAACCTTGGGTGCTCGGATCATCGGGTATTGGAGGTCAAGCCTCACCTACGGCTATGAGCTTGTGGATATTTCGCAACCCCAAACGCAATCTGGGGAAACGGAAACCTTCGACTCCAGCAGTCTCTCCTCCTCGTATTATGATCCTTATTCTCAGGGCTTAATGGGGTGGGGGCACTATATCATTAGCTCTGTCTCTCCCTCGTTTTACCGCTCCACGGTGGACAGCCCCCTGACGCCCACGAGAGGCACGATGTACATGATCTCCCTCAAGTACGCCGGGACCTTCCTCGGGGGGGAGATCCACATGATCAAGCCCCGCTTCGAATTCACCCATTTTCAGCCGATCATCAGAGGCCAGTCCCTGGGTTTCCATATCGAATATTCTTATGTCAAACCTCTCCGGAACTCGGAGGTCCCATTCTGGGAACGGTACTTTTTGGGAGGCGAACGAAATATTCGCGGCTATGAGATCTATACGATCGGTCCCCGGGACGAACAGGGATCGAACATCGGCGGCTTGAAATCCTTGGTCATCAACGCCGAATACATCCTTCATGTCGGCGGCCAGGACAGCCCATTATATCTTATCGCCTTTCATGACATGGGCAACTCTTACAGTCAGCAAGAGCGCCTCAGCCTTAAGAACATGTATATGTCCTCGGGTGTGGAAGCCAGGATCTTTGTCCCGGCCCTGAGAGTTCCCTTCCGCCTGATTTTTTCGTATAATAACCGCCGGATCTATAGAGACGATTCCAACTTCGCTTTTCGATTCGCGATTGGAACCACGTTTTAAGATACCGAGACGGATTATTCACCATCATAGGAGGTCTAAAGATGAAGACGAGATACGCATCTATCGGCTTGGTCCTTCTTTTCATGGGAGCACTGGCGTCCATGAGCTTTGCCCAACAACCCAAGATCGGCGTTGTCAATTCCCAGGATGTCCTGGAAAAATCGACCGAGGGCAAACGGATCATCGCCCGTCTCCAGGAAGCAGACAAAACGAGCCAGGCGGCCATCGTCAAGCTCGATGACGAGATCCGCAGCCTTCAGACAAAACTCAACACCCAGAGGATCACCCTCACCGAAGAAGCAGTCATGCAGCTGTCGTACGAGCTGGACAGAAGGAGTACGGAGCGAAAAAGAAAGGCCGAAGATGCCTATGCAAGCATCAATGAACTTCGAGACAGGCTTTTCAAGAGACTCCAGGACGAGCTTGTCCCGCTGGTGGAGCAGGTCGGCAAGGAAAAAGGCATGGACATCATTTTCGACCTGTACAAAAGCGGCGCTGTTTACTGGAATCCCGCCATCGACTTTACTGCGGAAGTGATTAAGAGATACGACGCCTCGAAGGCCACCGGCAAATAACCAAGCGGCGCCTTGTTGAATATCGAAGACATCCTAAAGTCCCTTCCGCACCGCTATCCGTTTCTTCTTGTCGATCGGGTGCTGAGCCTGGAAAAAGGGAAATCGATCGTCGCCCTCAAGAACGTCACGTATAACGAGCAATTCTTCCAGGGGCATTTCCCGGATATCCGGATTATGCCCGGCGTGCTCATCGTCGAAGCCCTGGCCCAGGCCGGCGGGATCCTGCTCTACCATTCCATCCCCAACCCGGACAAGAAATTCGTCCTCTTTAGCAAAATCGATAACATGAAATTCCGCAAGCCCGTCGTGCCGGGCGACCAGCTCCGGCTGGAGTGCGAACTCATCAAATTCAAAGGCCGGTTCTTCTGGCTCCACGGCAAGGCTTTCGTGGAAGGAGAGGTCGCGGTCGAAGGAGACATGCTGGCCTCGGCGCTGGACCGAGAGGAACTGAATGTCGGCAAATGATGTCTATATTCATCCTTTCGCTTCCGTTCACCCAGATGCGAAGTTAGACGCCGGCGTCTGGATAGGCCCCCACTGCGCCATCGGCGAGAACGTCACCGTCCATAAAAACACCCGGTTTGATGCCGACATCTATGTCGGCGGCTGGACCGAGATCGGCACAGACTGTCATTTCTCGCCGTTTTGCTCCGTTGGGACCGAGCCTCAGGACATCGGTTATAAGGGCGACGAGACCTGGGTGAAGATTGGCGATCGGAATATCTTCCGCGAATTTACGACCATCCACCGGGGAACCGTCAAGGGCGGGGGCTTGACACGGATCGGCCACGACAACTATTTCATGGCCTATTCCCACATTGCCCACGACTGTCGGGTCGGCGACCACACGATCTTCCTCCACGGCGCGACACTGGGCGGGCATGTGATCGTCGAAGACCAAGCGACGGTCGGCGCCTTAAGCGGTGTCCACCAGTTCTGCCGGGTCGGCCGCTTCGCTTTCATCGGCGGAGGGTCGATGATCACCCAGGATGTGCTTCCGTTTTGCCGGGTGGCGGGCCAACGGCCCGTGCATGTCTTAGGCCTGAACGCCATCGGGCTGCGGCGAAACGGGTTTACGAAAGACCGGATTGCCGCCTTGAAGGGAATGTTTAAATTGTTCTTTTTTTCGGACCTGAACACGGCCCAAGCCGTGGAGAAGATCCAGGCCCAATTCCCGCCCGGTGAAGAGCGCGATGAGCTCATCCGCTTCATCCAGACCTCCAAAAGAGGGGTCGTCAAGAAGACCACCGAACAATGGGACCCCGAATTGGAATAATCGCAGGCTCAGGACGGTTTCCCTTGCAGGCGCTTGAAATGGCCAAGAGCCAGGGGTACGCCTGCATCGTCGCCGGCATCCGCGGCGAAGCGCTTCCTGAGCTCAAGCTCAAGGCCGATGCCTTCGAATGGGTCGGCCCGGCCGAGCTGGTCAAGCTCCTCACATTCTTCAAGAGCCAGGATGTCCGCGAGACCGTCCTTGCCGGAAAGGTCGAGCCGCGGGTCCTGTTTCAAAAGGAGAGCCATGATGAAGCGCTGTCCCTGCTCTTGGCCCAGGTCAAGGACAAGACGCCCAGCTCGGTCATCCAATCGCTCATCGGATATCTGACGTCCCAGGGCATCGCGGTCAAAGACCCCGGTTTTCTCCTGGAGGCTTATTTTTGTCCCGAAGGCGTCCTGACGCAGACGCCGCCGTCGCAGAGGATCATGGAAGATATCGCGTTCGGCTGGGCCCAGGCGAAAGTCGTCGCAGACCTGGATATCGGACAGACGGTCGTAGTCAAGGACAAAGCGATCGTGGCGGTCGAGGGCATGGAAGGGACGGACGAGACCATTAAACGGGCCGGCCGGCTGGCTGGTGAGGGCGTGGTTGCGATCAAGGTCGGACGCACCCAGCAGGATATGCGGATCGATGTGCCGGCGGTCGGACTGGAGACGATGAGAAGCTTGGCCATTGTCCGGGCCGCGGCTCTCCCGTTCGAAGCGCAGAAAGTCCTTTTTTTCGATAAAGAAGAGGCCCTGGCGCTGGCAGACGCAAACAGAATTTCGGTCATTGCGAAAGAGTAGGTCACGATGGACAAAGTCAAAGTCGGGATCATCGGCGTCGGATATCTGGGCATGCAGCATGCCCGAATCATCTCTTACCTGGAAGAGGCCGAGCTCAAGGCGGTGGCCGATATGGATTTCAAAAGAGCCCTGGAGATCGGGAACCGCCACGGCGTCAATTACTACCAGAATTATGAAGATATGCTGGACGAGATCGACGTTGGGATCGTCGCGACGCCGACCTCGGAGCATTTCCACATTTCGATGAACCTGCTCAAGCACGGAAAGCCCGTCCTCGTCGAGAAGCCGATCACCGAGACGATCGAGCAGGCCGAGCAGCTTGTGGACATGGCCAAGACAAAGGGCCTCGTCCTTCAGGTCGGACACCTGGAGCGTTTCAATCCCGCGGTCGAAGCCGTGGAAAACATGATCTCCGACCCGAAGTTCATCGAGGTGCAGAGGCTGGGTTCCTTCTCCGCGCGGTCGCTCGACGTGGACGTTGTCCTGGACTTGATGATCCATGACCTGGACATCATCCTTGCCCTCATCAAGGATGAAGTGAACGTCATCCGATCGTCGGGCATTCACGTTCTTTCCGAAAAGATCGACATCGCCAATGCCCGCCTGGAATTTAGAGGGGGATGCGTCGCGACGCTGACCGCCAGCCGCGTCCATCAAGGGAAGGTCCGCAAGCTCCGGATCTTTGAGCCGACGT
>JALHTW010000040.1 GCA_022866045.1 Candidatus Aminicenantota bacterium | reverse complement strand
TTAAGAAAAGCGAGCATCTGGAAAAACGAATCAAAGAGGTCAAGGCGAAAAAGTATGACAGCGAATACAAAGAGATGATGAAGATGAAGAAAGACGAGCTCAAGAAGAAATATTACGCCCGGGACAGCGAATAAAAGGAGTGTCCGATGTATCCAGAATATATGCATGATTCCCTGAAGAAGGTCGATGAAACGCGGACCAAGAGGCTCGAGCTTGAAAAATCCGTAAAAAACGTCTTTCCGCCCATGTCCGCCGAAGAGCGCCAGGACGTCCTGACCAAGTTTCATCCGGACGAAAAGCCCGATTCCCGGCGCAAGATCCACATCGGCCCCAACAAGGGCGAACCGCTGACGACCGAAGTCGCCGACATCCTCGAATCCCACAGCCGGATCAACCCCAAGCTTTTCGACCTGACGACTCCGGATTATGAGACCGACATCCTCATCGTCGGCGGCGGCGGCGCCGGATGCGCCGCGGCCATCATTGCCCGGCAGAACGGCTCCAAATCGATCATTTCGACCAAGCTCCGGCTGGGCGATGCCAACTCTATGATGTCGCAGGGTGGAATGCAGGCCGCCGTCACGGAGAAAGACTCTCCGACGCGCCATTATCTCGATGCCATGGGCGGCGGTCACTTCGACAATAAGCCCGACTTGGTGCGCGCCATGACCGAGGACGGACCTGAGGTCGTCAAATGGCTCGAAGATCTCGGCGTGGTCTGGGACAAGAACCCGGACGGCTCGATGTACGTCCTTCACGGCGGAGGAACGTCCCGGAAGCGGATGCATTCCTGCCGCGATTATACGGGCGCGATCATCATGCGGACGTTGATGGATGAAGTCCGCAATCATCCCGAGGACATCAAGATTCTGGAATTCATGCCGACCATCGAACTGATCATGGATAATAAAGGACGCTGCGCCGGCGGCGTCCTCTACAACCTGGAGACGGAGGAATATTTCACCGTCAAAGCCAAGGCTGTCATCATCGCTACCGGCGGCTACGGCCGGCTCCACATCCGCGGCTTCGACACGACCAACCACTACGGCGCGACCGGCGACGGCCTGGTCATGGCCTACCGGGCCGGGGCCAAGCTCCTCTACATGGACTCGGTTCAGTACCATCCGACCGGCGCCGTGTTCCCCGAGCAGATCGGCGGCTTTCTGATCACTGAAAAGATCCGCGGCGCCGGAGGGCAGCCGATCAACAAATTCGGCGAGCTCTTTGTCTGGCCAAGAGAGCCGAGAGACGTGGAAAGCGCCGCGTTCATCCGTGAATGCCTTGAGCGGAAAAACGGCATCCAGACCCCGAGCGGCCGCTGGGGAGTGTGGCTCGATTCGCCCCTGATCGAGATCATCCAGGGCGAAGGCTACATCAACAAGAACTTCCCGGCCATGTACCGCCAGTTCATCCGGTACAACATCGACATTACCAAGGAGCCGATGCTCGTCTATCCCTCGCTCCACTACCAGAACGGCGGCGTCGAGATCAACGACCGCTGTGAGACCAACCTCAAGGGCCTCTATGTGGCCGGTGAAGCCTCGGGCGGCGTTCACGGCCGGAATCGCCTTATGGGCAATTCCGTCCTGGATTATAACGTCTTCGGACGGCGGGCCGGCAAGTTCGCCGCTGAGTATGTGAAATCCGCAGTGATTGGAAAGCTAACCCTCGAGCATATCGCGGCCTACGAGAATGAGATTAAGCGGGCCAAGATCAAGACCGGCCGGATCGCTCCTGTCCTGCTTCCGTTGTATACGTCGGAAGAAGTGAAGAAGCGCCAGCTGACCGCCCACTACGAAGGCACGCTGCGGTAAAAACCTCCCCTTTTACTTCGATAAAATCATCGATCATCTGAAATTAAGCTCTATCGCCGATAAGCCGTCACGCGTCTTCGAGCAGGTCGCCTTGATGGCGGCCGAAGAGCGGGCGGAGTATTTTTGATCGTTACTGTCGATTCGTTTTTAGAGCGGAAGAGAAAGGTCTATCATCTTTTGGCGGATTTCATAGTCGTTCGCAACGATGATTCGGCCGGATAGCCTCCTTCGCGGCCATTTTTGTGTCCTTGACATCGATCCACGGCCGGGATTATCATTTTTTCGTGATGGGGAGTATCGATTCCGAGCCTAAGGGGAGCGAAAGTCGCGCAGCGTACAAAAGCAAACTCCTATCACTCCGATCGTAGGATCGTCCCACGCTTTCTTGACAGAAGGCCTCTTCCGGCACTATATTTACGGCCGATTGAGAAGGAGGAGTCACATGAGATTTCGCTCTTGGATTTTGTTGATTGGCGGAGTCGTGGTCCTGGGGTGTCTGGTTCTGGCTCAGGCCCAGAAGCCGGCGTGCCCTCCGGGGACGGCGGCCACGCAAGTCGGCGGCAAGTATGTCCAGGCTCAGAACAACCAAAGATACCAAGGCGGCAAGTGGATCGAGATATCCTACGGCCGGCCCATCAAGCGCGAGCGCCAGAACGTGTTCGGCGCGGGCGCCGAATACGGTAAAAAGCTGAACGACGACGCGCCGGTCTGGCGCGCCGGAGCCAACCAAACGACGCGGCTTAAAACGGAAGTTCCGCTGGTCTTCGACGGCAAGACGCTTCCGGCCGGCGAATATTGCGTCTTCGTCGACCTGAAGGAGAAGGCGTGGACCATCATCTTCTCCACGTGGCCGGCGCAGGAAAAGTACGACCCCAAAAATAAAGAGGCCCTCTGGGGATCGTACGGGTACACGCCCGATAAGGACGTCCTCCGGGCGACGATGAAGCTCGACACCCTGCCGTTCTCGATGGACCAATTCACGATCGCCTTCATCGACATAACCTCCGTTGACGGGAAGCTGGCCATGATGTGGGACAAGACGATGGCCACCGTTGCTTTTAAAGTCGGGAGCTGATTAAAGTCGGGAGCTAAACGGAGAGATCGTCTTTTTGTTTTCGATCGAGATTCGACTATAATAAATAAGGGAGATGATGAACCACCCTGATTCCATCCCCCCGAGGAGGAAACCATGAAACGCATAAGTCTCACGTGTGTTCTCGTCCTGGGCCTCGTTGTGATCCTGGCCCTGCCGTCCGCTTCATTCGCCCAGAGAGGCCAAGTCCGGCCGAGCCTCGCAGCCAGCATCACGCAAAGACTCGGCGCCGACACCGACATCATCATCAAGTACAGCCGGCCGGGCGTTAAAGGGAGAAAAATATGGGGCGAGTTGGTGCCTTACGGAATGGCTCCGGGGAACCAATATTCGATGAACAAACCCTTTCCCTGGCGAGCCGGCGCCAACGAGAATACGACCATTGAATTCAACAAAGACATCCTGATCGAAGGGAATAAATTAGCCGCGGGCAAGTACGCCATCCATATGATCCCTTCGGAAAAAGATTGGACCATCATCTTCAGCAAGAACAGCGCGGCCTGGGGAAGCTTTTCTTACAGCCAGGAGGAAGACGCCCTCCGGGTGTCCGTGACCCCGGTCAAAGCTCCCCACGAAGAGTGGCTGACGTACGGGTTCGATGACTTGACGGGGACCTCGGCCACGGCTTACCTCCACTGGGAACAATTGAAAATACCGTTCAAGATCAAATTGGCTCAATAACCAATAGTCTTGTTTTTAGAGTTGCTTTCCGGAAACGCGGCCCCTTCCGGTCGAAGGATGAGTTTAACATGAAGAAGTGCCTTGCGGTCGTTTTTGGCTTGAGT
>JALHTW010000316.1 GCA_022866045.1 Candidatus Aminicenantota bacterium | reverse complement strand
TTCGCCGTCGGCCTCGATTTGCAGTCCCGAATGGATTGACACCCCCTCCAAGTTGACGAGCGGTTGATATGCCCCGTGGCTTGCCACGGGGAACCGCTCGTAGAGGGATCCAAGGGGGAGCCGCCCCCTTGGTCGCAGGGCGGGGTGGGACACCCCGCCCGAGCCTCGTTTCTAGCGCAGATCTCTATGTCCCCACGAGAATTCGTGGCAAAATGCTCCTTGGAAAGAAGGCAGGGAGCGAAGCGACCGTTGGAAGGAAACCCATTCCCAGGGTTTCCTTCCAAGAGTGTCCGACCGGGTCTTCCCGGTGCCCGTCGGAAGGGGGAAACGCGAAGCGGGTTCCCCCTCCGAGTTGACGTTCGCTCCCCATTCCATATACCCCAGAAGTTCTTTCTGGAGTGTTTTATCCTCAAGGCCCGTCCCGGCAGACGGAATGACCTCGCTCCGTATGGATTCGAACAACCGAAGAAAAAATTTATTCGCTTTTTTCGCCCAGAGGAAGAGGGAATGGCTTACCTTTCTGGAGAAAGCAATAGGAGTTTGAGAAAGGGTTCTTTAAATGATACGCAAACTCGAAGATGACGCCGTCCGGAGATCTTCTTATTTCATGTTCCGGATACGGATTTCGATGTCTTTCCGGTCCTTCAGCAGTTCGACAAGTTGGGATGGCTCGGTATTTCCGTAATGATAGGGAAAGAGGACCTTCGGTCGGAACGCCCTCGCCGCATCCGCGACCATCTCCGGCGACATCGTATAGGGGAGGTTCATCGGCAGGAACGCCACGTCGATATTTTTGAGCTGTTTCATTTCCGGCGTGTTTTCCGTGTCGCCGGCCACGTAAACGCGTCTGTCTCCGAAGGTGATGACATATCCATTGCCGTCGCCCTTGGGATGATAAGCGACTCCAGGACCCCGCATGTTGACGATGTTATAAGCCGGCACGGTTTCAACCCTGAGTCCTTGAAAGGTCCGCGTCTCGGTGTTCTTCATGACGACGGCTTTTGGGACTTTTCCGGCGCATTTTTCCGTCACGACGATTTCGGTCGTCGGCTTGCGGAGGGATTCGATCGTCGCCAGATCCAGGTGATCGCCGTGTTCATGCGTGACCAGGATAAGATCCGCTTTGGGAAACCGGCTATAATCCGCCGCGAGGCTCACCGGGTCGACATGAATGATTTTCCCCGCAAACGCGAACATCACCGAACCGTGTCCGATGCAGGTGATCTTCAGGTCGCCCTGAGAGGTCTTGAAGACGTCTTCTTCAAAAGCGGAGAGTTGCACGCTTAAGACCAAGGCTCCCATAAACATCAGAGAAATGAAAAAAGAAGCTTTTGCCATATGAACCTCCCTCTTTATATCACTGCGAGGGGCGCGGCGATCCCAAAATATTATTTTGACAATAACCACGCCGCCTTCAGCGGCCCGCCATCACAGGTTATCCATTAAGCCGTCAATATCTCATGCGAATGCTGTAACTTAGCCTTGACCCGCAATCCATACGGGCAAGCGCTTTCACACGGGGCGGCGCAATTCTCGCAGCCGAGCGGCTTCCTCTCAGGCTCTAAATCGGCATAATATCCGATCGCCTCTTTCTCTCTTCCATAATGCTCGAAATACATGGCGTACCGGAGAACGTCATTGACGGCCACGTTGTTCGGGCAGGCGGACAGGCACTCTCGGCAGCTCACCCGGCAATAGACGCTGTGGACCTGCCGCTCGTAGCTGGCGAGCATTTGGAGAGAGGTCCTATCCAGAGGTTGTCCAGACGTGGCCACGTATTCCTCGACGTGGGAATAGCTGCTCATCGTCGGGATGCACGTATCGACATCCGGATTGCTCATGACCCAGCGGATGGCCGCTTGGGGATAGCTTGTCTGCTGGTTCACCATGGACTTGAGATTCCCCTGCATGCCCCCGGCGAAGACCTTCATGGCCACAGTGCCGATGCCTTTTTGCCGGGCCGCTTTGATATGGGGCTCAATTTCTTTGCCTTCCATGTGGTTATATTGAAAGAGGATGACCTGGGCAAAATCGGTGTCCAGGGCTTGTTTCAGCGTGACTTTGGCGTTGTGAGTGGAGAATCCTGTGAACCGGACTTTGCCCTCTTTCTTCAGCTGCTCATAAGCAGACATCAATTCCTGGTTGTTGAGAGCCAGAGAGAGGTCATCGAGGCTGTGGATCATCGCGATGTCAATATGATCGGTCTGGAGCCGTTTGAGGCTGGCTTCGAGCCGCTGGATGAAGGCGGCCTTCTCGATCTTCTGGCGGAAGTTCTGGCCGTGCTTCGTGGTAATGATGACCTTGTCGCGGACCTCTTTGAGCCCCTGGCCGACATAGGCTTCGCCCTTCATTCGCAAATAGCTTTCGGCCGTGTCGAAATAGGTGACGCCGCACTCATAGGCGTAGCGGAGCACATTTGGCTCGAAGAGCGAGATCGCGCCGAAGCTGACGTCCGGAACCTTGAGGCCGGTCTTGCCGAGATCCTTATACTTATTGATTTTGGGCGCTGCCGATTCCTTCTGTCCGGGGAAGGAAAGGGCCGGACCCGCGCTCATATGTTTCGAAACACCGAGGCCTAAAAGGCCCGATGTCAAGGCCGTGATAAAGTTTCTGCGTTTTAGGCGCGACATTTGTCCTCCTTGGTTATTTCTTGACGATTTCGATGGGGGCCAATATTTGCAGCGAAGACGGGGGCGGCGACATGGTGAGGCCAAAAAACTGAATGGCGTATGTTTCTCCCCCCCGCGGACCGGGCGACAGGATGCGGGCTCCCTTCGCCAATTCATTTGGCGGCGGGATTTCGTTGGCCGCCGCATAAAAAACCAGTCCGGCAATAACGCCTGCGTTCGCCCGTTCGTTCATAAACGTCAGTTCGTCGCCGGTCTTAAGTCCCGCTTTGTCTATGTCGATCTTCGTCCAGTTCGTGGTGATGGTCAGGCCGTTGGGAGAGGAGTTGAAATCAAGGATATTTCCCTTCAAATGTCCGGGCGCCGCTTCCACAGTCCCGATATTGACATCGAGTTTCGAGAAGAGATCCTTTTCGAGGGCCTGATTAATCTTGATCTCGGTGATCTCGGTCAAGGTGCCCCGCGTCCCCACTTGAGAGCTGAACCAGGAGAGGGGGATCTTGGCGCCCTCTGTTTCCTCGAACGGCGCGAAATCGTAATTGACCTCAACCTTTTCGCCTTCCTGACCCATGCCCTGGAAAACCATCCGTTTGAGGAAAAAGTCGTCCTCAGCCAGGAATAAATCGACCTTGAATGAATCGGCCGTTGTCGTCAGATGATAGAGTTTTTTCGAACCATAGGTTTTGAGGCCCTGGAATTTAAGGTCCTTCTCAAATTTTTGAAGGGTGAAAATCCCGGCAAAGAGCTTTGCCAGGGTCTGAGGAACGGCTTTCCGCGTGCCAGTCAATTCGCTGACAATGTTGAACGAGTTCCTTTGAACCTTATCTCCCCTGACGAGAATGACCTCCTTGATCACGGATTCCTTGCCCTCGGTCACTATTTTGAGCTCCCCGCTTGACGAGGCAAAATAGCGTGTCCCTCCGGATTTAAAGGAGAGATTCTGGATCTCGGAAAGTTTTTCCTTTCCGCCCGATGCCTGAACGTTTTTTTCGAGAACATCTCTTGGGCTAAGATTCGCCTGAGCAAGTGCCGTATAGGATAGAATGAAAAAGAATAGAATGCCGATGAACGGCCGGCCGCAGAGTCCTTTCCTCATTCCGTCCTCCTTCTGAAAATTATGAAGCTGTATTATAGCGAATAACCGTTCCCATGCCAAACCGTTCTTCGTGGTAAGCAATTCTTTTTCCGGTGTCAGGCCAATTTCGGGCGGGGTCCTGTCGCGGCTCTTCCCCGGCCGTGCTCGCCGCCAAGCCGCTGCGCGCGGGCGGGGAGCCCCTTCGCCGCGCCACCCCTGCTCGACTTTCCGGCGCCCCGGAAAAAGAATTGCCTACTTCTTCGTGGGGCTATGTTTACATCTGAGGTTATTTGGTATATAAAGCGTTAGAAACTGGGCGGTGAGAAATCCGACCCCGAGATTTCCCTGATGAAGAAACCGATTTTTTTCAAGGTCTTCGGAAGCTACGCGGTCAGGATAGCCTTGCTGTTTCCAGCCTATTCTTTGACAACCGCTGACGGGGCCTGATTGAAGGGATTGGTCCGCGCTGCGAGCGAGAAGAGAAACGGATAGTTCTCCTTGAGGTGCATCGCATAGGCCAGCCATTCGATCGC
>JALHTW010000315.1 GCA_022866045.1 Candidatus Aminicenantota bacterium | reverse complement strand
GTTGAAAGGTGTCTTCCGATCCTGATACTCAAAGACACGGCCGCCGACTGAGCCGATCATCTGGAATTGGGAATCCTCCTCATCGGACCTCTTCCGGTAGATCCGATATTGGGCGATGGCCGCGTCCTCGTTTAACGGATTCTCCTGCCAGGAGATCACGGTGATCTTCTCCCGGCGGAACAGGGAGTTATTGATGGCGGTCTTGCATCCGACACTTAAAGGAGGGAACAGGCTGGCTTCGGCCACGGACTCCGACGCCTTGCTCTCCTCTCCGTTTAAGGGCATTGTCGTCATCCTGTAGGCGTACCTTTGAGCGAGCGGAACCCCGGCGTCTTCATAGCCGAAGGTGTCCTTCGAGACCGAAAAGATGAAGGCGAAATCGCTGTCCGGCATTTCGGCCCGCTTGCGATATATCTTATAACTGTCGATCTCGATGCTCCCGTTCGCGGGATTCCGATGCCAAGCGAGCGTATTGATCTTTGCCGTCTGGACGCTGTCAAGCCGCGTGTCCACAAATAAGTCAAGCGGAGGATAGGGCCGGGGGAAGACGGTCGTCGTCGTGCTCGTCGTGCTCGTCGTGCTCGTGGTCGGAGGGACCATGGTCGTCAGATACATGATCTCCCAATTGCCGCCCGAGACTTCGGCATAAACCAGGTGAAGCACGTCCGACGAATCAACGGCAAAGCTCGGCGATTTTGAAGAAGCGGCGCTGTTCGAGAGGTTTGTCCGGCCGGTCCAGCCGTCCTCATTTAAGGCGTTGACATAGATCTCTCCGCTTTCCGCCCACCCCACGTAAACATGGCCGTTCTGGCGATTGACAGCAATGACCCCTTCCTGCGAAGCTCCGGGAGTCTGGGAGACGTTGACTTCTCCGCCCAACGTGCCATCGCCGTTCACTTTCCTAAGAAAGATCTCCTCGTTTCCTGCGGTCTTATCCAGCCAAATGATATAGGCATTTCCTTCATCATCGCAGCCGATCTTCGGAAAACAGAAATCCTCTCCCGTGTTGCCCTTGATCAAAACCGGTTGGGTCCAGGACGCGGAAACCTGCGGAGTAGCGTTCTTCGAATACCAGACCGAGGAATTTCCGTCTCCGCGCATGGACCAAGCAAGATGGGCCCTCCCCGCCGAGTCGAGGGCGATGGCGGGCGTATATCCCCTGCCCACGGGAAGGACTTGCGTATCCCCCCATATTTCCTGGGCACTCCTCTGTCTTAAGTAGATCTCCCATTCCCGAATAGAGCCATCCATCCAGACGGCAAAGAGGCCGTCATCGATGGGACTGACGGCAGAGGAGACATAGGATGATCCTCCGGCGTTACTCGACACGTTGAGGGCCGTGCTCCACACACCGCTATAACCCAGATGAAAGATATCCCACGAGGCCCCCCGGACGTCGTGAAACATCAAGTGACAGGCCCCGGTAGGCGAAACGGCAAAAGCCGGGAATCCAGCGTCTTCGACGCTGGAATAGATTCGATCGACATTTTCGGGATCCGACCAAGAACCGCTCCCGTTCGTCGCAAAGGTGAAATTACGGCTTGCCGTACGCTCGATCCAGATGGCATAGGCTGCGCCGGCGCTGTCCAAACCGATGCGAGGGAAGCTGGATTCGGATGCGGAATTGGAAATGTTGATGGGAACGCCGGCCTCGAACAAAGCCGCTGCCCTGCCCGGCGAACCGGCCTCCGGCTTTACCAGGGCGAAAAGGGAGATGAGGAACATGGAAGACGAGAGAAGGATCACGGAAATGGTCGTTCGCTTCATGCCAAACTCTCCTGCCCTCCTGTTTATTATCCAGGGAACAGAAGAAATTGTCAATAAAACAAATCTCGAAATGAGGACTCCCGCGGTTGTTTGTCTTTTCCGTCCCTCCTATGGTATATTGCCTCGAAACAAAAATGGCAAAAAATCATCCATTCTTATGGGGGGCCCTGGTTTTGGGATTGACCCTCGGCTCCTTGAGCGCCAACGAAAACCGCCCCGGGCCGGCCGGACGCTCGGCGCACCCCCTCTTTGACCGCAACGGAAATCTCATGATCGTCTATCAAAACTCCGCAAATGGCCTCAGCCTCGCAGCCTCAGGCACTGCCGGCCAAACGAACGAGATCGAGGCCGTCGTTCTGGCTTCTTACGCCGTTGCGCCGGTTAGCAAAAAGAACGGTGCTGGCGAGGTCGGGATCGTCTGGGAGCAGCCCGGCTTCGGGAAAGACGAGATCACTTTCGGCCGCATCAAGGACAACAGGCTCCTCTCGGCCCAGACCGTTGTCCATTCGGCCTTTCCCCTCCTTTCTCCTGACCTTGATTTCGACCAAGAACTGAATCCCTGGATCGCTTAGGTCCAATGGGTAAATGAGAGATATTATGTCTGTGTCGCCAACCTCAACCAGAACAAGGTCTGGATCGTCAACGGGCCTTATTTCGCCTCCGCTTTGAGCCCTAAAGTCCTCGCCGGCAGCAGTCAGGGCATCTGGGTCTTCTGGACAGGAAGAGACGGGGGGCGCGACGAGATCTTCGGCAGCATCTTTCAAGGAGAGGCCTGGTCCAAACCGTATAAGCTCAATAATGACAACCGCTATCCCCACCTGAGCCCGTCAGCCAGTCTCGACGGGAACGGATGTCCCTGGGTGGCCTGGTCCGCCTATGACGGGCTGGATTACGAGATCTTTTGCGCATCATGGAACGGCGCGGCATGGTCGGCCGAAGAAAATCTCACAGACAATATGACCGCCGATACCTCTCCGGCCATTGCCTTCGTTCATCGAACGACGCCTCTCGTCATCTGGAGCCGGTCTTTCGATCGGACGGGTGCGCTATTCGCCCGATACAAACAAGACCAGGTCTCGGGCTCGGAGATCGAGATCGTTTCCGGACAGGCCCATCCGGTCCGCTCTCCCAAGATCGCCGTCCTCGGCGAGAGGATCTGACATCCGCCTTGACCTATAAATATTTTGATGCTAAAATCACCCCCTCAAAAAAATATTCTTACATCATTTCCACGCTCCGGAAGGATGGCATCGAAGGCCCCGGGTCAGAAATGGTGAATGACAAGTTTTAAGGAGATACTTCTGATGAGAAAAAGCATCGTGTTCTTCACCGCGGCCCTCCTGATCTTCAGCGCTCTGGCGACCGGCTCTTGGGGAGCCGAGCAGGCCCCCGGCCAGAATCCCATAGTGATCAAAAGCATCGGCTATCTCAAGCTCGACAAAGGCATTGAAGCCACTGTCCGGATCGACGGCGATTTCCTTTACCAGCCCCTGGTTTTGAACAACCCGACCCGCCTGGTCGTCGATATCTCGCCCGCCCAGAAGATCGATGCCCAGCCTTATTATGAGGTCAATATCTTCGGGATGAAGAGCATCCGGACAGGCCAGTTCGGGCCCTTGATCGCGCGCGTGATCTTCGATTTCAGCGGCCCCTTGCCGGCTTACGAGATCCAGAAGACGGAAAGCGGCATCACCATCAGGTTCACGATAGAGGAGCCGAAACCCGAAAAAGCTGTCACTCCTCCGCTCGAGCCAAAACCGATTCAGGCGGTGAAAAAAGCCAAAGCCGCAGCCCCTAAAGAAGCGCAAAAATTCGAAGAAATGAAATATCCCGGTTTTTTCAACACAACCATCGGGTTCACGGTCGGCACATACAAGAACCCCTCGAGCGATTTCCGGGAGGTCTACGGCAGCGAAACAGACATGCAATACGGCTTGAACCTCACCCGGACCCTCGGATATTACCAAGGCTTTCAGCTGGACGCTTCCCTCGGAGTCAGGACCTATTCAAAGAACGGCTCTTCGACACTGGACCAGACCCCAACCAAATTCTCCATGACGCCGATCACCCTCGCCGGACACATCCTCTACCAGACAAAATATGGCCTGCCTTTTGTCGGCATCGGCAAGGATTGGTACAGCTACAAGGAAGAAAGCACCCTCGCCAATACATCGGGCTCGACCTCTGGCTGGCACTATGAGTTGGGCGTCTATATCATCATTCCCAAGATCGAGTATCTGCGGATCAAGCTCTACTACAAGTTCACCAAGGCGACCACGACCGAGAACGATATCTCGATCGACCTGGGCGGAAACGAGTATGGCCTCGGCGTGAGCTTTGGCTTCAATTTCTTGAATAAAGGCGTCCTGACGTTCTGACGAATTTTCGAATCGCCCCTCCCGTTTGACTTATCCGGACGGCCATAATAAGATTAATCCTCGATTTCAGGCAAAATCTTATTTCCGAGACCAGAGAGACCCGAGATTCTTAAGCCGAAGTCACCAAGCGCTCAAAATCTCATCCTTCTCTTTCTCTTCATCCTTTTCTTCTCCATGCGGCTTGTCCATCTTTCGGCCGATCCGCCGGACAACCTGAGTTCCGCAAGCTGTGGCGAATACGGCGACCCAGGCAACTACGCTTTCAATGCCCGGAGCAAAGTCGTCCTCGGTGACTGGAAGATCGAGGAGCTGGGCGCAGCGCCGTTCTCGCCCGTGCCCCATTTTGTGACCTATTTGTTCTTTCTCCTGTTTGGGACGGGAATCGGGCAGATGAACCTCGTCCCCTTCTTCTTCAGCGTCCTCCTCTATCTGGCCCTGTTTTTACTCTCGTCCCGCTATTTCCCGGAAGCGCGGCTGCTCTTTCTCCTCCTCCTTGTCCTCAATTACCCCTTCGGCAGTTTCAACCGGATCAACGACCAGGTCATGCCGATGACGCTCTTCGTCATCCTGGCGATCTATTTTTTCTTGAAAGCCTGGGAGCGGCCGCCCGACTTCTTTTGGGCGGCCGTGTGCCTGAGTTTTTCCTTACTGTCCAAGCCCAAGATCCTCTATTTTCACCTGGCCGTCCTGCCCGTCGCATTTCTCCTCATTCTCGTGGAGCGACGCGAAGTCATGAAATTCAAGCTGAACTTTCGCCGCCTCGCTTATTTCTTCGGCGGCGCGCTCCTCATCGCCGTTCCCTGGTTTTTCTTCGTGTTTCTACGCTATCCCACGGTCTTCAAAAACGTCGGCGGGATCAACGCCAGGTTCATGCTTCCCCTCAGCCTGGGCCAGGCCCTGGCCAATTGGGTCCTGAAGCCGGCGTTCTCGTTTTATCATACGAACCGGCTCGTGACCATCGTGATCTTCTTCTACCTGCTGGCTCTCCTCGTCGCGCTCTTCAGCAAAAACAAAAAGGATCGGATCACTCCCCTGGAGATCCTCTGCTCGACCTGGCTTGTCGTCGGCCTCGGGATTAATTCGGTGATCGGCTATCGCCCGATCCGCCATTTCATCGAATTCACAATCCCTCTGCTTATTCTTGCAAGCATCTTTATCACCCGGCTCCTTGGCGGCTTCCGGTTGGAGGGCCGGCTCAAAAAGCGAGGTCTCTTCTTCGCCGGGATTTTCATCCTCGTCTGGGCCGCCGCCTCTTCCTATTCTCAAATGATCTTCCCTTTGGACGATATCGCTCCCCGAAAAGACACGCTGCTCTTGCACACACTGCTTTTGTCCTTGGCGCTTGCGGCCCTCCTCTATCTCGTCTTAAGCAGGGTCATGCGGGGCAAGGGCATTTCCCTTTCTCAAAAAGGCGGCCTTATTCTGACCGTCTTGTTCGTGTCGATCTACGCGTATCAAAACGTCTCTGTTTACATATCCTGGATCAAAAACCCGACATACAATTTGAAGACCATCAGCCGCGACCTGGGCCGTGCCTTCCCCCAAGGCGTATTTTCGGGCCTGCTCATCCCGACACTCTCTCTGGAGAACAGGAACAAGGCGCACACGTCCTGGCCTCAATACGCCAACGACGACCCGGGCTTCTTAAAACGGGAGGGCGTAACGCACCTCTTTCTCGGCACATACAACAATGAATTGAGGTATTACGTAGAGCGTTTCCCCGAGGAAACCGGGAGAGCGAGGCTTCTCGTCCGCTACTGGATATGGCGAAGCTGGTTCGATCTCTATGACATTCAGGAAGGGCCTCGGCCGGACGCCGACGAGACCGTCTATGAGGCCGAGACGATGGACAGGGAAACCGGCCTTCCTTTGTTTGATCCGCAAGCCGGCGGGCGGTTCGCGGTCCGGGTGGAGGCGGACAGCCCGAAAGTCATCGGACACAGCAGGATCGTCCTTCCCGGACAGACGAAATTCCGCGGCCGCCTTTACGTCAAACCCGCGAGCGAGGACACCCGGAGTATCGTCCTGCTTGTCAAACTCACAAAAAGAGGCAAGGTCGTCTACCAGAAGAAGTTCCAGATGCCGG
Organism: Candidatus Aminicenantota bacterium; assembly: GCA_022866045.1. GTDB lineage: Bacteria > Acidobacteriota > Aminicenantia > Aminicenantales > UBA4085 > JALHTW01. Next base: position 21,517 of record JALHTW010000315.1, on the reverse strand, counting down.
ATCCGGAAGACGCGTATCTCTCTCTTCCCTTCGATTTTGTATCAAGGGATGCCGGCCGCTATACTCTGGAGATCCGGGCGTCGGGAAAAGGCGTTTTCTTTTTCGATAAGGTCGAGATGGAAGGGACGCCTCGGTCCGATTAGATTTTCAAGATGTTCTTCGCCACCGCGAACGTGTGGTACGCTTCGGAAACCGACCCCACGCCGACGACAACGGAGTCGACCTTTTTGTCCAGCAGATAGGAAAATGCCTCTTCGGGCGCCAGCCGGCCGCCGGCAAGCACCTTCTTGGCAATGATCTGATAGCCCGCTTCCTGGACGAGCTTTTCGCATTCCTCTTTAGAAGGCTTCATCATGAAGCCTTTGGAGTTCAGCGGCGCCATGAGAGGGATCTTGATCTTCCACTCGATGAGCTGGGGGAGAAGCAGGCCGAAGTTGTGTGTCGCGAGAATGGGCTCGAGATCGTAACTCTCCCGGATTACGTCCTGGAAGATCGAGAGGATATCGGGATTATGGGAGGAGAGCGCCAGGTCGGTGATCTGGCCGTGGAGGATCACACCGCCGAGGTTGAGCTTTTCAAAACTGGTCATTTCAAAATTGAGGAGCTCGAGGAGCAGGTCCATGACGTCCTTGGTCAGGACGCTCTTGATCTTGGCAATGGCCCTTAGTCCGAGCTTGACCTTCTGGTACATACTGAAGCCTTTGGCCTTGGACAGCACCGCGCCCAGCACGCCTTTTTCCGATGCCTCCATGGCGTATTCGTAGGCGTTGGGGATGACGGGATAGATTGCGAGGTCCTTCGTCCTCGGAAATTTTTGGAAGGCCGCCATGACGTTGGCCGTGTTTGAGCAGGTGACGGCCCGGACGCCCGCGTTGTACGCGGCCTCGAGGACGGCCGCGACGTTGTCTTCCTTGGCGAAATATTCCAGATAATGAACGGACTGCGAACGGGATATGTAGCTTACCCCCTCGAACGGGTTCGCCCCAAGGATCAATCTGTCGAGTTTTACGGTCACTGAATCTCTCCTATTGAGATGGCTTTCTTCTGGGCTGCCGAGCGGTAGATCGCCTCGATCATCCGCTGGACCTCGAAGCCGTCGTTCCACGTGCCAGCCGGGTTCTTCCGCTCGAGGCAGCAAGTGATGAAATCCTGGTCCTCTTCGTAGAGCCCTTCGGCGCCGATCTCGAACCGGGAGCTCGAAGGCAGATCGATCCGGTGGATCGTCGTCCATTCCCTGGGATAGCCCCGGTGCGCTTTGTAGAGATAGAGCTTGATATAGTCGTTGGTCAACTCCATCGTCCCGTTCTCGCCTTCGATATGGATCTCCGTATAGGGCAGGCGGTATCCCGGGACACTCCATGAGACATCCATTACGGTCTGGAGACCGTCCGGAAACTCAAGGAGGGCGGTCGCCCCGTCCTCGACGTCCGAATGGATACGCCGGGTCTGGGCAAAGACGCTCTTCGCCGGGCCGAAATACCAATAGAGGAGGTAAAGAAGATGGGAGGCGATGTTGATCACCACTCCGCCTCCGGATTTTTCAGCGTCGTAATACCAGCCCTTTTTCTTGCCGAACACCTCGCTCGTGTACATGGAAGAGCGGACGCGATACAAGCGGCCGAGCAGGCCTTCGGCGAGCAAGCTCTTGGCCTTCTTGTAAAGGGACATATGGGCGAACAGATATCCAGTGCCATGGACGATCTTCCGTCCGGAAACGAGACGGGTCAATTTTTTCGCGGCATCAAACGTGTCGGCCAAAGGCTTTTCGAGGAAAAGGTCCATGTCCCGAGCGAGGCACGGCTCGGCGACGGACAGAGTCGCGAACGCCGGCGTGCAGATGACAGCCGCGTCCGGCTTGACCTCGGCCAGCATCTGGTCTGTATCCGAAAAGAACGGCGCCCGGAGGCCCGACTGCTGGACGTATGTGGACAATTGCTTGTTGATATCCGCGATCGCTGCGAGCTCGGCCTGGGGGATCATGTTCACAACCGCCGTATGCAGAATCCCAAGCTTGCCGAAACCGATGACCGCGACCCTGATCTTCTTTTGTTCCTGCACTTTTAATATCTCCTTCTCCTTCCCCCGTGATTCGTGTTTCGTGGTCCCTCACTCCCCTTTGTAATACAAAGGAACGCACCAGTGGTTCTTGGCTACCCAGTCGGTGTTCGGCAGCTCATCGTCCCTGTTCATTATCTTGTGGCACGGCTGGTCATAGACCTTTCCTGTGGATTTTTCGACCGGATCGAAAATGATGTATTTGTAGTATCCGGAGATCATGCCCTCCGGGAACTTCACCCGGTTCGGGAACTTCGGGTCCAGGTGCTTTTCGGCATAAGCCTTCTTCCAGGCGACGATATCGGCCATCCGGTCGACCTGGACAACGCCGAGCGCCGCGGCGAACTCGTTGATCCGGTAGTTCAGTCCTTCGACCGTGAAGTCCGGTTTTCCGTAGTTCCGGCTCTGTTTGGAAAATTCCTGGAGATCCTTATTGGCCGAGACCAGAATCCCGCCCTCGCCCGTCGTGATCGTTTTCGTGGCATAGAACGAATAGATGCCGGCCTCGCCCCAGCTTCCCGGCTTCCGGCCGTTCCAGGACGCGCCGTGGGCATGGGCGCAATCCTCTAAAAGAACGATGCGCCGCTCTTTGCAGAAGCGGCTGATCTCCTCGATCTCGAAAGCGATGTGGCCTCCGATGTGGACGACCCAGACCGCGGCCGGCTTGAACCGCTCAACCTTGCGCTTCAGGTCTTCGAACGACAGGCAGAGGTCCTCTCTGTTGCAGTCCACAAACTCGACGCGGGCTCCGGCTTTGACGACGCTCAGGGGCGTAGCCATGAACGTGTTCGAAGGACAAAGGACAATCTTTCCTTTGACCTTGAAGAACTCCAGGGCCGTGAGGGCCGCCCCGCTCCAGCTCCCAAAGCTGTGCGCGGGCAGCCCGTTCCAGGCCGCCCATTTTTCCTCGAACATCGCCGTGAATTTTCCTTCCGTCCACTGCTGGGTCGTGAAGATCTCGTCCCAGTAGTCATGCACCTTTTTTCTGTCGTCCGGGTCGAACCCGATCCTGAATCTCATTTGATTCTCCCTTGAGATGAACTCATCGCCCTGGCTGGCCGAGTCATGCTGCCTCCGAACGGCGGCTGCCTATTTCCCCGCCAGCAGCACGGCGATGCCTGCCGTAATAAGAAGGAGGGCCAGGATTTTGGACAGCGTGACCGCCTCCTTGAACAGCAGCGCCGCGAAAAAGACTGTCGCAACAAATAATACGGCCTGGATGATGAGCGTCGTAGAAATGATCTCGGCCTTGCGGATGATGAACAGGTAAAGGAGATAGCCCGTCCCGCTGAAGACGAGAGAGAGCAGGACATATTTGGCCGTGAACACCTCTTTCAAGATCGCGAAGACGTTCCCCGAGAGTTTCAGGTCGACCGCGCTCTTTTTCAGGATGGTGCCGGCGAACCCGTAGGCGACGCCGCTGAGAACGGCCAGGAGCAGGTATCCCAGGCTGTAATAGTTGATCTTCAAGATCTTGTCCTTAGCGAAAAATGTTCCGGAACACGGTCCGGAAAAAAAGCACCGGCCAGGAGAGGACGTAGACGACGTCCTTGATCTTGATCGCGTCTCCCGAGAGGCCGTAATTCCCGTAGATCCGCGAGACGTCGTCCGCCCGCTTATAGAAACGCCCGGGAACCTCGATGACCGAAAATTTTTTTCTGGACATGAGGAAAAGCTCCTCGAGGTCGTTGATGCGGCCGTCGTGGAGCTTGTTCGAGGTCTTAAAGATCTCGGATAGGACGTCCATGACCCGCTTGTTCCAGCCTTTGAACCCCGAGCTCGAATCTGTGATCTTCGTCCGGAACGTCGGATAGAACATCATGCTCACGATGAACGAGTAGAGCCTCCGGCCGTACTTGTGGATGAACGGGTCGCCGTGGGCCGCGCTCCCGAGCACTCGCGAAGCGATGACATAGTCCTTCTTATTTTCGACCAGAGCTTCGATGATCCTGCCGATGTCCTGGGGCTCATGCTGCCCGTCTGCGTCGCAAAGGACGAGATATTCATATCCGCGGCTAAGGGCGAATTCCCGGGCAGACTGGAGGGCCCGCGCGTATCCGTAGTTCCGGTCATGCTTGAATAGGAGGACGCCTTTCTCCAGGGCGATCTCGGCCGTCCGGTCCGAGCTTCCGTCGTCGATGATGAGGATATCGACGCCCGGAAAATAGCGCCGGATCCGGTCGAGGACAGGACCGAGCTTTTTTTCCTCGTCTTTGGCGGGCAGAGCAATCAAAACGTTGTTTTTCATCTCGCGCTTAACGGATTGAAAGCGTATAATATAAATCCGAATGCTCGAAAAGTCAAATAACCTAATTTAAGCGATATGAACAAGTTCAGACGGAAGAAAAGACATGTTCTCGGGCAGCATTTCCTGAGGAGTCCGGGTGTCCTGGAAAAGATCGTCCGAGTGATCGATCCCGGCCCGGATGACCTCATCATCGAAATCGGAGCAGGCCGAGGGGCTTTGACGCTGCCGCTGGCCGAAAAAGCCGGGACGGTCGTGGCCGTCGAAAAAGACCGCCGGCTCATCCCGGCGCTTGAAGAAAAAGTCCCGCCCAATGTCAAGATCGTGGCCGGAGACGTTTTGGTGCTTAATTTCCGAGAGCTCGTTGAGGCCTATGGGACCGGAACAAAAAACGTCAAGCTCGCCGGCAACCTACCCTATTCAATCTCTTCGCCCCTTCTCTTCAAAGTGATCGAGGAAAAAGAGGCTGTTCAAAAGTGCGTCTTTCTCGTCCAGAAAGAGGTGGCCGAACGGATCTCTGCCGGTCCCGGTCCCAAGGATTACGCGCCGGTTTCCATTTTGATCCAACTCTATTTCTCGGCTCATCTGCATTTTTCCGTTCATCCCGGTTCGTTCTCTCCTCCGCCGAAGGTCAAATCTGCTTTGATCTCGCTCGACAAAAGACCGTCCCCGCTTTTTCCTGTCTTCGATGAACACCGGTTCCTCCGTTTCCTGCAGGACTGCTTCAGGCAGAGAAGAAAAACTTTATTCAACAACCTGATCGCCTCCGGCAGGCCATCCGCTTCAGTCGAGCGGGCTTGGGCGAAATTCGGACTTGACCGGAATGCGCGCCCCGAGCAGGTGACCATCGCCAAGTTCACCGGTCTCTTCGATGCATTCCGTCAGATTAAGGCCGGCCCTCGAGCCCGCCGCTCTGATCCGGATAAAGAGCCTCAACCCGGACAATCGGCTTGACAGAAAAAGGTCTCTTTTGAATAATAGGCGAAAAAAAATGGCGAAACCACTGTCCGCTCCTCGCTCTCCCGGGGAAAGGACCGAGACTTCGTCCCGCCGGAATTTCGATCAGGACATCGTCTTGGGGCACCAGGACCGCGAGGGCCTGACGGCGCTGGCGAAGATCATATTTCCCGGTGAGGACGTCTCCGATCCCCGCTACCTGATCTGGCTCTACGATCAAAACCCCGGCGGGCAGGCAATCGAGTTCGTCACTAAAACGGGAACACTCGTCACCGGCCATTGCGCGGGCGTACCCCTGAAATTCAAAATCGGGGCCGTCGTTCGACCGGGCTGCCTTGCCGTGAACGGCATGACCCATCCGGACTACAGAGGCCGGGGCATTTTTTTCCGCCTCTACGGCGAAGTCACTGCGCGCTGCGCAAAATCCGGAATCGACCTCACCTTCGGCTACCCCAACTCCAACTCCCTTGGCGCCTGCTTGCACCACCTGAACTACCGCGAAATCGGCGATCTGCCCCTCTGGATCTTGCCTTTCAATCTTCCCCGCGTCCTCGCCGTGGAGAAATCCAAAAAAGGAATCCTCTGGCGCGCCTGCGCCCGCCTCGGGAACCCATTTCTGCGCCTGGCAGTTTCCGTCATCCGTCCGCGCCGGAAATCCCGGTCGATGACGATCGAAAAGATAACGGAGTTCAGCGCTGAATTCGATGCTTTTTGGGAAAGCGTCAAGGATGACTTCACTCACATCCTCGTCCGCGACCGGGACTTCCTCGACTGGAGGTTCGCCCATCATCCCACCCGCCGCTATGAGATCTTCACCGCACGTTTGGACGGACGCTTGATCGGCTTCCTCGTCGGAAGCGTGACGAAGATCGAGAACCTTCTGTGGGGCATGATCGTCGACCTGCTCGTCGCCGACTCGCCGGAAGGAAAAACCGCCGCCGTTCTTCTCGCCTCAGCTTTCTTGCGGGAAGCCCGCTCCAGAGGCGCGGCTCTTGTCGGTTGCCTGATGCTCAAGCGCCGCCCTGCGGCCAAGGCCCTCCGCCGCAACGGGTTTCTGGTTTGCCCCAGGCGTCTTCTTCCGCGCAGATTCCCGATCCTCCTGAGCTGGAACGCGTCCGAGCCGGCGCCGGCAGGGCTTTTCGACACGGCCTCCTGGTTCATTACGCTCGGCGATTTCGACGCCGTTTGATCCGCCCGCCCCTCATCGTCGAATCTCTTTTAAGAGACACTATACCCGTTTTTTTTGCTTTTTTTTGTTTGTTAATCTGAACTATTCATGAATCACGTTATCTCTCCCGGTCGTGAATTTGCAGACGGGCGCCGAATTCGGGGACATGACCCAAATTCTCCGGAATTTGGGATCGTGTCCCCCTCGTCTTGAATTCGGCACCATCTGCGAATTCTCTTCTCGAGGAAACGACGCAATTTATGAATAATTCAGAATTAATCTTGATAAAAATAGAGAAACGGGTAATGTGTCCCCCTCCCATTCAAGAGTGTTCGGCAGTCAGCACCCGCTCCGATTGACTAAACCCGGGACTCGTGTATAATACCTCCCTTCTATCTCTTGAAAAGGAGTCTTTTATGACGAAGAGAATATTCTTTTTTCTGACGTCGGCGTCTGTCTCTCTCTTGATGCTGGCCGGCGCCGCGATGAATTCTCAAAATAAATCGGTCCAAAAACAATCCGGTCCGGCAGCCGCCGTTCCGGAGGGCTGGACGACGCCCGTGAACATCTCCAAAACGGGAACGTCGAGCGAGCTGCCGAGCATCGCCATCGACGCCGACGGAAAAGCCTACGCCACTTGGACCGAGTGGTTCGGAGGAGTGGGCGCACCTAGATACATGATGTTCAACTCGAACAAGTCCGGGTTATGGCCGGATGCCCTCGGAAGCCCTCTTGCCTATACGGCCATCGACGACACCGGATTCCCGTCGATCGCCGTCCATCCCACCAACGGGTCCGCCTACCTCGCCTACCACGACGCCGATTTTTCGATCCCCAGCATGGAAATCGTCTTCCAGGAATATGTCAACGGGGTCAAAACGCGGGACGAATTCATGTCGAAAACTGAGGGGGGTTCCTCCTATGTCTCTCTGGCCGTCAATCCTGTTAACGGGTTTCTCTACGCCGTATGGATGGAGGACACTACGCTCACCGACACGTTCGAGCTCGCCTGCCGGTACCGTAATCCGGCGACGGGACAATGGAACGAGGGCGATGTGATCCCCGCTTTCGAGGGCAATCCGAAATACATGCCCAATCTCACCTTCGACAAGAACGGAACGGCTCACCTCGTTTTCATCAGGCGCGTCTTCGAGGCGGCCGTCTGGTACACCAAGAACACGACCCCGAGTAACCCTTCCACCTGGACCGCTCCTGTCGTGATATCGAGCGGCACGGGCCTAAACTGGACCTACCCGAAGGTCGCCGCCGACGAGGACGGGAACGCCTATGTCGTCTGGTACGAAGAGTGGGGTCTGAACCGGGAAGTCCTGCTGAAGCGGCAAGTCAGCGGCGCGTGGCAGGCCACGGAAAACATCTCCCAAACGCCCGACTGGTCGGAGGGCGCGTCCATCGGCGTCAATCCGGACACCACGGACATCTGGATCGCCTGGCAGGAATGGGTCGATGGCACGAACTGGGAGGTCTTCATGAAGTCCTATGAAGCCCAGACGCCGGGCGGACCGAAGGCCTGGTCGGAGAACATCAACTTTACGAACAACACCGCACACTCCGGAGAGCCCTGCCTGCGCGTCGGACCGGACGGGAGTTTATACATCGTCTATCACGACGTCGAAGGCGGCAACTGGGAGATCATGTACTCTGAAAAACGGGCGATCTCCGTCACCGTGACCGTGACCTCTCCCAACGGCAGGGAGAGCTGGCAAGCCGGCACAACGCACAACATCACCTGGACGACCCAAGAGCAAGGGGCGACCGTGGCCAACGTCAAGATCGAACTTTCGACGAACGGCGGGACCGGTTATTCGACGATCATCGCCTCCACTCCCAACAACGGCTCTTATGCGTGGACGGTGCCGAACACGCCCAGCGCCAACTGCCTGGTGAGGATCAGCGATGCCGCCAACGCCGATATTTCCGACGTCAGCGATTCCGCTTTCACGATCATTCCCCCGCCCAGCCCCCCGCTGAGCCCGGCCATCGACACCCGGCTGAATGCCGATGAGACCAAGAAGATCAACAAGATCACCTGGGCGGCCAACCCCTTGAACGCCGCCATCCCGCTCAAAACCTATAAGATCTACCGGAAGCTGATCGGTGCGGCCGACAGCTCCTTCGTCGTTATCGGCTCGGCCTCCAGTTCCGTCCTCCAGTACGAGGACTCAAACTTGAACATCTTAACTAAGTACGCCTACCGGCTGACCTCCGTGAGCACGTTCGACATCGAGAGCGAACCGTCCTCCACCGTGACCGAATCCAGGAAGTTCGAGTTCCCTCCCCTGAACGCCGCGCTTCAAACGACCGTCAACAGGATCCTTTTCTACCGGGAGAAGAACAACACGATCAGCTTCGAGAAGAACGCCTTCAACGACGATAACGACGTGAACGGCTACAGGATCTACCGCAAAAAGGCGACGGACGACGACGATCAATTCGTCGCGATCAAGACTCCGGACTCCTCCACGTTCTCGTACAAAGACGCCAGACTGCCCGTCAACCCGAAGTACGCCTATGCCGTGACGACCGTGTATAAGGACGGCCGGGAGAGCCGGAAGTCCGCGACTGTCACGGAAAAATAGCCGGAAGAAGTCCGAGCCAACGGCCTTCGGCCTCCTCTGAACGAAGAGAGGAGCCGGAGGCCGTTTTGTCATTAGGGGAAAAGAATCTGGGGGAGGAGAATTCCTAGAAGCTGATGGCGATCCCGGCGCCGTATTCGAACCCGCCGAGCTCGATGGCGATGCCGTCCTCCGTCGTCTTGACCCGCGTGTACTTGACCCTGCCGCTCAAGCGGAGGGGCGAATTCTTTCCGAACTGGAGAAAGATGCCGGCCAGGAGATGATAGCCCTTGGCGATGTTCATCGTCGTCGCGATAGGGTTGTTCTCATAATAGAAATAAAAGTCGGCGCCTCCGCCGGCGTAGGGAAGGATATAGTTTCCCGGAAGGACATAGCGGACGCCCAAAGAGAGCGGCACCAATAAGAGCGTCGTCTTTTCCTCGGTAAAGGTCAAAGTGCCGGTCTTATAGAAGGCCTTGATCTCGGCATAGAAATCAAAATCGAAGGCCAGTGACGACGAGAGGATGATGCCTTGGATGGAGCCGCCTTTCTTGTAGACTTCGTCAAACCTCTCATCTGCGATCTGGTACTTGCCGTAGGAGAACTCGAATGTTCCTTGCTTTTTGGAGGTTGCGTCCGCGAACGAGGAGGCCATGAGCGCAAAGACCATCGCTGCCGTCAAGATCAATCTTCGCACATATAGGCCCATGAGACTCTCTTTTTCTTATACCATTGCTTTTCGGTGAAGTCAAACATCATTTTGACCGGCCCGGCCGCGGTTCTGGAAATCGCCTCAAATATGTTATAATTTTCCGAAATGAGGAAGACAAAAAGAAAGACCGCGGCCCAAGGGCGAAAACCGAAGGCCAAGGGCGGCGTCATCGCCTCGGAAATCGCGGGCGTCATTCTGCTCGCCCTGGCCGCCTATCTGCTCCTCAGCCTGGCGAGCTACGACGCCAAGGACCCGTCGCTCTTCAGCACCGTGTCCGCCGAGCACAAAGTCCACAATTACGGCGGAAAAGTGGGGGCCTGGCTGGCCGACGTCGTCCTTCAGGTCTTCGGGTTCACGGCGTTCCTTCTGCCGTTCATGATCGCCTATCTGGGCTTCAAGACCGTGATGACCGGGGAGAAGAAGCACCTTCTCCGAAAAGGGGGGAAATTTTCCCTTCTTCTCTTCATCCTTTGCCCGCTCCTCATCCTCTTTTTCCAAAACGCGACCTTTCGCGGAACGGAGATCCAGGTCGGCGGCTTGCTCGGGGACCTTTTGAACGCCTTCCTCCAATCGTTCCTGAACAGCACCGGCACCCTCATTTTTCTCCTCACCGCCGCGTCGCTCTTCATCATCTTCTCCACGGGGTTCTCGCTCAGAAAATTGTTCCAGGCCGTTGGCCGGATGTTCACGTTCGCTTTTAAAGAAGTCCGGATCAAGATCGCAGAACGGCCCAAGGCCGAGGCAAAACAAAAGGAGATAGGATCGGCGGCGGCAAAAAAGCCCGCTCCCGACGAGAAGAAGCTTGCCAAGGAGCGGCCGACAAAGCCAAGTGTCCCGGAGGATAAAAAGCCGGCGGGCAAAAAGGACGAGGCACCCGAGCTGAAGACCGGCCCGGTCAAGCCCCCCGACATCAAGCTTCCCCGCCTCGATGAAGAGCCGCTCCTCTTCCCCGTGTCGGAAGATTACGATTTCCCGCCGCTCCACCTCCTCGACCCCGGCAAGCCCGCCGAAAAGATCGACAAGAACGAACTGCTTGAGAAAAAGCAGCGCATCGAGGAGAAGCTCAGGGAATTCAAGGTCGAGGGCGAAGTGAAGGAATACCATCCCGGCCCGATCATCACCACCTACGAGTTCTATCCCAATCCGGGAATCAAAATCAGCCAGGTCGCGAACCTCTCCGAGGACCTCTCGCTGGCCCTGGGCGCCGAGTCCGTCCGGATCCAGCGCATCCCCGGAAAGTCCTCGCTGGGCGTTGAAATTCCCAACAACAAGAGGGAAATCATCAAGCTCCGGGACATCATCGAGTCCGAGAACTTTCAGAAATCGCCGTCCAAGCTGACCTTCGCCTTGGGCAAGACCGTCCACGACGAGGTCTATGTGACCGACCTCGGCATCATGCCCCATCTCCTCATCGCCGGCGCCACCGGAACGGGGAAGAGCGTCTGCCTCAACGCTCTGATCGCGAGTATCCTGTACAAGGCCACACCCGACGAGGTCAAGCTTATCCTCATCGATCCCAAGCGCCTCGAGTTCACCCTCTACGACGGCATTCCGCACCTGCTGAGCCCCGTCGTCAACGACCCGAAGAAGGCCGGCATCATTCTCATGGATGCCGTCAAACGGATGGAGCAGCGCTACCATCTGCTCAGCCAGAACAAGGTCCGGAACATCGAACAATACAACCACCACATCGCCCAGGTCCTAAAGGAAAAGAAGGGAAGGCTGACCGAAGAGGAGAAAGCGAACCTCAAACCCCTCCCCTACATCGTCATCATCATCGACGAACTGGCCGAGCTGATGATGGTCAGCGCCCAGGACGTGGACTATGCCATCGCCCGCCTGGCCCAGCTCGCGCGTGCGGTCGGCATCCACCTCGTCCTGGCCACGCAACGGCCGTCCATCGACGTCATCACCGGCACGATCAAGAACAACTTTTCCAGCCGGATCGCGTTCCGCGTCCCGTCCAAGATAGACTCCCGGGTCATCCTCGACACCAGCGGCGCGGATAAGCTCCTCGGTATGGGCGATATGCTTTTCATGCCGCCGAACTATCCGCGGCTGCTCCGGCTCCACTGCGCCTATGTTTCGATTCCTGAAGTGCGCCGCCTGGCCAAATTTGTCAAGGAACAAAGAACTCCGGACTACGACGAACGGCTCATCAGCGTCCTCAAGAGCACGGGCCCTCAGGAATGGGCCGACCTCGGCGAGAAAGACGCGCTGTACGACGAGGCCATGAGACTCATCCTCCATACCGGTCAAGCCTCGGCCTCTTACCTCCAGCGCAAGCTCAAGCTCGGCTACGCGCGCGCGTCGCGCATCATCGACCAGCTGGAACAGGAAGGCGTCCTGGGGCCGTCGGAAGGCAGCAAGCCGCGGGAGATCCTGGTCGACATCAAACAGTGGATGGAGCAGTCGAAAAAGAAAGGCCGGGAGGAATAAGTGCCTCTCTGGTATCCGAAGAAAAGAGAGGTTAGGCGGGCCCTCCGCGATAAGAACCTCCAGAACGCGCTCAAGAAAGCGAGCGCGAACCATTTTTCCAAGTTCAAAAAGACACGGGACGAGGTCCCCTGGCCGGAGATCAAAGAGAAAGCGCGGGCCGTCCGCGAAGCATGCGTCCCGCAGCTCGACGGCCTGATCGAAAAGTTCAGCAAGGAAGCGACCGCGGCCGGATCACGGGTTTACAGGACGTCCACCCCCGAAGAGACGCTCGCGCTCATCGAAAAGATCCTTCGCCAGAGCAAGGCCCGCCTCATCGTCAAATCGAAGTCCATGGTCAGCGAAGAGATCGGGCTGAATCCGTATCTCGAAAAGAAAGGATTCAAGGTCGTCGAGACCGACCTCGGCGAATGGATCGTCCAGCTCGCGGGCGAGCGGCCATCCCACATCACCGCGCCGGCGCTGCACAAGACCAAAGAAGAGGTCGCCGAGCTCTTCTCCAAGCATCTCGGCCGCCCCGTCCCCCCGGATATCCAAGAGATGGTCAAGATTACGCGCCAGGAGCTTCGCCAGGTCTTCATCGACGCGGACGTCGGGATCTCGGGCGCCAACCTAGCCATCGCCGAATCGGGCACACTCGTCCTCGTCAGCAACGAGGGCAACGCCCGGCTCGTGACGGGGCTTCCGCCCGTCCATATCGCCCTCGTCACGGCCGAGAAATTCGTCGAGACGATGGAGCAAGCGACGACGCTCCTCAAAGCGTTGATCACCGGATCGTCCGGCCACAAAATGACATCGTACGTCTCCTTTATCACCGGGCCGAGCAAGACGACGGACATCGAGAAGGAGCTGGTCATCGGCGTCCACGGCCCTAAGGAAGTCCACATTGTCATTCTCGACAACGGCCGGCTGGACATCTCGCGCGACAGAGATTTCGAAGAGATCCTCTATTGTCTGAAATGCGGCGGCTGCATGCTGCAGTGTCCGGTTTTTCAGGCGGTCGGCGGGCATGTCTACGGCGGGCAGGTCTATCCCGGCGGCATCGGCATCCTGCTCACGGCCGCGACGAGGTCGCCCAAAGAGATCGATAAGCTTCTCGACCTCTGCGCGGACTGCAAGAAATGCGAGGAATTCTGCCCGGTCGGGATCCCGACGAGCAAGATCCTGCTCAAGCTGAAAAATTGGAAAGGGCCGACATTGTTTGAACGGGCAATCTCGGCCATTTTCGGGAGACTCTCTCTGTCGGACGGGGGAACAAAGGCATTGTCTGTCCTCCAGAAAATTTGGCAAAAAAACGGCCATCTCCGGAAACTGCCCTTCGCCTGGGCTAAGGGAAAGCACTTTCCGGCCCTCAATCTGAAGAAGGACGCAGCTTCAGAGAAAGAGCACAAAGGCGAAAAGATCTATCTCTTCGAGGGGTGCCTCGTAAAATTCTTTTTCCCGGACATCCGCGAAAGCGTCGTCAAGGTCCTCTCGCGCTTCGGGCTCGACGTCGTCTGCCCGGCCGACCAGGCCTGCTGCGGCGCGCCGAGCCATCATCTCGGGGACACAAGCGACGTGCGGAAACTGATGAAGGCGAACCTCAAGTCATTCGAAAAAGAGAAGCCTGATTACATCCTGACCGTCTGCCCGACGGGCAACTCCATCCTGAAAAGGCTCTATCCCGAGCTCGACGGGGCGGCTGCGCCGTGGGCCGAAAAAGTTCACGATTTCACCGAGTTCATGGTGAAGAGGGGATTCCTTCCTGAAGACAAAAAGAACGGGAAGCAGGGAGAAGTTTTCTACCATTATCCATGTCATTATTTGAACGACCTGAAGCTCAAGGACGAACCCCTGAAGCTCCTCAAGAGCCTCGGCTATGATCCCCAGGCCGAGAGCGAGCCCTATGCCTGCTGCGGGTTCTGCGGCGTGTTTTCCGTCAAGAACCCGGAGATCGCGGCTAAGTTCTGGGCTGACAAAAAGCAAAAGATCGAGGAGAGCGGGCGGGCCGTGATCGCGACGGACTGTCCCGGCTGCATCTTTCAACTCAAGGCCGGCCTCGCGGACCTGGAAAAAAAATACACGGTCAAACACACGGCCGAACTCGCCGCAGAGAGACTCGGAGAGGACGATTCGCTCTCCCCGAGATCTTGACGCTTCAAAGGACTCGCCGAAAAGATTCGCTCCTTCAAAAAGCTCGCTGCGCTGGCGGACAGATTCTGAGGGCGTGAAGAATCTCCGCGGAAGCGAAAGCCCTTCTCCGATCGCTAATGAACGGTCGGGAGGGCGAGCGTGGCCAGCTTGGCCTGGAACCATCGCTCTTTGCAGATGGAGCGCATCACGCCGACGAGGAGCATGTCGAACTGGGAGCCACTGTGCCTCTCGATCTCATGGAAGGCTTCCTCAAAACTCCGGCCCTTCCGGTAGGGCCGGTCCGATGTGATGGCGTCGATCGTATCGGCGATCGAAAAGATGCGCGCGTCGAGCGGGATATCGTCGCCGGCCAGACCGTGCGGATATCCGCGGCCGTCGAATCGTTCATGGTGATGCAGGACGATCGGGACGGTCTTTTTCAGGAAATCGAATTCGCGGATGATCTCATACCCGACGATGGGATGTTCCTTGACGATCTCTTTTTCGAGCGGCGTAAGCCAGCCCGACTTCTTCAGGATGGAATCGGGAACGGCGATCTTTCCGATGTCGTGAAGGAGCGCACCCCGCTCGATGTCCGCAAGATGGCGGGGATCTTCGATGCCGGCTGCCTGAGCCAGGAGGAGCGAGTAGGCGGCGACGAACTGGGAATGGCCCAACGTGTCCTCATCGCCCTCGGTCACGCCGATGAAATAGAGCAGGTCATGCTTGAGATAATCCCGCTCGGCGGGAAGGCTCTTGACAGAGAAAAAAGGCTTGTCGCCGTAGGGGAACTCCGCAGTCCGGTCGATATTCCTCAAAATCTTCTTCGCCGAAATAAGACGCACGAATTTCAAATCCCAGGCCCGCCAGCCACGGAAATTCCTGGTGCCCGAAACAGCCTCGCTTTGGTCCTCTTTCCTGAACACCAGCTTTCGTTCCAGGCGGAGGAGGGTTTTCAGGTCGCGGATCTGCGTCTGAATAGACGAAATGTGATCGACAGGTTCGGTCCTCAGTCCTAAAGACATTTACTTTTCCTTTATCAGCATAGCATTAGTCGCCGCGGCCTCCGGTTAATTGAAACATTTTCAAAAAATACAATGTCCGCTTGTCAATATGTGGGGCTGACTATATAATGGGCTCAACATCTATGAAAAAATGAGAGAAAGCCCAGTGAAGATCGACCTGGAACAGCTCATCATCCAATACAAGCCTGTCGTCAGTTTCAAGGTGAAAAAGGCCCTCGGGGGCGGTAACCCGGAGTGGGAGGATATCGTCAACGAGATCCTGATGCAGGCCATCGAAAAGATTAAATCCGGGGAATTCCGGGGGGAATCCTCGGTCGGGACCTTCATCTACACCATCACCAGCCGCCGGATCGTCGATTACATCCGCCAGAAGACCAGGGTCCTCAAGGAGATCCCCGAAGTCCAGGCCCTGCCTGACCCCCATGACCAGGTCGAAAGGGACGAGCGAGCGGAGCAGCTGGCCCAGGCTATCCGGAAGCTCAAGCCCAAGTTCAGGGACGTCCTCTACCTCTATTATTATAAGGAACTCTCCCGGGAAGAAGTTGCCCGGGAGATGGGGATCTCGCCGGCCAGAGTCAGCGAACGGGTGAACTATGCCCAGAAACTGCTCAAAAAAATGCTCGGAAAATGAAATATTCCATTTTTCGGCCGCAAAGACGACTAAAAGATTGAAATGAAAGTTCAAGAGGTGCTTGGATGAAAAAATGTCCATATGAAGAGAAAATCGATCTTTACCTGAGGGGGAAACTCTCCGAGACCGAAAGCGCGCAGTTCGAAGAGCACTATTTCAGTTGTCCTCCCTGCTTTCAAAAGACCTCTGAACGAAACGAGCTGATAGAAGTCATTCAACGTCGAGGGATCTCTATCTTCGACCCCGCCTCCTCCCGCCGGCCCGAACCAAGGATGTCGCTCGGCGAGAAGGTCGCAGCGTTCCTAACGCCTCGCCGATGGGTGACAGCCGCGGTTACGGCCGCTCTCCTCCTCGTGGTCGCGCTGGCCGTCGTACCGCGGTTCAAAAGCCATGGCCCCGATTTCGTGTTTACGGGTGACGAGACCGTCCGCGGTGAATCGCTCGCCGTCCTTTCCCCGCGGGGCGACGTGAAGGCCGTTCCCGACTCATTCGAGTGGAAAGCTCTGAACGCCGCCGCGGAATATCAGGTCACCCTTTCCGGTCTTGAAACGCTTTGGACACCGACCACGCAGGAAACGAAGATCGCTCTCCCCGAAGATTTGAAAAACAAGCTGAAAGCCGGCTCCTACACCTGGCAGGTCAAGGCCTACTCCGCCCAGGGAACCCTGCTGGCCGTCTCTCCGAAGGTTCAGTTCAAGATCTTGAACTAATTTCGCCCCTTTCCCAACCGGGGGGGCACATTCCGAATTTAAAAATTCGGTCTGTGTCCCCTTTTTTTATTGATTTTCTTAATCCTCAATTAGATTATTTTCTTCTTCATGGTAGATCCGGCCGCGGCTCTCTTCCTCGAAACCCAGGCAGCACATCAATCGTCCGCACAGCCCCGAGATCTTGGTCGGATTGATGACGATCTGCTGTTTGCGCGCCTTCTGGATGGTCACCGGCTCGAACGATTTCATGAAGCTCACGCAGCACAGCGTCCGGCCGCAGACTCCCAAACCGCCGATGATCTTGGCCTCGTCGCGCACGCCGACCTGGCGCATCTCGATCCGCATCTTGAACTCTTTGGCCAGGTCCTTGACGAGCTGGCGGAAATCGATCCGACCGTCCGCCGTGTAAAAAAAGATCCCTTTTTTCTCGTTGAAGAAATACCGCACCGCCGTCAGCTTCATGGGCAGATTGTGGTCCTTGATCCTCTGCTGGCAGAACTCATAAGCCCGCTTCTCCTTGTTCAGCAGCCAAGCGAACTTGCCTTTGTCGTCTTCCGTAGCCTTGCGGACAACTTTCGGCGCTTCTTGCACGTTCTTCTGGTGCTTGCAGATATCGCTCGACAGGTCGATCACGGTAGCCAGATCCCCGCCGAATTCCGATTCGACGACGCAGAGGTCGCCTCTCTGAACATCCAGGTCGCCCTTCCGGGCGCGGACCATCTTTCCCGAACGTTCGGAGATCAAACAGATTAATTCAGGCATGGTTTCATCCTGTGACTTGAGAATAAAAGGAGCTGACGAGGAGGCTCATGTTCAGGTGCTGGTCGATGCTCGCGCGGGCGAGATCGATCAGGGCCAGGAATTTGAGAGCCTGCTCGAATCCCAGGAGAGGCTCGCTTTCCCGAAGCCGCGGTTCATAGTCCGGGTTGAAGAGTAATCGTGGATCGCCATTCTCCTTCATCAGGACGAAATCGCGGCAGAACGAGGAGAAGAGCTCGAGCGTCTGCTCCAAGTCCTCTTTGATCACTTTTCGCGGTTGAAAAGCGTATTTTTCCAAGAACAGGGAGGTTTCCTCCCTGCCGATCAAGGCCCGAAAAAGGCCCCACGCTCCCTCCCGCTTCTGCTGGATAGCGTCCCAGTCCTGGCTGATAGCCTGTTCCAGGTTGCCGTGAACGAGGAGGGCCATGATCCGGGCCTTCTCGTCCTCAAAGCCTCGCTCTCGGAGAGCCTGCTCGATCTCTTCCTTGGCGACGGGAAGGAAATTCAGGGTCTGGCAGCGCGATTTGATGGTCGGAAGGAGGAGGGCCGGATTATGGCTGACCAGAATGATGTGCGAAAAAAGCGGGGGCTCTTCCAAAATCTTAAGGTGGGAGTTGGCCGCATCCTCCGTCATTTTTTCCGCCTCATTGATGATAAACACTCGTTTACGGCCCACCATCGGTCTTAAATAAACAATCCCTTTTAAGCCCCTCATGGCTCCGATTCCGATCGTATCCCTGTTCGTTTTGCCATCGTCGGTCTCATCCGGCTCCGACTCGCCTTGGCGGCTATTTTGCTTGACCTTAAGATCTTTGACATCGATGACGAGCACATCCGGAAAACTCTCGTTGTCGATCGCCCGGCAGTTCTCGCATTCATCGCAGGCGTCATTCCTCTTGTTGAGGCAATTGAGAGCCTTGGCCATTACGAAAGCGGCCTTTCGTTTGCCGACGCCCTCCGGCCCGCAGAACAGCATGGAGTTCGGGACACGCTGCCTCTCGAGGGCGAGCTTGAGGATCTTTTTGACACGGCTGTTGCCGGCAATGTCCTGGAAGGCCATGGTCAGGTTCTCAACGCTTTCTTTAGGTATTGCCCCGTATACGACTCAGGGGAAGCCGCCACGGCCTCGGGAGTTCCCGCGGCTACGACTCGCCCCCCCTCCTCTCCTCCTTCGGGGCCCAAGTCTATAATATAGTCGCAAACCTTGATGACTTCAAGGTTGTGCTCGATGATGACGGCCGTATTGCCCAGTTTGACGAGCTCGGCGAGAAGCTCGATGAGCTTCCGGACATCGTCGAAATGAAGACCCGTGGTCGGCTCGTCCAGGAGGTAGAGTGTCCGGCCCGTCGCCCGCCGGCCAAGCTCCTTGGTGAGCTTGATCCGCTGCGCTTCTCCGCCGGAGAGCGTCGGCGCCGGCTGGCCCAAGCGGATGTATCCCAGCCCGACCTTCTTAAGCGTCGCCAGCTTGCGCTTGAGCTGCGGGTGGGCCCTGAGATATTCGTACGCCTCGTCCACGGTCATAGCCAGGAAGTCGGCGATGTTTCGGCCTTTGTAGCGGACCGCAAGCGTTTCCTTATTGTAGCGCAAGCCTCCGCACCGGTCGCAGGTGACGAAGACATCGGGCAAGAAATGCATCTCGACCCGCCGGACACCCGCTCCCCGGCACTCTTCGCATCGGCCGCCGGCGACGTTGAAGCTGAAGCGGCTGGCCTTATATCCCCTGGCCTGGGCTTCCTGCGTCCGGGCGAAAAGCTGCCGCAGGTCGGCGAAAAGGCCGGTATATGTGGACGGATTGGAGCGCGGCGTGCGGCCGATCGGCTTCTGGTCGACGCTGGTGACCTTGTCGATCCTGTCCGCGCCTTCGATGGCTTCGTGCTCGCCGACCCGGATTTTCGCGCAGTAAAGGAGGCTCTGGAGGCTCCGGAAAATGATATCGTAGACGAGCGTGCTCTTGCCGGAACCCGAAACGCCCGTGACGGCCGTCATGCAGCCTAGCGGGATACGGACATCGATATCTTTGAGATTATGCTCCCGGGCTTTGAGGACGGTCAGCCAGCCGGCGGGCTCTCGTCGCTCCGGCGGGAGGGCGATCTCTGTCTCTCTGCGCAGGTATTTGGCCGTCAGGGAATCGGACGACTCAAGGACCTTGGCCAGCGGCCCCTCGGCGACGACAAATCCGCCCTGCTCGCCCGCACCCGGCCCCAGATCCAGGATGAAATCCGCGGCGCGGATGGTCTGCTCGTCGTGCTCGACGACGAGAACGGAATTGCCGTCGTCGCGGATCTTGCGGAGGAGCGAGATCAGGCGGCCGTTGTCGCGCTGGTGAAGGCCGATCGTCGGTTCGTCGAGAACGTAGAGAATGCCGCGCAGGCGCGCCCCGACCTGGGCGGCGAGACGGACCCGCTGCGCTTCGCCTCCCGAGAGCGAACCCGTCGTCCGGTTGAGGTGGAGATAGGCGAGTCCGAGCTCGGTCATGACCGAGAGCCGGGTCAGGATTTCCTTTTGGATCTTCGAAGCGATGATCTCCCGCGCTCCCGTGTGTTGAAAAGCCGCAATGTTTCCGATCAGCCGGCTCACGGGAATCGAGCTCAACTCGGAGATGTTCTTTCCGCCAATCCTGACGGACAGGCTTTCGGGCTTGAGGCGGCTTCCTTGACACTGGGGACAGATGTCCTCGGTAAGCTCGACATCGCCCCATTCGTCGGTCACGGTCTGGAAGCCGAGCCCATGGCAGCCCGGGCAGGCGCCGTAGGGGCTGTTGAAGGAAAAATTTCGCGGCTCAAACTCGGGAATGCTGATGTCGCAGTAGGGGCAGAGGAGTTTGAGCGAATAATACGTCTCCCGCCCGTCCTCCCGAAGGAGGAGAACCTCGCCTTCGGCGATTTCAAGCGCCCGTCCCACGGCTTCCTTGAGCCTCTTTTCGGAATAGGGTGAGACGCGGATGTCATCGATCAGGACTTCGGCCGTATGTTTCTTCATTTTTTCGAGGACGATGGGCCCATCGAGGTCGCGGAATCTGCCATCGACACGGATCTCGACGAACCCTTTTCTGAGCAGCCTGTCGAAAAGCTTATGATATTCGCCTTTGCGGCCTTTGATGACCGGGGCTAGGATCTTCACCTTTTCCTGGAAGGCGGATTCGGAAATCCGGCCGACGATCTGCTCCGCGGTCTGGGAGCTGACCTGGCGGCCGCAACCCGGGCAGTGGGGAACTCCGACCCGAGCAAACATGAGCCTGAAGAGGTCGTAGATCTCTGTCACCGTGCCGACCGTCGAGCGGGGGTTGGAGGAGATCGTCTTCTGGTCGATGGAGATGGCCGGCGAGATGCCTTCGATCGACTCGACCTCGGGCTTTTCCATCATCTCCATGTACTGGCGGGCGTAGGCCGACATGCACTTGATGTAGCGGCGCTGGCCCTCGGCAAAGAGCGTGTCGAAGGCAAGCGACGATTTCCCGGACCCGCTCGGCCCGGTGACGACGATAAGCTTGTTCCGGGGAAGACGGACGTCGATCCGCTTCAAATTGTGCTGGGCCGCCTTCTTCACGACAATTTCGTCGAGCATAACTTACTATTATAGCTCAAGAGATAATAAAGATTCTATTTTTTAGACTCGCTCCGGCAATTACGTGACATATTTTTTACAATTTCTTAACAACTTCTTGACAACTTTGTCGTCTCGGGCGGTTATTCTTATATCGACAGCGAGACCATCCCTGCTCGACAAAGGAGGTTCAGGATTTCATTTCGTCCCTTGGATAGGTTTCACCTGCAATTTCGGCGTTTCAAAATAAGCCCAGGGCCGGGTTTGCCGAGCATGTAACATAAGAGAGACACGATCGGCTCATTTAGGTTTCGCAATTTTAACCTGAATCTGTGAGTTCAGAAGAAGTTTGACCCTAATTAATTTTTCGGCTAGGATTAATCATGCATCATGGGCCGACAAGAGAATCTCCTCAAATCCCTGGAGTTGCTCCGGAAGATCAGCATCGAAGCCGATTCCCTCCGGGCCATCAAGCACCTCCCCGCCCAAGAAGGAAGTTACGTCGATTATCCGAAGGAGGTTCACCCGTCCCTCGTCAAGGCGCTCCGGGAAAAAGGCTACGAACGGCTCTACACCCACCAGCATTCGTGT
>JALHTW010000314.1 GCA_022866045.1 Candidatus Aminicenantota bacterium | reverse complement strand
CGCTGATAACCGCGAACTCTGTCTCCTGGGCGAAGAGCGAGGCGAAGGCAAGAAGAATAAATACGAATTGAAGAAATCTTTTTTTGACCGCCCTCGACATTCTTCTACCTAATTATCAGATTCTTGCCTTTAAAGCAAATGAGAGAATTCCAAGAGGCGCGGACGTCTATACATAAAAAGAGAAGATCCGCGAACGTTATGACGTGAAGCTGTTTTCGATATCGATTTCATCCTAAAGATGATGAATCTTACCGTTAAATCCACTCCGGATTTCCATGCGGCCAAGAACTTGTTCCCAATACTAACTTGAATTATTCATGAATCACGTTATCTCTCCCGGTCGTGAATTTTCAGACGGGCGTCGAATTCGGGGACATGACCCAAATTCTCCGGAATTTGGGATCGTGTCCCCCTCGTCTTGAATTCGGCGCCATCTACGAATTCTCTTCTCGAGGAAACGACGCAATTTATGAATAGTTCAGGTGAATAATTCAGGTTAATAAACACATTCCTTGGCCGCCTCGGCCATGATGATGAGGTTCTCGACCGGCGTTTCGAAGAAATGATCGGAGGCCGAGCAGATATATCCGCCCTCGTATCCCACGGTCTCGAAGAGTTGAGATACGGCCCGCCGGATCTCGTCTTTCGACCCGAGCGTCAGGGTATTGTGCTGGTCGATCCCCCCGATCATCGCCAGCCGGCTCCCGACTTTCTTCTTGAATTCCCACGGCTCCTGGTTGCCGCCGATGCTTGGCGGGGCCAGCGTTTCAGAGACATCCGCGCCGTTTTCGACGATCATCTCCTCGATGCCCAGCGTTCCTCCGCACGTGTGATATGTGATCTTGAAGCCGAGATCATGGAGGGCATCGTTCATAACGCGGTCGTAGGGCAGGCAGAATTCTCTATGCAGTTTGGGCGAAATGAGCGTCGAGGACGCTGACCCGCCGCCCGTTTCGATGAGGTCAAGCTTGGCGCCTTTCATCGATTCGATGAACTGCATCTTCTTGTCGAGAAGGATACGCAAGAATTCATGAACCCAGGCGGGCTTGTCGAACGTGGCCATGATGAGGTCATGGATGTTGTAGAGGCAGGCGGCGTGCTGCCAACAGCCGGCCTGATCGCCCCAGACGAACCCGCGCAGAATGCCTTTGTCCCCAACCTCATCATAAGCTTTAGCCACAAGCTTGAGGTCCAGGCGCGGCACGGGCATATATTTCTTAATGAGATAGATGTCCTCATCGCCCTTGACGAGATACTCCCTGATCCAGGTCGTCTTCCGGTCGCCCTCGGTCTTATAGGTCAGATCGCCTTCGGGCGTATGGATCGTATGATGGACGAGGCGATGGTCGGGATCGTGGCCGATGATCATCGCTTCGTCCTTCCAGGTTGACGTATTCAATTTGGCGAAATCCGCGTCCGTCAGCCAGAACTGAGCCATGGACTCGAAATACTGGATCTGAGCGTCCATCCCGACTTCTTGAAAAGCCTGGAGATCGCTTCTTCCGCCCATGATCGTATCGAGGTGATATTTCTGCCATTGATGGATCGATACCGGCAGGCGGTCCGGCTTCTCTTTATGGATCGCCAGCATCATCCGATCCTTGGAGGTCATGACCGTTTTCCTTTCACCGTCCGCACCCGCCCGACAACGAAGAGGAAGAGTTTTTTTTCAATTCACGAGATATATAAAACGCCCTGGGTGGAAAGTCAAGGCGGGCAGCAGGGATCCGGGATATTGAATATCCATGGCATTCGCGATAAAATAATTCGAGAGAAATATTAGAGGTCCAAGAAAAGGAGGGTCTCATGGCCACAAACATTGGAATAGTCATCGCCGTCATCGTCTTGATTCTCTTCTTCAGCGGCATCCGGATCGTCCGGCCCACGCACCGCGGCCTGGTCGAACGCCTGGGAAAATACAAAAGATTCGCCCACTTCGGTTTCAACTGGATCATTCCGGTCATCGACCGGATCTTCCAGATTAACATCACCGAAGTGATGGTGGACGCCCAGCCGCAGGAGATCATCACCAACGACAACTTGAACGCCCGGGTGGACGCCCAGGTCTATTTCAAGGTCAAAGAGGATGAGGTGAGCGTCAAAAACAGCCAGTACAACGTCTATAACTACCAGTGGCAGATCGTGAACCTGGCCCGGACGACACTCCGCAACATCATCGGGACGCTGACCCTGAAGTCGGCCAACAGCGAGCGGGGCAAGATCAACTCCGAGCTCCAGAAGACCCTGCGGGAAGAGACCAAGAGCTGGGGCATCGATATCGTCCGGACGGAGCTTAAAGAGATCGACCCGCCGAAAGACGTCCAAGAAACCATGAACAAGGTCGTCAAGGCCGAGAACGAGAAGATCGCGGCCATAGATTTCGCGACGGCCACGGAGACCATGGCCGACGGTGCGCGGCGCGCGGAGATCAAGAAGGCCGAAGGTATCCGCATGGCCCGGATCCTCGAAGCCGAAGGCGAGGCGCAGGCCATCAAGCTGGTCAATGAAGCGGCTAATCAGTATTTCATCGGCAATGCCCAATTATTGAGAAGGCTGGAGACCGTGGAGAAATCCTTGGCCACAAATGCCAAGATCATCGTGCCGGCCAACACGGAATTGATCAACGTGATCGGAGAGATGGCGGGAGTCCTGCCCATTCCGAAGAAAGCTTAATCATCCCCTCTCTCCCTCTTTCAAAAAAGGGAAGGGGAAGATTTATTATTGATTAAACGCGCTTAAGACGTCTTCTAAAAAGTCGGCTAAACCCCAGCCGTTATCGAACGTCATTCCCAGCCGGACGATGACAAGTTTCCGCGAGGGGAAGATGGCGAGCATCTGCCCCTGATATCCTTCGGCCGTGATCATGTCCTCGGGCAGTTTGGGATAAGGCCTTTTCGCCGGATCATCCGGCCTCGATCTGTTCAGCCAGAACTGGGCGCCGTATTCGCCCCGTTTCAACGTCGGTGTCGGCGTCGCGGTGTAGGCCACCCAGCCTTCAGGGAGAATCCTCTGCCCTTGCCAGACGCCGTCATTTTGGTAGAGAAGGCCGAACCGGGCATAATCCCGGGCCGCGGCATAGAGGCTGGAGCCGCCGGCAAAAGTCCCCGAAGCATCGGAGTCGAGCAACGCGCCCCGCATCCCGATCTTGTTGAAAAGCTCCTTGCGAGGAAAAGCCCAGTATTCGTCCTGATTCCCGATCACCTGCCGGATGATCCTGTTGACGATCATCGTCGTCCCCGTAGAATATTTCCATTTCGTATCGGGCGGGGATACGAGCGGTTTCCGCGCGGCGAACGCGGCCATGTCGGGTTTGAGAAAGAGCATCCTGTTCACGTCGGAGACGGGATGTTCGGCATAAGCCTCATACCATTCGAGGCCGCCGCTCATCCTCAGGAGTTGGTCGGTCGTGATCGCTTTCCTCGGGTCTCCCGCCGATTGCCATTCGGGAACGGGCGCCGGGTCTTTGATGTTCAGCCTGCCCTGTCCGACGAGAATCCCGACGAGGGCGCTCGTGACGCTCTTGGCCATCGACCAGCTGATGAGCCGCGTGTCTTTTGCGAAACCCGGCGCGGTGCGCTCGGCGACGATGCGGCCATCGTAAACGACGAGGGCGACCCTGGTGCGGCGGAGATGATTCGGGTTCGGCTCAGAAAAGACCTTGTCCAGTGCGGCCGCGAGCTTGGCCTTATCGACATTGGAAGGGAGAGGATCATTCGGCATAAGGTCGCCCGTGGGCCAGGGAACGGATTCCGGGTTCGACGGCTCGGGCGCCGGGATGTTCACGTTCCAGCCTCGGATCGTCTCCTCGGAGACACCCGAGAGGAGAATGGCGCCCAATCGGTCATGATAGATGGCCTTCTTTTTAAATAAGCCCAAATTCCAAAGGGAAACTGTCACGCTCTTTTCTTTGTAATCGATCTTGGGCTTGAGCATCTTAAAGAGAGGATGGAAGGCGACATCCTCATTCAAGACCGAAGCCTCTTCCCTCCCTGACTCGAAAATGCCCGAGCAGAGGAGCTTCGCCTTGGCGCCGCAGCCGATGGGAAGCTGCAGCACGTATTCCCGGTTCGTATAGCCGAAAAAGACGATGGCCGCCAGAATAACGACGGCCATTCCCAGCCAAATCCTTTTTTTGGTGAAGATCTTCATAGGCCCGCTAACCTCCCTTCATAACCGGGAAGTCGGGCCAGGCCATGTTCAGAAGGACCTTATGTTCCATTCCCGGCTTCCCTCTCCCTCATCAATCCAAATGGAAGACTTCTTCCATCGTGCCCCAGAACTCCCTTGGGCCGCGCGTCGGGATGGGAATTTGGCAGGGATCGGTCTCCTTCCACCATTTCTGCGTGGTCGGGTCGGCGGCCATCTTGGCCATGTCGGCCTGGTAATCATGACCGGTGTACTCAAAATAGGAGAAAAGATAGAACTTGCCTTTCTCAACTTCCTTCAAATAGATCGAATAGTTTCGGATGTTGCATTCCTTGATCCTTTTGAGGACGCCGGGCCAGACCGCGGCATGGAGCTTTTTGTAGTATTCGATCGTCTCGGGCTTAATGCCGATGACCGCGCCGAAGCGCTGGACTTGGGCTTTGGGCTGGCTGAACAGCCGCCCCAGGGTGAAAAAGACGCCGACAGTTCCCGCCGCAAAAGCCGCATATTTGCCAAGCTTGGATAGCCTCATCTATTTCTCCTTTCCCCCGAAATTCTCCGCGGGCCGGGCGTTGGGGATCTTGACTGCGACCGGCCAGTCTGGGCCCCAGGCAATAGCGATGGCCGCTTCAGCGTCTGGATCTCGCCGCAGCCGAACGGCATCTTCGATGCCTCGCCATGACATTTTTTTAGACATTGGCCTTGTCTTTAGTATCGGCCGAACTCGCGAACGGTCTCGTAGAAAGCGAGAACGTTTTCGACCGGAGTCTCCGGAAGCAGATAGTCGTGGCTGGGTGAGGCGATATAGCCGCCTCCAGGCTTCATGATCTCGAGGACTTCGCGGGTTTTGGCCCGGATAAGACCGGGCGTTCCCTTGATCAAGAGATGATGCGTGTCGATGCATCCGTTGAGGACGATCCGGCCGGCGAATGCCTTCTTCAATTTGGCCGGCTCCATGTCCCGCGCGTCCGGTTGGAGGGACTGGAGCGCGTCCAATCCGATTTCGATCAGGGGGGGAATGAGGGGGAAGAAGCCGCCGCAGCAGTGGAGCATGACCTTGAGGCCGAAATCATGGCCGAGGTCCACAAGGCGCTTTAGATGAGGAAGGAAGAACCGCCGGAAGAGTTTCTCCCCGACGACCGGACCGTTCTGCGTGCCGAAGTCGTTCCCGATGAAAAAGATATCGATGACGCCGGCCGCCGCCGCAAAGATCCGCGAGCTCGTCTGGAAATAATAATCCACAATACGGCCGAGCACAGCGTCCACGAGGGCAGGGTTGTCGTACATGGCCATCATGAATTTTTCCATGCCGAGGAGGTCGATGGCGTCATGGAAGAAGGGCGACCAGTCGCCTCCCAGGATGGCATAGCGGCCGTTCCACTTAAGCCCATTCGTCCGGATCTCGGCAACATCCATCCAGACGGGATCGGGCCAGGGGAATTTGTCCAGATCAGGGGGCGTCTGGGCGTCTTTTAAGGGATGGCTGAGCGGCTGGCCGAAGCCGTAGCCGTGGCGTTCGACGCCGAACGGCGTGCGGCAGATCGCGCCTGGACGGGTGAAATGCGAATCGGGCGAACGGTAAGGCGGTCCCGAATATTTTGCGTAAACGCGGCGAAAGTCGTCTCCGATATGAAGAGAAAGCTCTTCATCCGTGGTCAGGGCGAGATAATGTCTGGCCAAGTCCCGGAACTCAGGTGAAGCCCCCATCCAGGCGGGCACGCGGTCCGGCTCCCGATGCTCAAAGGCCGCGAGCACCCGCTCCCGGGATATCATGGTTGCATCATACGGAAGAACGAGTGATTTTTCAACATGGCGGCCCGCCCCAATTTCCGCATTTCTCTGCTCTTTCCGAGACGGTTTTTCTTAAATTCATTCCTATTTATGAAAGAGAGCGGCCTCGGGAAGAGGCTGCTTCGCGATGCCCGGACCCTGGTAGGAAACGGTCAAACCCTCGCCGCCGGTCTTATTGAAATAGCCGACCCGGATGGGATGCAGACCCGAGGCCAGAGCGATCAGCCCGCGTTTTTCTGTCATGCCGTGCAGGCCGTCGTTGTCCACGACAAGGACATCGCCGATATTCATTTTGCTGCCATCATCGGATTCGACAAAGAACGCGTATACTCCGTCCTTGGGAACCTTGATATAGCCCGCGAATTCGAACCCGTAATACTCCTTTCTTTTTTTGGAGGAGAGATCGAGAACGGAGCAGGCTCCGTCATTGATCGGCTTGAGCTTCGAAAAATCGGGGACCTTGTCCCATTCGCCCTCGTAATAGTTAACCAATATCCCGGGCTTAACGACGAAGCCTTGTTCCGCCGGCCGCGGCTTGACCTTGGCGAACTTGGCCTGGGCCGCGCCGCTCACGGGTTTGCCGTCCCGGAAGCAGCGGGCCGATACGACGGCTGTTTCAGTCAGACGGAGGGGGCCTTTGACGAGCGGCGAAGAGATCAAAGGCGCCGAGCCGTCAAGGGTGTAACGGACCTCGATGTTCTCGCGGTCCGAGGCTATGGTCACATCGAGAGCCTCGGTAAAGATATCGAACTCGGACTTGATCTCCGGGGGATCGTTGACATCCGGTTTCCCCTCGACGTCGAGGATGACAACGCTGTCGGCAGGATCAGGGGCTTGTTTCGGGACTTCGAGCACCAGGGAATCTTCTTTCCGGCTGACTTTGAGAGCCGCTTTTTTCGAATCCGCAGCGAGATACGCCAGCTTGGCCTTGTTAAAAATTCCCGGCACGATGAGCTTTCCATCGGCCGGCCAATTGAAGACGTGGAGGTAAAGCCGCGTTCCTCCGCCGATCGCTTTTTGCGTCGATCTCCCCCATTCCAGCTTTTTAAAAGGGCTGGCCTGCGTCGCGGTGATCGATTCGCTATTCGTTTTCATCCATTGGCCGATCTCGCGAAGCCGCTCGACGCTCTCCGGAGGGAACACTCCTTCGGAAGTCGGCCCGATATTGAGCAGGTAATTTCCGCCTTTCGAGGCGATATCGGCCAGCATTCGGATGAGGTCTTTCGCCGACTTCCAGTTTTTATCATGGCTGTTGTAGCCCCAGTTATCGTTCATGGTCATGCAGGTTTCCCAGTCCACACCGGGAAGCCCCGTGGCCGGGATCTGCTGCTCGGGCGTCCCGAAATCTCCGGCCGATTCCTTGCCCTGCGAAAAACCTTCCATGCCCGACCGGCTGGCGCCGACGCGGTTATTGATGATGATGTCCGGCTGGAAGCTCCGGACGTATTGATAGAGGTCGCGGCCGTATTTCTCGTTCCAGGTGCTTTCCCACTCGCCGTCGAACCAGAGCACGCCGAGGGGGCCATAATTCGTAAGCAGCTCTCTGAGCTGGTTCTTCATGTACAGGACATAGCGGTCGAAAACCGCTCCTGCCGCGGAGCGGTCCTTCTCCCAGTCGCGGCGCGGCAGGTAATCGGGATGATGCCAATCCATGATCGAATGATAGAAGCACAGCCTGATCCCCTGCTTCCGGCAGGCCTCGGACAATTCCTTCAAGATATCGCGCTTAAACGGCGTGGACATCACGTCGAAGTCGGTGTTTTTCGAGTCAAAGAGGCAGAAGCCGTCGTGGTGCTTGGAGGTGATGACGATGTACTTCATGCCCGCGTCCTTGGCCAGGCTCACCCATTCGTCGGCATGGAACTTGACGGGATTAAATTGCCCGACGAATCTGTCGTAAACATCGATCGGGATCTGCGCCGAGTGGCGAATCCATTCGCCATAATTCGTCTTCCCTTTCCACTCTCCGGCCGGGATGGCATAAAGGCCCCAATGAATGAAGAGGCCGAACCGGGCATCGCGCCACCACTGCATCCGGGCATCGTG
>JALHTW010000313.1 GCA_022866045.1 Candidatus Aminicenantota bacterium | reverse complement strand
GCGAAGGGGCTCCCCGCCCGCGCGCAGCGGCCTGGCGGCGAGCACGGCCGGGGAAGAGCCGCGACAGGACCCCGCCCGAAATTGGCCTGACACCGGAAAAAGAATTGCTTGCTATTTCTCATGTCTGCATGAAATTTATTCAGGCTCATTATATAATGAAGTCGGCTGAGATTTCGAAAGAGAAGACAATTGCGCTCAAAAAAAATTCCTTCTCCACAAAAAAAATCTTTTCCCAAAGAGCTCGGCGAACGGATCAAAAAAGAAGCTAAGAAATTTTTTCGGAGCGCCCGGGGAAGCCATGACTGGGACCACATCGAACGGGTCCTGAGCCTGTGTTTGCGGATCGGAAAAAAAGAAAAAGCGGACCTCGAGATCTTGAAGCTCGCCGCAGTCCTGCACGATATCGGGCGGTCCGAAGAGGACAGGACGAACGGAAGGATCTGTCATTCGGAAGCCGGAGCGGCCCTCGCCCGGAAGATCCTGGAGGCGCACGGCGTCCCGGAAGAAAAGATCGGCCGGGTCATTCCCTGCATCGAAACCCACCGGTTCCGGAAAAAGGCCGTCCCCGCGACAAAGGAAGCCAAGGTCCTGTTCGATGCGGATAAACTGGATTCCATCGGCGCCGTCGGCATCGGACGAGCGTTCCTATTTGCCGGAGAGGTCGGCGCCCGGCTGCACAACAAGGACAGCGACATCTCGAAAACCATGCCCTACACCAGGGAGGATACGGCGTTCAGGGAATACATGGTGAAGCTGCGCTGGGTCAAGGACAGGATGTTCACCAGGGAAGGAAAACGGATCGCCGCAGAGCGGCATAAATATATGGTTGATTTCTTCCACCGCCTCGATAAAGAGACCGACGGCGAGCTGTAGGATTCTTCCCTAAGTCCTGTGGACGAGCGTCGACGAGGCCTGCGCCTGGGGCATGACGATGATCTCGCTGACATTGACGTGCGGGGGACGTGTGGAGCAGAAGACGACGGCCTCGGCAACATCATCGGGGGCGAGCGGCTTGAAACCGTGATAGGTCTTGGCAGCCCGCTCCTTATCTCCTGGGAACCGGACGAAGCTGAATTCCGTTTCGACCAGGCCGGGATCCACCTCGCTTACGCGCAAAGGAGTGCCTGAAAGGTCCAGTCGGAGACCTTTTGAGAGGGCCTTCACGGCGAATTTCGTGGCGCAATAGACGTTGCCGCCGGGGTAGACCTCGTGGCCGGCGATAGAGCCGATGTTGATGATGTGACCGCGGCCGCGCTTGACCATTCCGGGGATGACCGCCCGGCTCACATAGAGGAGTCCTTTCACGTTCGTGTCGATCATCTCTTCCCAATCGTCGAGCTTTCCCTCGTGCAGCTTATCCAGGCCCCGGCTCAGGCCGGCATTATTGACCAGGATCTCGATCGTCTCCCATTCAGGGGCGAGGCCGGCCACGGCGCGCTCGACAGCGGCCCGGTCACGGACATCGAGGTCGAAAAAATGGGAGGAAATCCCGTAATCCGCCCCGAGCTCCGCGGCGAGCTTTTTCAAACGGTCCAGCCGGCGGGCGGCCATGAGAATCTTTGCCCCTTCGCGGGCAAATGCGCGGGCGCAGGCTCGACCGATGCCGGAGCTTGCGCCGGTGATGAAAACGACCTTATCGCGAAGAGAAATCATGTTCGACCTCCTGAGGTCCTCCTCAAAGACGAGGGCACAGGATAGAATGGGGGGCTGGCCAAGTCAAGAGGCTCTCCTGCTGACCGTATATCACTTTCGGGGACATGATTCCCTATCCCTGGCGCTGGCGGTTTTCAACGGTATCGTCCTTTGGGGCGCTACCGATGGGGCGCTACCGACCAAACAGGGACAGGGTATCGTGTCCCCCT
>JALHTW010000039.1 GCA_022866045.1 Candidatus Aminicenantota bacterium | reverse complement strand
TGGATTTGAAGTCCAGAGGAGCCACCAGGCCCCATGCCCTCCCGGCCGCACTATTTTATCACATGAACATCCCCGTTTCTCCGGGTGATTTGCGTTTTATCCAGAAATTCGAGGACGGCGCAAGCGTATTTCCGAGAGACACGGAGGATGTCCTTGGTTTCTGATATGGTGATCGTCCGGCGCAGCCGTAAATATTCCAAGATCGATGCCCTGGCTTTCTCGAAAGCATCATGGTGATAAGTCACTTTCGGATCGAGGCGCACCAGCCTGCCCTGCTTAATGAGCGTTCCAAGAATTTTGCGGAACTGGTTGAGCGGAAGACGCAGCTCCCGACAGACGTCCTCTTCGAGCGGCGGCTCGTAGCCCGCTTTCCGGAAGATGGCTTCGACGCGGTCGGCAAGCTCCTGGTCCTTGGCCTGAAGCCGGGCTTCGAATCCGGGCAGGGTCAGGGCCCCTTCCTTGCGGATGACCGCCCCGTTTGCGATCAACTCCTCGACCGCCGCTTTGAACATCGACTCATCGGCGTCGCGGACGAGGCGGGAGTGGAGGTCGGCCAACGGCATGAACGGGCGGTGCGGATTCGCGGCAAAATACTTTTTGACGGCGGCTTGGATCTTCTCGAGCAGCGCCGGCCACACCTCGGCAGCGACATAGCGCTCGTCCCTCTCCGAAAGGATCTTTTTCAGCCGGCCGGCATTTAAAAGCTTTTGGATGACGTCCCGGACGGCCCGGCGGTCCGTCCATAATCCGACCGCGGCATCCTCCGCGGTCCGGGATTTGTCGGGAGTCTTCATAAAGAACTGCTCAACCGCATCCCCGAGCGAGCCTTCGAACCTCCGGATGCCGGCTAGGGCCGCGGCGTCGAATCGCTTGTGGCGCGGCGGTGCGATATCGAGAACCTCCCCGCCGCCGATCGTGTTGAGGGGCGAGAAGGTGCGGATAATAAACCTGTCTTTATAGAACGCTGCGGTCGGCGATTCGAGCACGAACTGAGCGAGCATGGATTCGCCGGGAAGGAGTTTGTCCTTTTCGAGCAGGATCACGCGGGCGATGACCTCGTCCGTGCCGATGTGGAGGCGGATACGGTCGCGCATCTTGAGCTCTTTGGGCGCCTGTCTAAGGAGCCGGAGGCGGGCGTCGATCCGCGTCGCCGGCGCGATCAGCCCCGGCATGATAGCGCACTGGCCGCGGCGCAGTAGCTCTTTGTCAATGTCGTGGAGGTTGAGCGCGGTGCGCTTTCCGAGGCCGGAAATATCGCGCTTCGCTTTATGGACCTGGATGCCGCGGACCTTGGCCTCGATCCGCTCAGGAAGAATCTCGATCCTGTCGCCCGTTTTGATTCCGCCGGAGAGGACCGTGCCGGCAATGACCGTGCCGAAACCGTGGATGACGAAGATGCGGTCGACGGGCAAGCGGAAGTATCCGCAATCGTCGCGTTTCCGAACGCGGCGGCCGGCCGCCATGAGGGCCGCTTTGATGTCGTCGAGGCCGGCGCCCGTGACCGAAGACACGGGGATGACCGGCGCGCTCTCGAGAAACGTGTCGTGGATAAATGCCCCGACTTCGGCCCTGACCCTTTCGAGCCGGTCGGCATCGACGAGATCGGACTTGGTCAGGGCGATGATCCCCTCCCCCACGCCGAGGAGCTCGAGGATGTCGAAATGCTCGCGTGTCTGGACCGAGATGCCCTCATCGGCAGCGATGATGAACAGGACGGCGTCCACGTTGCTCGCCCCGGCGACCATGGTCTTCACGAATTTTTCGTGGCCCGGAACGTCGATGAAGACGATTTGCTTTTCGTACTCGGGGATGTCCATGAAGACAAAGCCCAGCTCTATGGTCAAGCCGCGCTCTTTCTCTTCGGGAAGCGTATCGGGATCAGTGCCGGTCAGGGCTTTGACCAGGGAGCTTTTGCCGTGGTCGATGTGGCCGGCCGTGCCGATGATGACGTGCTCTTTTTCGGACATCCTAAGGCTTCCTCTTCAGGACAATTTTGCCTTCGGACTTGGCGATGATCTTTCCGATGACGGCGGCTTTTTTTGCGCCTTTTTTCTTCAACTCCTTGAGAACGGCGGTGCTCTTGGCGGCCGGCACACACATGAGAAGCCCGCCTGATGTTTGGGGGTCATAAAAGACCGCCTCGAGCGCGTCGTCGATGTCTTTGCCTTTTTCCACGAATTTTGAGGCGTATTCCCTATTCCGTTCGACGGCGCCGGAGATCATTCCCTTCCGGAAACAGTCCAAAACTCCGTCGAAAATAGGCACAGCCTCGGCAAAGACTTCGGCCGTGACTCCGCTCTGGATGGCCATCTCGCTCAGATGGCCGGCGAGGCCGAACCCCGTGACGTCGGTCGCCGAGCGCACGCCGGCTTCGACCATGACCTCTGCGGCCGACTTGTTCAGCGCGGCCATGGACCGGCTGATCTCCTTCAGCCATGACGGCGATGCTTTCTTGAGCTGCGCGGCGAAACAAATGGCGCCCGTTCCGATCGGCTTCGTGAGAATAAGGAAATCGCCCGGCTTCGCCTTATTGTTCGTGATGATCTTCCGGGGATGAATGATGCCGGTCACGGCGAAGCCGAACTTGATCTCCTTGTCCTTGATGCTGTGACCGCCGATGACGACTGTCCCGGCTTCCTTAAGCTTGTCGATCCCGCCCTGGAGCATCCGGTTCATAAGGCGCGGGCTGAGCTTTTCGATGGGAAAGGCGACGATGGAAAGGGCCGTCAAGGGCGTTCCGCCCATGGCATAAATGTCGCTCACGGAATTGGCCGCGGCGATCTGGCCGAAGACGTAGGCGTCGTCAACGCACGGAGTGAATACGTCCACGGTCTGGACCAGGGCTAAGCGATCGTTCAATTTATAGATGCCCGCGTCGTCGTACATGTCGGCGCTGACGAGGACATTGGGATCGAAAACGCGCGGAAGCCCTGTCAGGGCGGCCTTTAAATCGTTCTGGCTGATCTTGGAAGCGCAGCCGGCGCTCTCCACGAACTGCGTCAGCGGGATGTCTTCGGCGGCGTCATCTTCGCGCTCACCGGCGCAGAGACAGACGTTTTTTTGCCTGAACAGGCTACAGGGACAGGGCTCTTTGGGATTGCAGATGCAGTGGCCGAGCTTGATCGAGCGGCCCATGATCCGCTTCCGTTTTTCGTAATCGATCATAAGGAAATTCCCTTATTCCACAGGTTGATCGATCATCGCGAGACACCGACGGTGTCGCGGCGGTCTCCATAATAAATTCTGGAGATTGGCGCGTCCCTCCGCTCCTCGCAATGACAGATGAGTGATCTTTTCCATGATCAAAGAATGGTTTATTTCAAGAACGATAGCAAAATGGCCTCTTCAACGATTTTGTCCTCTTCGGGCTGGATGGTCCGGAAATCGAACAGCACGGCGTCCTTGCGGATTCGGGAGAAGATCGGCGGCTTGCGGAGGCGCAGCGCCCTGGCCAAATCATCCGGCCCGGCCGAGCTTGAGCTTAGGGACAAACATTTTGTCGGGATCGTTTCGACCGGAACAGAGCCGCTTCCGACCTGGGAGCCCTCGTCCACGACGGAAACATGGATATTGGCCGGCAGGCGCTTCCTCAGGCTTCTCTCCATGCGCCGCGCCCTTTTTTGGAGTTCGTCCAAAGTGAGCGACAGCATGCGATAGAGAGGATGGCGCTCCTTTAATGACTCGGGCGCAAGGAAAAGCTTGAGTGTGGCCTCCATGGCGGCAATGGTCAATTTGCCGCAGCGGAACGCCCGCGCGAGAGGATCTTTCTTGATGCGGTTGACATAGTCCGCCTTCCCGACAATGAGGCCGGACTGCGGGCCGCCGATGAGTTTGTCTCCGCTGAAACAAGCGACGGCCACGCCCGCTTTAACGCTGCGCGTGACCAGCGGCTCGGTCTGCAGGCCGAACTCCTGGAGATCGACCAGGGCTCCGCTGCCCAGGTCGTCAATGACGGGGATGGCCTGCTTGTCGCCGAGCTCAACGAGCTCCTCGACCTCGGGCTCTGCGGTGAAACCGACGATCCGGTAGTTGCTGTGATGGACGCGAAGAATGGCCCCGGTGGCGGGATTGATGGCCTCGGCGTAATCGCGGAGATGGGTCTTATTGGTCGTCCCGACCTCGCGCAGGACCGCGCCGCTCGTGCTCATGACGTCGGGCATGCGGAACGAGCCGCCGATCTCCACGAGCTGTCCTCGCGAAACGATGACCTCTTTGCCCTGGGCTAAGGCATGAAGGACGAGGACCGTAGCGGCGGCGTTATTGTTGACGACGGTCGCGGCTTCGGCGCCGGTCAATTCGCTGAGCAGGCGGCTGAGGCGAAAATCGCGCTGGCCGCGCCGGCCCGTTTCGAGGTCCAGGGCCAGAGTGCAGTAGCCGCGCGACGCTTCGTCGAGGGCCTCCCGGGCCGCTTCAGACAGCACGGCTCGTCCCAGTCCGGAATGCATCAAGATTCCCGTGGCATTGACGGCTTTATGGAGGGCAAACGAGAACTTATCATTCAGCCGGTCTTCAATCCGGCGGCAAATCTTTTCCCTCGATAGAGATTCATCGCTGAGGGCCGGGAGTCTGTCGTGGAGGATCTCATCCCGAAGCTCATCCAGGACGGCTCGGCAGATTTTGAGGAAAGCTTCGCGGCCGAAACGCTCAATCAGCTTTTGGCTTTCAGGATCGCCGAGCAGGGAATCGACGGAAGGGAGCCTCCGAAGCAAGGTTTCGTTCATAGAAGTCCTCACGCGGGGGCAATTTTAGCACAAAATAAAAAATAAGGGGACGCCATCTTCTCGGCGCCGCCTTTCTTCCTCCAGAAATCTTGTTTTTTTGCATCGTGAGGCGTCCTTTTATGGATTCAACTCCTTCATTAATAAAAAATCTTGTCTCTTCCAATATTTTTGTTCAAATTTTGTCTATAATATCGAATAATCTCGGTCCGAGGAGGAGCAGGCATGAAACGCCGCATTTTTATTGACACCCTCGGCAAAGGCGCGGCCGCCGCTTTTCTCGCCCGCAACGATTTCTGGCGAATCGCCCCGGCTGCCCAAACCGGCGAGCCTGAGCTAAAGCCCAATATCATTCTCATCCTGGCCGACGATCTCGGCTATGCCGATCTCGGCATCCAGGGTTGTCCGGATATTCCCACGCCGAATATCGACTCGATCGGCCGCAATGGCGTCCGGTTCACCCATGGCTATGTGTCCTGCCCGCTCTGCGCGCCGACGCGGGCGGGACTTATGACCGGCAGATATCAACAGCGCTTCGGCTTTGAACACAATCCCGGCCCCATGAACCAGGCGCTGCCCGAATTCGGCCTTCCGCAGAACGAGCTGACGATCGCCGAACGGCTCAAAAAAATCGGATATGCCACCGGCATGTTTGGAAAGTGGCATCTCGGCTTCAAACCCGACCGGCAGCCGATGAAGAGGGGCTTCGACGAGTTTTTCGGCTTTTTGGGCGGCGCTCACTCCTACTTACCCTGCAGCCGGCAGATAAATGACGGCTCCATCCAGCGTGGCACGGAAACCGTTATCGAGAAAGAATATCTGACCGAGGCCATAGCCCGCGAGGCCGTCGTTTTCATCGACCGCCACAAGAATGAGCCGTTTTTCCTCTATCTCCCGTTCAACGCCGTCCACGCTCCTATGGAGGCCACGGACAAATACCTGGCCCGTTTCAAGAATATAAAAGACAACCTCCGCCGGACGCACGCGGCGATGCTGTCTGCGCTCGACGACGCCGTCGGGAACGTCATGGCCAGGCTTCGCGCGAATAAGCTCGAAGACCGAACGCTCATCATCTTCCTCGGCGACAATGGCGGTCCGACCCAGCAGACAACCTCGAACAACGCGCCGCTCCGCGGCTTCAAGGCACAAGTCCTCGAGGGCGGAATCCGCATTCCTTTCATGATGCAGTGGAAGGGGAAGATCCCGGCCGGCAAAGTCGACGCTCGGCCGATCATCTCCCTCGACATCCATCCGACGGCCGTAGCTGCGGCGGGCAGCGCGATCGATCCCGCTTGGCATCTCGACGGCGTCAACATCCTCCCCTACCTGACCGGCGAAACAACGATATTCCCCATGAGTCCCTCTTTTGGCGTATAGGGCCGCGGCAAAAGGCCATACGGCAGGGAAATTTGAAGCTTGTTTGGTCGGGCGCCGTTCAAGGCGAGCTTTACGATGTCGTGAACGACCCAGGAGAGAGCAAGAACCTCGCATCCGAGCGGCCCAACGACGTCAAGAGACTCAAAGCGCTCCTCGACGCCTGGAGCGCCCAGATGGCCGAGCCGAAATGGCAGCCGACTCCCCGGGCCAAGCTTAAGCCGAACCAGCTCACGGCGAACCAGCGGGCGGCGCTTCCGCAGTCCGAACAGGTCAAACAATGGTTCGACCGGCTCGACGCAAACAAGGACGGCAAGCTCTCGGCCGAGGAATTCCCGCGACGGCGCCTCTTTCAGATGATGGACACGAACCGCGATGGATTGGTTACGATCGACGAAGTGCGAAAATTCCTCGAGACAATCCGCGGTCTCTAGGCCCGGCCCCCGGCACCGCAGCTCTGGTCGGTCCTGGCCAGCTTGCTTATGTCGAATCCTTTCCGGGCGACCCGGT
>JALHTW010000312.1 GCA_022866045.1 Candidatus Aminicenantota bacterium | reverse complement strand
TCCCGGCCCATTGTCCCGAGTTCAAGATGGCCCAGTTTTCCGTCGTCACCCACCGCGGCTGCGTCGGGCGCTGCTCGTTCTGCGCCCTGGCCCTCCATCAGGGGGACAGGATCGTGTCGCGGAGCGAAAAATCGATCCTCGACGAGATCCGCCGCCTGACCGGGCATCCGGATTTCAAGGGCTATATCGACGACCTGGGCGGGCCGACGGCCAATATGTACGGCATGGACTGCGCGGCGGCCGAAAGATGCGGGAAAGAATGTCTGGGATGCAAGAGGCTCGACCGCAGCCACGGCCGCCTCGTCGAGCTCATGCGGAAAGCGCGGCGGATCCCCGGCGTCAAAAAGATCTTTGTCCGGAGCGGCATCCGCTATGACCTGGCCATGGAAAGCGAGGAATATTTAAAGGAGTTGAGCGGGCATCATTTGTCGGGGCTGCTCAAGATCGCGCCCGAGCATGTCTCGGCCGAGGTGCTGCGCCGGATGAACAAGAACCTCCCCCCGCTCGAGGAATTCCGCCGGCTGTTCCATAAGATCAATAAAGGGCGGAAACAGCATCTCAAATATTACTTTATGGTCGCCCATCCGGGGAGCGGGCCGAAAGAGGCGAGAGAGCTGGCGGAGGAGATCCAACGCCTCGAAAGGGAAGGGGAGAAGCCGGTCGAGGGCGTCCAGATCTTCACCCCGACGCCGATGACCGTCTCGACCTGCATGTATCACACGGGACTCGACCCGGCTACGGGCGAGAAGGTCTATGTGCCGCGGACCTTCGCCGAGAAGAAAGAGCAGAAGCGGATGCTTACAACATAGGGGAACAACATAGGGGGACACAATACTATGTCCCCAATTTTTCGCATAACCGAAATCATCAAGGGTAAGCGGAGCATTTCGGTGGATACGGCACTGCGCTTTGCAAAATTCTTCGGGAATTCCCCGGAATTCTGGATCAACCTTCAAAACCACTTCGACATCGAAGAAAAAAAAGCGAAGATGGAGAAAGAGCTGAAAAAAATAAGGCCGTTCGTGCCGGAGATATTTCAGGCTCGATAATACGAGCCGTCCAAAGCTTTAAATCCTTATTTTACACGTGATATAATTAGAAAAAGGAGGGCCGGTGGCGCTTAAGATCCTTTATCGTGCACCCTGGTGGATGTGGCTACTCGCCGCTATTTTTATAATTTATTCCGGTTTGCAGACATACTGCTATGTCTTGGGGCCCGCAGGTTTGGGCATTTCCTTAAAGACGGGGGGAGAGCGCTCTGTCGTTGCTCAAGTGGATCCCGGCTCTGCGGCCGAACGGGCCGGCTTCAAGCCGGGCGACATCATTCTGGCCCGAGACGGTCATCCCATCCAAGGCCGTTCATTTCTGAGGGTGATCAGGCCGAATCTTGAAATTAGCCGGATTTACCACTTTGAAATCGAGCGAGGCGGACAACGACTCAATCTAGCGCTCCGGATGGAACGCGTGAATGTTTTCCAGAACTGGAACAATGGAGTCCTTGTCCTCTGGAAGCTCGCCGAGCTTTTCCTGCTGGCCTGCGCTTTACTTATCGCCTTCAGCCGGCCTTATGATTATTTGGCGCGAATGGGGGCACTGGCCCTGGGTATGCTGTCGGTCGGTCTCTTTTTCACCACTCTCCCTGCAGGATTTGCCGCGGTTTGGAGGGATCTGCCGAGAGTCGTGGGCGCCCTGTTATGGATACCGAATGTCTGCGTTTACTTGTTCGGACCCATCCTCCTGACGTTCTTCGTCCTTTTTCCGCGGCCGCTCTTCCGGGTGCGCTGGCCGTGGGCGATCATCTGGCTGCCGGCGCTCTGCTTTGTGCCGGCAAATTTCTATTCCACCTTCCTGATCGTTTACAGCCCGGAGAAAGCTTATGGCCGGCTTCCGCCCTTATGGGTTCAGAACGTCCAAGGCTCTCTCCTAGCGGTTTGCGGACTCGCGTCGTTTGCGGCACTTGCGGCGAATTACTTTCGGTTGAAGGATGCCAATGAGAAGAGGCGTTTGCGCGTGCTTTTGGTCGGCGGGGGGGCCGCGGTTCTTCCGGGCCTGCTTAGGATGCTGATTATGGGAATCCTGCCGCAGTCCGCCGTCTCCGGCTTCCTCTTCTCCAAGCTTCCTGACGTTTTCATCGCTCTGATATTCATATTGTTCCCCGTCTGTTTTGCTTATTCGATATTGCGCCATCGGTTGTTCGACATCAAGGTGATTATACGCCGGGGACTGCAGTATGCCCTGGCACGAAGGACTCTGATTTCAGTAGCGCCGGCCCTGGCCGTTATCCTCGCCCTGGATCTCACCCTGAACAGCCGGCGACCGCTGGCGGATATCCTCAAGGCGCGCGGCTGGATTTACGCGGGGCTCGTGGGACTGGCGATTATTTCTTACCGGCGGCGCAAGCTCTGGATGGAGAAGCTTGACAAACGTTTTTTCAGAGAACAGTACAACGCCCAGCAGATTCTGGGCAGCGTCCTTGAGGATATTCGCGAAGCGAAAAGCTTTGAGCGGGTGTCGCCGCGCGTGGTGGCGCGCATCGAGGCCGCCCTTCACCCGGAGTTCGTTTCGGTGATGATGCATGAGCCGAACGAGCGGCAGTATCATACCCTATCCTCGGTCCCTTCGGGCCAGACCACTCCTCCCCTGGCTGCGGATAACAAGTTGGTCGCGCTGTCGCGGGTGTTGGGAAAGCCTCTGGAAATCTTGATGGCGAACACGGGCTGGCTGGAAGAGCGCCTGCCTCGAGAAGAGATCGATTTCGCCCGCAGGGCTAAGATCGACCTCCTTGTTCCCATCAGCAGCGCTCCGGGGTCGCCGGAAGCGATACTGGCGCTCGGCATCAAAAGATCCGAAGAGCCCTACACCCGTGAGGACCAGGAGTTGCTGGGAACGATCGCCGCCAGCCTGGCCCTGCTTTTCGAACGATCGGTTCCCGGGCAGGCGAGCGCGGCCGAGATCTTTGAGGAATGCCCAAAGTGCGGCCTGTGTTACGACTCGGGCACGGGGCAGTGTAAGCAGGATGGAGCTGATTTAGAGCGCATCCGCATGCCGCGCACGCTCGTCGGCCGGTATCGCCTGGAGCGGCGCCGGGGACGAGGCGGCATGGGCACGGTCTACGAGGCGATAGATAGCGGACTTGAGCGGCGAGTTGCCGTGAAGGTTATTCGCGACGAATTGGTGGGCAGCGCGGAAGCAGCCAAGCGCTTCCAGATAGAGGCGCGCGCGGCAGCCGGTTTCGCCCACCCTAATGTCATAACCGTCCACGACTACGGTGTCGCAGCGGAGAGGCATGCCTTTCTGGTCATGGAGTTGCTCGAGGGCTCCAGCTTGCGCGACGAACTCAGGCGCCGCACGAGGCTCGACCCGTCCCGTACGGTCGAAATCTTCCGAGGCGTATGCGCCGGCGCAGAAGCCGCCCATCGCCGCCAGATTATCCACCGCGACCTGAAACCTGAAAACATTTTCCTCGCCCGATCGGAGGGTTTAGAAAAACCGGGCGAGACGGTCAAAGTGCTGGACTTCGGCATCGCCAAGCTCTTCACCTCCCACAACGACGCGGCAGAGACGCTTACCGGTTTTGAAACCTCTGCCGGGATTTTGGTGGGGACGATAGCCTATTTGTCACCCGAGCAATTGCTCGGAGAACGCCCTGATGTAGGCTGGGATTTATGGGCCCTGTCCGTCATCGCTTATGAAGCCTTGACGGGCATGCTTCCTTTTCTGGGAGCGCCGACGGACGACTGGCGACGTGCAGTCTTGGCAGGTAGCTTCACGCCTTTGGACGTGCACCTTAAGGATTCTCCGACTCGATGGCAGGCATTTTTTGCCGATTGCTTTGCCAGGGACCGAATGGGGCGTCCACGATCGGCGTCTGAGTTTTTTCTCCGCCTGGAAGAAGCCCTCGCTTCTAGGAATGAAACCTCGAGTTGATAAATTGGAAAATAGATTTTTATCTTGAATGAGCAAGCAGCAGGAAGGGAAATGAAATCTAATTTTTGGGGGCCGGCTATCTGGGCTATCTGCTGTGCTTAAGTAGGTTTTTCATTTATCCCTCCTTGATTTTGATGAAACAATTTGACCTCACTAGACAATACCTGTCAACTTAAATGCTGGCCAGAGCAAATTAAGTGATGCGTCCCCGCTTTTTCTAGTCAATCACCAAGACGCTGTGGATGTGGACCCGAGGGATCGTCGCCGTCAGCCGGCCGTCCTTCCATTCCCATGTGACCGGCGTATCGTCGGGAACAAGGGTGATTTTTTGCGGTTTCGCTGCGATCTTCATTTTCACCTGGACCGGGCCGAGAGCGGGAATGAAATCCGTGAAATTATAGCGGTCGGGGAGGGGCAAGTTGCTCCGGTTGAGCAGGTGGAGGCTCGGCCGTCCGTCTTTCGTCGTGCGGAGAGCGATATCGATGGCTGACGGGCCGTTCACAAGGACCGCCGGCTCCGGAAATAAGTCTTTGACCATAGCGCCGATGAACTGGCTAATATGATGAATATGCGCAATAGACAAAATAACAGCCAAGACTTTTCAAAAACAAGAGTTGTCAAAACTTTGATTGTAAGAAGTGGCTATTTCTTTTCTTGCAAATTTTCTATTAGTTTCAGAGGGTTGGCAATTTTTCCTAGCTTATATTTTTTACCATCCTTCTCAACTTCTATAATCTCGCCGGTTATTAATGCCTCTTTCCAGAATATGTCCGGAGTTATATCTGGCTTTACCTGGCAGGCTAAGGCATACAATCCAGCAATATAGGGGATTGACCAGCTCCAGCCTCCATTTGAATAAAACACATAATCTTCAACTCCCGTAGGGCTGGCTGTACATCTCGAATCCATCGGCACTAGCAACGCTTCATCTATGGGAAAATATCTTTCCCCTGAATAGAATCCTTTGGACCACCAGGAACCTACCTCATACGAGTCAAAACTATCGGGATCCTTGAGGGAATTTCGGCCGAGGCCATGAAAAAAGAATTTACGATTATAGGTTTTAAATAGAGAAGAAGAGACAACGAATATACCCTGCACCTTGGCTCTATTCACGGAATCTACAACTTCCTTGTAACCTTTTTGCTGGGGATTCCAACCTACCGCAATAGATATGACTCTAATCTTGTCGTTTTTTGGCAAAGTTCTGTTGATTTCCAGTATTCGGTCTATAGATTTTGCTAAGTATGTAAAATCCCAATCAAAATTATGATTATCAGAAATGCTGTGGGTCGACGCAATATAAAATAGATTTGAATCCGGCGCGACACCCACTGTCTTTCCGATTGCTATTGATGCAACTGCCGGCCCATGCATGGAGGAGTGGTCATTTTCCAGGCAATGTATTTCTTCATAAAATTTTATACGATCCTTATACTCAATATGGTCAACCAGTAAGCACTGATCGATGATGGCCATGCTTACACCTCTTCCCGCGATCCCTTTTTTGTGAAGCTCTCTGATTTTTAATCCGGGATTTTTGCCGAGTTCCATGAGTTCCCCAGGTTTAAAAGCTTGGGGGAGCGTATTGGGCCATCTGGTTTTGCTGTCAAAATCAGCATGCATCAAGTCATAAAGCCTTTCCTTGAGATTCAAAGCCGTTAAATCCGCACTTCTAATATCAACTTGCCCGCCTTCCTCTGAATTTGGAACATAGACAGGTAAAGATGCAAGTTTTCCATGGTCGGGAAGCTTGCTATAATCTGCGGCTCGCGGATGTCTGACAATCCCTATAGTGTTATCAGGATTTTGATAGGTATTTTGTGAAATAAGATCTGAGGCGTTATGGCCCTGCGTCAGCAGCCAGGTCAGGCGATGCAGGACTCCCTGGCGCTCCCCCCTGATCGAGCCGCTTTTGGAATTGATGGCGTAATCAGGGACGCCGGCAAGCACCTCGCCGACATGCCGGCCGTTGACCCGGCAAAGCACCATCCCGGGCTTGAGACCGGCCTCCGCGGCTCCTGATTTCGGAATGACTTCGGCGATGGCCAATGTCGCATTAATCTGAACGAACCTAGCGCCTAACGAGGCCTTGTCCTTGAGGTCAGACTTCCATGTTCGGGGGCGCGCTCTCAAATGCCCGTCCTGCAGTTCATTGACCAGCCCGATGACAATCCTGGTGAAATCGTCGTCCGTTTTGATCTTTGGCAGAGAGGCAAGGGTTTGTTCTTTAATTTTCGGCCAGTCGATTTTTTTGTAGGCAAAATAGGGATATTCTCGTTCCAGGCAGTCGTACAGACCTCGAAGCGCCTCTCCATAGGATTTATTCTGGAGATCCGGCACACTCGAAAATTTCCGGATCAAGCCGGTG
Organism: Candidatus Aminicenantota bacterium; assembly: GCA_022866045.1. Lineage (GTDB taxonomy): Bacteria > Acidobacteriota > Aminicenantia > Aminicenantales > UBA4085 > JALHTW01. Next base: position 3,550 of record JALHTW010000312.1, on the reverse strand, counting down.
AAAAAAGAATAAGCCTGCATGGCTGTCAGGAAGAGCAGCAGCATCGATACGGCAGGAACGGCCCATCGCCTGACGATTTTTATCTGGAAACGGCAGAACCAGCCGAAGTACATAAAGGTGGCAAGCCCCGCCAGGTAAAGGGCTATAATCCACCAGAGATCCAGGAACCAGCCCCCAAACCTGAGCCAGCCGGACCTTGCTCCGACCCTAATGGTATAAACGGCCAGCGCCGTGAGAAAAGGCAGAACACCACGGACGAGCGCTTTTTTGAAAGAACGGCGGCTCAGACGGCCGAGGAGCAGAGCCGGCAAGAAGGCGACAAATACATAGGGGAAAAAACGTCCCAGGTAATGGAAAAGCTCAATGAGATAGATAAAAATGAGGTTCAGACCGGTCAGCAGAATAAAAAGAACGACATACGACAGGATATTAAGCACTATCTTGAATTTTTTCATTTTGCCCTCCGTTTCCGAGCACGAAAAACTCTTAGTCGGCCAAAAAAGGCTCCTTTATGAACCGGATATGATACTTCCCCAGCTTTCTGTACAATGTTGTATATTTCATTCCCAGGACATAAGCTGCCTTTTTTTGGTTTCCTTGGACTTTGTCAAGAATAAGCAGAATGATATCTTTCTCAATCTGTGCAATAAGCTCTTTGAGCACGATCGGCCGTTCCTTGTAGATATCTTCTATAAAGAGCCTACAAATATCTATTCCAATCTGTCTTTGCCTGCATTTCCGTTTTTCCCACCGTGAATTCCGCGCCGGATTAGTAATTCTTCTCTCTTTACAGAATTTGATTTTTTCGCCCCTTCGAGAAAGCTCTGCCGCATCGAACTTGTACGTTTGATTAAAGTCCATTTCTATATTGGATCCTAAAACAGAACCTGTATCTGGATTTTCTTCGGACATCTCTTCCCTCCTTCTCCCTTCAACGAGTAGTGATGTTTTTATTAATATCCATAAGAATTTTTCTTCCTCACTGCCTCTGCCATAACCAATAAACTAGAACCAATCATGAATAAAATAGACAAAGCTAAAATCTGGCCATAGGACACTTTTTTCATAGCGGCACTCCTTTTGTTTTAAATCCCTTTCCAATATTCAGATACTTTTTCTGAGTCAAATGTTTCACCCAATTGGCGCTCTTAAAATTTCCGAGATCCCTCTCCATAATCTCTTGAGTCGCGAAATAGTTTAACGTGCAGTCCAACCACCATCCACAGCAACTGCCGCCCCGGTCATAAAAGACGACTCTTCCGAGCTTAAAAACAGAATGACGTTGGCTATCTCTTCTGGCTTTGCAATGCGCTTTAATGGTATTGATTCTAAAATATGAGCCCTCTCTTCTTTCGGGTCTTTGGAGGCGGCCAGGATTCTTCTCAACAAAGGAGTTTCTACGGGTCCAGAGCAAACGCAATTCACTCGGATATGATCCGAAGCATGGTCAATAGCCATAGCTCTGGTCAACTGGACAACTCCTCCTTTGGAGGCGCAATATGCGGCAATCTCAGATCCGCCAACCAGGCCCAGCTCCGATGCAACATTAACGATGACTCCACCTCCTTGGCGCTGCATGAGCGGAATCGCAACCTTTGAGCATAAAAAGGGACCCTTCAGATTAACATCCATGAGATGATCCCATTCTTCAATGCTGGTTTCTGGTATTCTTTTGGCAAGTTCGATTCCCGCATTATTCACCAGGATGTCTAGACGGCCAAATATTTTTATCACTTCTTCAAAAAGAGCCGCTACCTCTTGAGCCTTACTCACATCTGCTTGATAGAAGAATGCCTCCCCTCCATTATGCTTAATCTTTTCTGTTTCTTTGTGAGCTTCTTGAATATCCGAGAGAATTACCCTGGCTCCTTCGGAAGCAAAACGTCTTGCTGTTGCCAAGCCGATCCCAGATTTAGCACCTGTGATAATAGCCACTTTGTTTTTTAAAATCATGAATTAACACTCCTTCTTGCTATTTCCTTCCTGCAGTTTATATTGACGGTCATTTAAGATTTTTGAACTCTAAAAGTCCTTATCTCATTTTTACAATTTAGCGTCGAATAAAACACGCAGGTTGCGCGGCAAAATCTTATAGTATTCAACGAGGTCAAGCCGGGTTAATTTTTTTTGAGTTTTGGAAGGGAGCAATTCAAATAGCCGATTCTCCAGAATAAACTTGGTTTCTTGCTCTGAGAATTTTGCTTTCTCTTCGATCCAGTCAAATAGGCTATTATTCCCGATGCAAACCTTTTGACAATAGAGGCAGCCGACAAGGCAGTGGTGCCAAGCGCGATCTACCCAGGAGGGAAAATCTCTCGGACCCTCGTTGAGAAAGGTTAGACATCGCTCAGCCCGGAGAAGAAAGCTTTCGGGCGTGATCGCCCCCGTAGGACAGCTTCGCTGACAGGCAATGCATTTTTTACAGCTTTCCATTACTCTCTCTTCAACCCAGATATCTTCAGAACAAGGAAAATCGGAATAAAATGCCATTAGCCGGTGAAAGCTTCCCATTCCTGGCACATAGCAGATGTTGTTTTTTCCATAGGAACCGAGCCCGCTTTTTACAGCGAGAAGCTTTAAAGGCAGCGTAGCTTTAGCTATGTGATATCCTTGAGGAGTAAGGAGCTTAGAAAGGATTTTTTCAACTCGTCTGTCTGGGAAATATAGGTAGGTAGGGGGGATGATGACCGGATATAATTTTCCTTTCCAGTTGAAGATTATGCGGATTTGAGGTTGAGGATATGCGGCGATAATGAGAGATTTTGCTCCGGGCAAGCTCTCGGGAGGTTTAAATTTGAATCCCGAAAGATATCTCCGATATAGTTCCGCGTTAAAAATTCCCTGTCGGTGTTTCTCCTCTATTTCGTTTTCTAAATGGACCAGATGAGAAATTGAAACAACTTGTCCTTCAATCCCCTGTTTTTCCAGTTCAGACAATAATTTATTCTGCATATTTCTTTCTTGATTCTTTTCTTTGAAAACTCATTGACACGGCCAAAAGCATGACTCTTCCTTCCTTGGATTCTTGGATCGAAAAGCATTTGAATTATGATATAGATTAGATGACAGAAGTTCCTGAAAAGTTTCAACTTTTGAGACGCTAATTTATATTCTTTCTTGAATGGCGAACAACCAGCCGGATGCTCCTCTAAAAGCATCGAAAATTTTGATTACATAATGAAGACAGGTATTGAAAGGTTCTGCTCGGCCTCTAGTGCCTTTGAGTTTTTTCCATATAGTTTCGGGGAGCTTCGAGCAATCTAAGCTTTTTTAGAATTTTCAGGCCCTTTCTAAAATTCTTATATTCTTCTTTGCATTCTTGACATTCCGTCAGATGTTCTTTCACCGCCTCGCAGATTTTCTGATTGAGATCGCGGTCATAAAATTCCGAAAAAAGAGCTCTTGTTTCCTTGCAGTTCATAATTCTAAAATCCCCTCGCAGATGCATAAATAATCATCGGCAAACGCTTTGCATTTGTTATTGATAAATTGTTGGCGAAACATCTGTCTGGCGCGGTGAAGGCGGGTCTTTGTTTTGCTCACATTCCAT
>JALHTW010000311.1 GCA_022866045.1 Candidatus Aminicenantota bacterium | reverse complement strand
CTGAAATACCAGGTTCGCCAGCAGCGGGAAAAAGCCCTCCCTCTCTTCAAGGAAGCGGCGTCACTCGACCCCGAGAGCAAGATCATGATGAGGCGGGAGAACGGGGAAGAGGTCTCCTGCCGTGAGATGGCCGATTATCAGTATGCCCGGACATTTCTGGTCACCTGGGGAACGATTGAGCCGGACCATCTTGAGAAATTCGTCCGCGATCATCCCTCTGGCCGTTTGACGAAGGATGCCTACCTGGATCTGGCGCTTGGGACGCGGCTTAATGATGAAGAGGGCGCGGCGACTTTTTACAAGCTCTTTGCCATGTGCCCTCATGATCCGGAGGTTTTGGAAAGCTATGTCGCCCAGGTCCAGCGATATCAGGATCAGTCGGATGCGAAAAATACCTTGGATCGGGGACTCGAATTCGCCGAGAGTACGGTCGATGTCCTCAAAAAGAACGATTTGAACCGCGCCGCCTTGAACCTAGCCGAACTTCGGCTCTTGAAGGGTGATCCGGTCAAGGCCGAAGACGCTTACGGGCCCGAATTCATCGCCTCCCAGATTCGTAGCTGGGCCGAGGCGCTGATGAACTACGCCGAATTCTGGAACGTCAAGAACAGAAATCTGGAGAACGCCGAAGCGGCCGTCACTCTAGCGCTCGCCATGCGCCCCGCCGAGGCTTCGTTCAGGCGCGCGGCGGCCCGATTCTATCTTTTTCCACCCGGCAAGCCGGATAAAGCCCTGGAGGTTTACGGCCCCGGCTTCGTGAAGAGCCTCGAAAACGATCCCGCTGAGCTTTATGAATACTTCAGTTTCTGGCTTGCCCGCAAAATGAACGCTGAAAGCGCCCTAAGCGCTTTGGAAACGTTACTTCGCCTTAGACCCGAGAGTGTTCATTACCGAAGTTCCGCGGCGAGCGCCCTCATCAAGGCCGGTTACCCCGAGCGGGCGCTGGCCGTCTTCGGGCCTGATTTCATCGCCCGGTACGCTGGGGAGCACTCCGTTCTCTACGACTATGGGAGCTTCTGGGTCAACCGGAACAGCAACCTGGAAAGTGCCGTTCCCGCTCTGGTCAAAGCGGCGAGCGAGAGCCCTCGGACTTGGGCCGACCAATATCGGGCCGTCACGGCCTTGGACAAAGCGAACAGGCCCGAAGCCGTATTCTCGGTTTTCGGTCCCAGCTATCTTCCTCACATCAAGGATGATCCCCTCGCCCTTTGTCAGTACGCTCGGTTCTGGTTGGGCAAGAATACGAATAAAGACAGCGCCTTGGAAGCTCTCGATGCGGCGGTCCGCCTGCCGTCATTGACCTGGGCAGATCGGATGTCCGCGGCGATTGGTTATCTGACTGCCGGGAGGCCGGACCGGGCTGAGGAGGTCTACGGACCGGCGTATATGAAATCCATCGCCGGAAACGCGCGGGCCTTGACCAATTATGCGATGTTCTGGAAGCGGATGGGCAAGAATCTCAATTCGGCCCTCGAAGCCGCGCGTTCGGCCTGCGATCTCGCCAAGGACAACTCCGACTCCTGGGCAACGATGGCTGAGCTCCTCCTCCTGGATGGCAAGCCGGGGGAAGCGTTGACGGCTATCGAAAAGGCCTTATCGTTGACGAAGTCCAAGGATTCGATCTCGCGCTACGAATCCGTCCGGAAACAGATCAAGGACGCCTTGGCGAAGAAGCAGTCTTGAAGCTGTCTTTCGGCTGTTGACCATATTTTAGGCAGACGGGGCGATTTTTCGGTTCGTCCGCGTCGATGATACGGCCGGAGAGCCTCTTTCGTGGAAAATCTCTTGTTCTTGACTCGATCCGCGTCCGGGATTATCCTCTTTTCGTGATGGGGAGCGTCGATTCCACGCTTAATGGGAGCGTAACTCGTGCAGAGCGAAAAAGCAAATTCCTATAAATGAAATTCAGAGGAGCGAGTGAAATGAAAAGAAAGATATTTACCGCAAGCCTTTGGGGAACGATTTTTCTATTCGCATCGATATGTGCGTTTTCCCAGAAGATCGAAACCATCGG
>JALHTW010000038.1 GCA_022866045.1 Candidatus Aminicenantota bacterium | reverse complement strand
CGGGCGGGGTCCTGTCGCGGCTCTTCCCCGGCCGTGCTCGCCGCCAGGCCGCTGCGCGCGGGCGGGGAGCCCCTTCGCCGCGCCACCCCTGCTCGACTTTCCGGCGCCCGGAAAAAGAATTGCATAGTGGTCGGGCCTTCCCTTTATCAGTATGAAAGCCCGAATGACATCAAGGGCACAGGTCTGATCCTATTCAATTTCCCCCGTGATTGTGGTAGGATAATTTTATCCGAGGAGGTGCCATGAGATATCTTAAAGCCAAAATCTTCAGTCTTATCCTTGTCTTTTCTCTGTTTATCCCCATCCACGCCGACGAAGGCATGTGGCTGTTCAACATGCCGCCGTCCAGCCTCCTGAAGGCCAAGTACAACTTTAATGTCACGACCGAATGGCTGAAGCACATGCAGCTCGCCTCTGTCCGATTCGGCGGGGCATCGGGCTCTTTCGTCTCCCCCGACGGGCTTGTCCTCACCAACCACCACGTCGGCCAGGGGGCCATTCAGAACCTGAGCACAAAGGACCGGGACTTGATGAAAACCGGTTTTTATGCCCGGACCCGGGCTGAAGAACTCAAAGCCGCTGGCCTGGAGCTCATGGTTCTCCAGGAGATCGAAGACGTCACGACGAAGGTGCTCGGCGCCGAGAAATCCGATATGACTGCCGCCCAGGCCGCCGCCGCCAAGGACAAAGTCATCGCCGCGCTTGAAAAAGAAAGCTCGGAGAAGACGGGTTTGCGTTCGACAGTCGTCAACCTTTACTCCGGAAGCATGTTCCACCTTTACAAATATAAAGTGTATACCGACGCCCGCCTTGTCTTCGCCGTTGAATACGCTGCCGCCTTCTTCGGCGGCGATCCCGATAATTTCACTTATCCCCGCTATGACCTGGACATCTCCCTGTTCCGGATCTATGAAAACGATAAACCGATGAATTCCAAACACTATCTTAAATGGGATACCGCGGGAGTGAAGGAAGGCGACCTCGTATTCGCCTCCGGACAACCCGGCTCCACGGGCCGGCTTTTGACCTTGGCCCAAATGGAATTCCTCCGCGATGTGAGCTACCCATACACGATCTCGAACTATGAACGACGCCGCGCCCTTCTTAAAGAGTTCAGCAGCCGCGGACCCGAATATGCCCGGCAGGCCCAGGGCCCGCTGTTCGGCATCGAAAACAGCCTGAAAGCCACGATCGGCTACCAGTCCGGCCTCCTCGACAAGAAGCTCATGGAGAAAAAGGCGAAGGAAGAACAGGCTTTGCGCGGGGCCGTCAAAAAGGACCCCGCCTTGGACAACGAGTTCAGCAAGGCCTGGGATGAGCTGGCCGACGCCCAGAAGAAATTCGCCTCGTTTTTCAAAGCCTATCGGTTCTTTGAGGGAGGCGCCGGATTCAGCACGGGCTATTTCAACACCGCCCGAACTCTCGTCCGCCTGGCCATGGAAAAAGGCAAACCCAACGACGAACGTTTGCGCGAATACCGCGATGCTTCTCTCCCCTCGATCTCCCGCCGGATGCTCGCTGTGACCCCGATCTATGACGAGCTTGAGATTTTCAACCTGACCGATTCCCTTATCCAGCTCCAGAAGGAATTCGGAAATTACCAGGAAGTAAAATGGCTCTTCGCCGGCAAGCTCGCCGAAGACGTCGCGAAGGACCTCGTCACCGGGACTAAGCTCGGGGCTGTTGAAGTCCGGAAAAAATATCTCGACAGCGAGCTCGATGCCGTCTATCTCTCCGACGATCCGATGATCAAGCTGGCCCTCCTCGTCGACCCCATCTCCCGCGGACTGCGGAAAAAATACCAGACCGAGGTCGAATCCGTCGAGACCAGGAATGGCGCTTTGATCGCCCGCGCCCTGTTCAAGCTCAAGGGCACGTCCATCCCTCCGGACGCGACGTCCACGCTGCGGCTCAGCTTCGGCGCCGTCAAGACCTATATGGAGAGCGGCAAGAAAATTCCCTTTGCCACAACGTTCCGGGGACTTTATGACAAGGCTGCGAAGTTCAAAAACAAACCGCCCTACGAGCTTTCCCCAAGCTTCATTAAGAATAAGGCTCAGCTCAAACTCAACACTCCGCTCAATTTTATCGCGACCTGCGATTCGATCGGCGGCAATTCTGGCTCTCCGGTCATCAACCGGAAGGGAGAATTCTCCGGGGTGCTCTTCGATGGCAACATCCAGTCGCTGCCGGCAAGGTTTGTCTATTCCGACCAACAGAACAGGTCGGTCATGGTCCATAGCCGGGGCATCATCGAAGCGCTGCTGAAGATTTATAACGCCAAGCCCCTGGTGGACGAACTGCTCGGAAAGAAATAACGAGCGGCGATGATGCCCCGTGGCTTGCCGCGGGGAGCCGCTCG
>JALHTW010000310.1 GCA_022866045.1 Candidatus Aminicenantota bacterium | reverse complement strand
CGAAGCGTCGATCGGGAAAACGGCGAATTCATCGCCGCCCATGCGGCCCTTGATGTCGGAATTGCGGAACGTGCGCTTCAGGATCTTGGCCAATTCGACGAGCGCGGCGTCCCCGACGTGGTGGCCGAAGCTGTCGTTGATGTTCTTGAGGTGGTCCAGGTCCAAGAAGAGGAGGAACATCTTGGTCTTGTTCCGGCTGGCCATGTTCAGATATTCTTTGGCGATCGTGAAAAATCCGCGCCGGTTATAGAGGCCGGTCAGGTCGTCCGTGACGGAGTGGCTCTCGAGCTCGTTGATCATCTTCAGCCGCTCCCGGTTGGACTCCTTGAGCTTGGTCAGGGCCTTCTTCAATTTCTCTTCGGCGGTCTTCGCCCGGCTGATATCGACCAGGATGCCGTCGTAATAAGCGATCCGGCCGTCCGGGCCGGCGACTGCTTGGGCGTAATCCCGTCCCCAGATCGATCGGCCGTCTTTCCGCCGGAGCTTGAATTCAAAAGACGTGAACGGATCTTTTTCCACCATTTTCCGAAACGACTCGCGCTGGGACTTTTGGACATAGAGGTCTTTGGCGTTGATTTTTTTTAATTCGGATTCCCGGTATCCCAGCATTTTCGCCAGGGCGGGATTGGCCTCGATGATCGTGCCGTCCGGCGTCGTGCGATAGATGCCGACCGGCAGGTTATCGAGAAGCGCCAGGTACCGCTTTTCTCTTTCCCAGTTTTTTTGCTTGAGGACGGCGGACGGCGCGGCCTTGGTTGAGGATAGGATCCGTTTTTTCTTCATCACTTTGTTCATTTTAAATCCACTTCCATTTATCATAGAAAGGCGCGTCGGGTCAAATGGTGGAGAAGAAAAAAATTTATCAGGAACGATCATCGAATATTTATTTAATTTCTTGATATAATGCCCCGGAAGGAGACAGGCATGCCGTGGAATCAGGTCTACGATCCCGTGGGCCACTGGCTCTTCTCGACTCTGCTCGCTGCGCTCCCCATCTTCGTCCTGCTCGGCACGCTCGCCTTTCTCCGCCTTAAAGCCCACTGGGCGGCCGTCCTCGGCCTCGGCTCGGCGCTGGCCATCGCGATCTTCGTTTTCGGCATGCCGGCCGGCAAGGGTTTGACCGTAGCCGTACTCGGCGCGGCCTACGGGCTGTTTCCCATCGGCTGGATCATCCTGAACGTCATTTTTCTCTACACGCTGGCGAATGAGAAGGGGTATTTCAAGATCCTCCAGGAGAGTCTGACCGGCATCACCCAGGACCGCCGGCTTCAGCTTCTGCTCATCGCCTTTTCGTTCGGCGCGTTCTTCGAGGGTGCGGCCGGGTTCGGGACGCCGGTCGCTGTCACGGCGGCCATCTTAATAGGTCTGGGATTCAGTCCGCTCTCGGCCTCCGGGCTATCACTCATTGCCAACACGGCGCCCGTGGCGTATGGCGCGCTCGGCACGCCCATCATCGCCCTAGCCGCCGTCACAGGCCTGGACATCCGTGCCTTGAGCGCTATGGTCGGACGGCAGCTTCCTTTCTTTTCGCTTATCGTCCCTTTTTGGCTGGTCTGGGCCTTCGCCGGTTTCGGCGGCATGCTCGAAGTCTGGCCGGCGCTCCTTGTGGCCGGCGCTTTCTTCGCCGTTCCTCAATTTTTGATCTCGAACCTTCACGGCCCATGGCTTGTAGATGTCCTGTCGGCGATTGTTTCGATGGGCTTTCTCATTGTCTTCCTGCGCGTCTGGCATCCGAAAAGGATCTGGGGTCTGAACGGAAGCGAAGACGGCCGCGAGGCGAGAGGGCGGCATGATCACAGCCGGGCGATTGTCTTTAAAGCCTGGGTTCCCTGGCTCGTCCTCAGCGTCCTCGTGTTTATCTGGGGAATTCCGCAGTTCAAAACATTTCTCGACGGCATCTCGGTGTTCAAGATCCCGGTCCCGGGCGTGGACAAACTGATCAACCGCATGCCGCCGGTCGTTTCTCAACCCGCGGCCGAAGGGGCCGTTTTTGCGTTCAACTGGCTGTCGTTCACCGGCACGGGCATTCTCATTTCGGCCGTCCTGTCCGCGCTCATCATGGGATTCAGGCTCCGCGAGATGGCCGCAGCCTGGTGGAGGACCGTCAAGCGCGTGCGCTACTCGCTCCTCACCGTGGCGGCGATGCTCGCCCTCGGCTACACGGCCCGCTATTCCGGCCTGGACGCGACGATGGGACTGGCCTTCGCCCGCACCGGCGTCCTCTATCCTTTCTTCGGAACCATGCTCGGGTGGCTGGGCGTCGCGCTCACCGGCTCGGACACATCCTCAAATGTTCTCTTCGGCAGCCTCCAGAGGATCACGGCCGAACAGATCGGCGTCAGTCCCGTGCTCATGGCCGCGGCGAACAGTTCGGGAGGCGTCATGGGCAAGATGATCGACGCCCAGAGCATCGTCGTCGCCAGCACGGCGACCAAATGGTACGGGCATGAAGGTGAGATCCTCCGTTATGTCTTCTTCCACAGCCTGGCGCTCGCGGCGCTCGTCGGGCTGCTCATCCTGCTTCAGGCCTATGTCTTTCCGTTCACCAGGCTTGTAGTCGGCTGATCCCTTCTTTCGCTCAAACCTTCCTTTTCAAGCGGACCTTCGTCAACACGTATCCGATCTTCCTTTTTAGGAATTTTTCCGGTGAAGCCGCTTGATCTTCCACAGGTCCAGAAGCATGCCCAGAGAGCTTCGAATGATCTTGACCTTGCTTTGCCGAGAATTCCTCCAGACGACGGGAACTTGTTTGATGTTATAGCCGCGGCGGCGGCAAAGATACAGGGCTTCTGCGTCGAAACTGAAACCTTTGATCTCGACGAGCGGGAATACGTTTTTGGCGACATCTTTCCTGAACAGCTTGAAGCCGCACTGCGTGTCCGGAATGCCTTTCATGAGGAAAAGGCGGATGAACACGTTGAACGTCTTGCCCATAAGCTCCCGGAAGAAAAACTGGCGGACCTGGATATCGGCTCCGGGAAGCGCCCGGGAGCCGATGACGACGTCGAACCCCTGGCCGGTCCAGGGCCAAAATTTTTCGAGCTCTTCGATGGGCGTGGAGAGGTCCGCGTCCGAGAACAGGACGAAATCGCCTTGAGCCTGGAGAACACCTTCTTTCACGGCCGCCCCCTTGCCGAGGTTTTGAGGAAGCTTGATGATGCGGACCCGGTCCATCCCTTGGAGCGCTCGAGCAGCGCGTTCGGAGGTTCGGTCTTGGCTCCCGTCGTCCACGACGATCACCTCGCTTAAGAAATCCTGCTTTTGGAGATAGGAGGCGATCGAGGTCAGGGTTTGGCCGATCCGTTCTTCTTCATCATAAGCGGGGACCACAACGGAAAGATGAATGGAGGCGGGGTCAGACCTGTGCATTTGACGATTCCAAATCTAATTTGATTTTGTTGATTTTGTCAAATGGATAGGCCTCTGAACGTTGCTCATTTGCTCGACCTCCCTGATGTTGATGACTTTTTTGCCGGAGCCGAAGAAGGTCCTTGTCCGGGCAAAACCTGTCATCGCTTATACAGGTAGACGGAGTGCTCTGTTCCCTCCTCGTCCTTGACCGTGGCTGAATCGACTTCCTTAGCCTCCCAGCCGGGAACGATATAATTGTGCGAAACGACGAATGTTCCCGGCTTGAGCTCGCGCTCAAACTTGGGGCGAAGCAGCTCGTTGGATTCCGGAAGGAGATAGACCGTCACGATCGTCGCCGCCGAAATATCGGTCTTCGTGGCGTCCCCGAGTCGGAACTTGGCGAGCTTTTCCACGCCGGCCTTTTTCGCGTTGGCCTTGGATTCCTTGATCCGCTCCGGGTCGATGTCGATGCCGACACCGTGGGCGCCATATTGCTGGGCCGCAAAAATCACGATCCGGCCGTCGCCGCAGCCGATGTCATAGATGATGTCGTCCTTGTCCGCCTGGGCCATCTCGAGCATTTTGGCGACGACGGTCTGGGGGGTAGGCACAAACGGCGCCAGGTCTTCAGCGTCCTCCTGGCCGTGCGATCCGACCCAGATATCGAGCTGACCGCTGCTGTCGCTGCGGAAAGAATACGGCGTTCCGGGGTTTAAGGAATAGGTAACGTCCTGACCGTATTTTTTATAGGTGACGACCATGGTCTGCGCGGTCGGAACGCGGTCGATGGCGCCGGCAGCGAGCTTTTTCTCGATAGGCTTGGCCTTCGAGCCTAACGGCGCGAGCGAGTAGGTGACGACGTCTTTCGTCACGTTGCGGATGGTGATTTCTTTGGGCGTAGGAAAAACCGGCAGGGATACCGACGGTTCTCCGGATCCAGCGCTTTCCTGCGGCTTTTGGTTCAGCAGGAGAAAAGCCCCGAGTCCGACCAGGATCAAGGCGCCGATCAGGATGAATTTAGTTGTGCGATTCATCTTTTTGTGATTCTCCCCCGATTTTCTTAATCTGTGAAATATTTCGGGCTTCCATTGAGACAGCTATTTTCGCATTCTGTGCTTTTTTAGTCTAATCAAGGGATGAACCGCGGTCAAGCTTGAATGTGACGGGCTTGTCATAACCGAGGAATTATGTCGAGAAAAGAAATCTGAGACAAGCACCGGTGTCTCACGGTAAGCAATTCTTTTTCCCGTGTCAGGCCAATTTCGGGCGGGGTCCTGTCGCGGCTCTTCCCCGGCCGTGCTCGCGGCCAGGCCACTGCGCGCGGGCGGGGAGCCCCTTCGCCGCGCCACCCCTGCTCGACGAGCGGCGCCCGGGAAAAAGAATTGCTTACTATCTTACGGGATTCCTGACCACGTCCGCCTTGCATTTGAAAGTGATATACGGTCTCACAGGATTCTGATTGATTGCCGGGAGGGGAAAACGTTAAGATATTAACAAATATTGTTTCGCCATCGCCTGGAGAGGAGGTCGCCATGGCCGGACGAAAGCGGCTGGGAAGGCGGGAATTCATTAAACAGACATTCGCGGCGGCTGCCGCGTTCACGATCGTGCCGCGCCATGTCCTAGGGGGCCAGGGATATACGTCTCCCAGCGACCGGCTGACGCGCGCCATCATCGGCGTCGGCGGCATGGGTTTGGGACATATCCGGTATGAAGACGGCCGGCTGCTCGCCGTCTGCGATGTGGACGAAAACCACCTCAAGACCGCCCTGGACACGGCCGGACCCGGCGTCAAGGGTATGAAGGATTTCCGCGAAGTCCTGGCCCGGTCCGATATCGACATCGTCCATATCGCGACGCCGCCGCACTGGCATGCCCTCATGTCCGTGGCCGCGGCCGAAGCGGGGAAGGACATCTGGTGCGAAAAGCCGATGACGCGGACGATCGGCGAAGGGCAGCGGGTCGTCGATGCCGTGCAGAAATACGGCCGCATCTTCCGGATCAACACCTGGTTCCGATTCCAGAGTCAGTTTTACGGCTTCGGCTCGACCGTGAAGCCGATCAAAAAGATCGTCCAAAACAGGCTTTTGGGATGGCCGCTGAAGGTCACGGTCAGCGGGATCACCGGTTTCGACTGGAAGTTCTACTGGAGCGGAAAAACTTATCTGCCGCCTCAAACCGTGCCCAAAGAATTGGATTACGACTTCTGGCTTGGGCCCGCTCCTTTTAAGCCATATCATCCCCACCGCGTCCATCAGACGTTCCGCGGCTACTGGGATTACGACGGCGGAGGGCTGGGCGATATGGGCATGCATTACCTCGACCCCGTCCAGTATATCTTAGAAAAGGACTTCACGAGTCCGGTCGAGATCGAGGCCGACTGCCCCCAGCAGCATCCCGACGCGTGCGGGAGCTGGCGCCGCATCCGGCTGAGATACGAGGACGGCTGCGAGATCATTCTGGACGGCGAAAACAAGGATGTGAACGCGCCGTTCATCGAGGGGCCGGCGGGAAAGCTTTACCGGGGATTCCGGTCCGACATTCCGGACATCAAAGAGAAGGCGGCCGCGCTTCCCGATCCCGAGCCGCAGTTGGCCGACTTTGCCGAAGCCGTCAGGACGCGGCAGAAGTTCAGCCTCAATGAAGAGAATGGCCACCGGTCCTGCACGGTCGTCAATCTGGCGAAAATCGCGGTGCGGCTGGGGAGGCCTCTCCGGTTCGATCCCCTCGGACAGCGTTTCATGAATGATGAAGAAGCCAACCGGCTGATTCAGGAGCCGATGCGCGCTCCCTGGCATCTGTGAGCCGGAATGGGACACGAGAACAATATTCCCCCATACCCACTTTTTCTAAGGGAGGAGAAGGAGGGATTATCTTGGAGCAGGATGATGAAAAGAAGAAGAGCTAAGTTCAGGGCATTCGCGCTGTTATTAAGCGCCTTGTTTCTCTTTTCTTTTAGTAATTACGCCCAGGAAGCCGGAACGCTTGCCTTCAAGGTGTCGGCTATTCTGGCCAAGTTCCCGGCTGAAAATTCCAGGGATAAAGACCTCTGCGCGGCCGAGCTCCTGTCTCTCGGGCGGGAAGGCCTCCGCGATGTCTGCCGCCGGCTGGCCGCTCCGGGGACGGATGATGACAGCCTGGCGCGATTTGCGGTCGATGCGGTGGCCGCGTATGTGACGAGGCCGGGAGCTTGGACGGAGCGGCTGATGTTCGTCAAAGAACTTCTTAAAGCGCTCGGCGAGCCGCGCAACACCGAGGTCAAAGCCTTTCTCATCAGCCAGATCCAGTTGACCGGGAAAAGGGAAGTCGTTAAACCGCTGGGCAAATTCCTCAAGGACTCGAAATTATGCGGCCCGGCCGCGCGCGCGCTTGTCGCGGTCGGGACGGCCGAAGCGGAAGGCGTTCTGATAAAAGCTTTGGATCTCGCTCCGCTTGAGAATAAGGTTGATGTGGTCCAGGCCCTCGGCGAGTTGAGAAGCGCGGCGGCGGTGAAGAAGATCATGCCCTTCGCCAGCGGGCCCAATGAGGATCTCCGCAGGGCCGCGCTTGCCGCGCTGGCGAACATCGGCGACTTCGCTGCCCAACCCGTTCTCGAAAGAATCACGGTGACGGCATCGCCCTATGACCGGGCCAAGGCCGCCTCGCTCTATCTGCTCTATGGGCAAAGGCTGTGGGAATCGGGGAAAAAGGACGCGGCGGAAAAGATCTGCCGCGATTTCATCAAAAATTACACGGCGGCCGGCGAAAGCCAGGTCCGGGCCTCTGCGCTGTCGCTTTTGGCCAAGATTCTTGGAGCGGATATCTTCGACGTTCTCCTGGAAGCCGTTGATTCGGCCGATGCCTCTTTCCGTCAGAGGGCGCTCGAGATCGCGGATTCGATCCCGGGGGAGCCGGCGACGGCGCGCTGGATAGAAAAAATTTCGAAGGCGCGGCCAGAAGCCCAGGCGGACATCATCGCCATGCT
>JALHTW010000309.1 GCA_022866045.1 Candidatus Aminicenantota bacterium | reverse complement strand
CTCCTCGCCGATGATGTTCGGGTCGAGGATGCGCGAAAACGATGCCAGCGGATCGACGGCGGGGTAAATACCCATTTCGGTGAGAGCGCGGGAGAGGCTGGTCGAAGCATCGAGGTGCGAGAACGTCGTGGCCGGAGCGGGGTCGGTGAAATCGTCGGCGGGAACATAGATCGCCTGGACCGAAGTGATCGAGCCTTTCTTGGTCGATGTGATCCGTTCCTCGAGCTCGCCCAGTTCCGTAGCCAGGTTGGGTTGGTAGCCGACGGCCGAAGGCATCCGCCCGAGCAGGGCCGACACTTCCGACCCGGCCTGCGTGAAACGGAAGATGTTATCGATGAACAGCAGAATGTCCTGGGTCATCTCATCACGGAAATATTCGGCGACCGAAAGGGCGGTCAGCCCGACTCTCAGGCGCGCGCCGGGCGGCTCGGTCATCTGGCCGTAGACGAGCGCTGTCTTGTCGATGACCTTTGATTCCTTCATTTCGATCCAGAGGTCGTTCCCTTCGCGCGTCCGCTCGCCGATGCCGGCGAAAACAGAATATCCCCCGTGTTTCTTGGCCACGTTATGGATGAGCTCCATGATGATGACGGTCTTGCCGACGCCGGCGCCGCCGAACAGGCCGATCTTGCCGCCCTTCAGGAACGGCTGGATGAGGTCGATGACCTTGATGCCGGTCTCGAACATCTCGAGCCGCGTGTTTTGCTCCTCGAGCGTCGGGGAGGGGCGGTGGATCGGGTATTTTTTCTTGGCCCGAATGGGCCCCAGGTGATCCACCGGCTCGCCGATGACATTCATCACCCGGCCGAGCGTTTCCACCCCGACCGGCACCTCGATCGGCCCGCGGAGGTCGATGGCCTTCATCCCCCGGGCCAGGCCGTCCGTCGGGTGCATGGACACGCAGCGGACGACGTCCTCGCCGAGATGTTGCTCGACTTCGACGATGATATCGACGGGCAGCGGGGATTCGAACCCTTCGCTTGTGATGCGGATGGCGGTGTAGATCTCGGGGAGCTCCATCCCTTTGAACGAGACGTCGACGACAGGCCCGATGACCTGAACGACCACTCCGGTTCTTTCTTGTTGGGCGGCTTCACTCATGGGTCACTCTTACGGCTTTCCTTATTTTTTCAAGGCTTCCACGGCGGTCATGATCTCGAGAAGCTCCTTGGTGATCCCCGCCTGGCGGATCTTGTTCAGGACGAGAACGAGGTCCGTGATCAGCTCTTCGGCGTTCTTCGAGGCGTTGTCCATCGCCATCATCCGCGCCGCCTGCTCCGCGGCCTGGGATTCGAAGAACGCGTGGCAGAGCTGGTCCTCGACGTGACGGGGAACCAGGCTCTCGAGGATAGCCGGGGCAGCCGGCTCCCAATCCGGCGCCACGGAGCGCGGCTCGGCGGCGCTTTTGTCCAGGAGGATGGGCAGGAGCCTGGTGATGGTGATGCGAGGCGCGAGCACCGACCTGAATTCGTTGGAGGCCACGTAAACTCCGTCCGTCTCTCGAAAGGTGTACAATCGCATCATATGTCGGGCGATCTCCCGCAATTCCGAAGCACCGAGCTTGTCCGTTTTTCCGGCATAGACCCGGTCAACGGAATAGGGATATTTCCTGAAGAAATTCGAGGCTTTTTTCCCGACCAGCACCAGGTTGACTTGAGACCGCTGTGCTTTCTCCTCGATGAACTCGATCGTCCGGGCCAGGAGGCTCGAGTTGAAAGCACCGCACAGGCCTTTGTCCGACGTAATAACGATGACCTGAATCCTTTTTTCGTCGCGGACGTTGAACAGGGGATGGGCGCGCGCCCCCGCCCATCGGGAAATTCGGGCCAACAGGTCCGGCTCGGTGTGCCAGTGGGGCCGGCCTTCGAGGACCAGGCGCTGGGCTTTCTTGAACTTGGCCGTGGAGACGGTCTTCATCGCCTTGGTGATCTGCTGCGTATTTTTTACGCTCTTGATCCGGCGGCGAAGGTCGATGAGAGTGGGCATCAGGCAGCGGCCTCCTGCTTGAACCGATTATTGAATTCCGTCAGGGCGGAGCCGATGGCCTCGTCCAGGGCGACATCGATCTGTTTCCGTTCGCGCAGCTTCGTCAGAATCTCGCCATGTTCTGTGTCGAAAAACTCGTAGAGCCTCTTCTCGTAGGCCCGGATCTGGCTGACCTTGAACTGGTCCAGGAAGCCGCGGTTGCCGGCATAGATGATCAGGATCTGCTTTTCGACGGGGAGCGGCGCATACTGGTTTTGTTTAAGAATTTCGCTCAGGCGCTCGCCGCGGTCGAGCTGGGCCTGGCTGATCTTGTCCAGTTCGGTCCCGAACTGGGCGAAGGTCAGCAGCTCGCGGTACTGCTGGAGGTCGCCCCGCAGTTTGCCGGCGACCTGTTTCATGGCTTTGATCTGGGCATTGCCGCCGACCCGCGAGACCGAGATCCCGACGTTGATCGCCGGACGGATGCCGGCGTTGAACAGCTCGTGCTCGAGGTAGATCTGGCCGTCCGTGATCGAAATCACGTTCGTGGGGATGTAGCCCGAGACGTCGCCGGCCTGGGTCTCGATGATGGGCAAAGCCGTCAGGGAACCCCCTCCGTGCTCGTCATTGAGCTTCGCGGCGCGCTCCAATAGCCGGGAGTGGAGATAGAAGACGTCGCCCGGATAGGCTTCCCGTCCCGGCGGCCGGCGGAGAAGGAGAGAGATCTCGCGGTAGGCGGCGGCGTGCTTGGACAGGTCGTCGAAGATGACGAGCGCATGGCGGCCGTTGTCCCGGAAATATTCGCCCATGGCGCAGCCGCTGTACGGCGCCAAGTACTGGAGCGACGAAGAGTCGCCCGCCGAGGCCGCGACGACGATGGAATAGTCCATCGCCCCGAATTCCTCAAGGGTTTTGATGAATTGAGCGATGGTTGAGTTCTTTTGGCCGATCGCCACGTATATGCAAATGACACCCGTGTCTTTCTGGTTGATGATCGTATCCATGACGATGATCGATTTCCCCGTCTGACGGTCGCCGATGATCAGCTCGCGCTGCCCGCGGCCGATGGGGATCATGGCATCGATGGCCTTGATCCCCGTCTGGAGGGGCTCGCGGACGGGGAGCCGATCGACGACGCCAGGGGCCAGCCGTTCGATAACCTGGTAGATATCGGTCTTGATCGGGCCTTTGCCGTCGAGCGGCTTGCCGAGAGGGTCGACCACGCGGCCGACAAGAGCAGGCCCGGACGGGACTTCCATGATCCGGCGGGTGCGCTTGACGATGTCGCTTTCCTTGATCAGATGGCTCTCGCCGAGGAGGACCGCGCCGACGCTGTCTTCCTCCAGGTTCAAGGCGAGGCCGAAGACGTCGTGGGGGAACTCGAGCAGCTCGTTGTACATGACGCGATCCAGCCCGTGGATGCGGGCGATGCCGTCGCCGACCGAAATGACCGTCCCGATCTCCCTGATATCAGCCTCGGTCTCGAACCCCTCGATCTGCCGTTGAATGATCTTGCTGATTTCATCCGCTTTGATGGCCATGACGGTTTACCTTTCCCTGATTTTTTCCTTTAACCGTTCCAACTGCCCTTTGAGGGAGACATCATAGACCATATTCCCTTTTTTGACATAAAGTCCGCCGACGATGCCGGGGTCGAGGACATAGGTGCAGTAGACCGGGCCTTTCTCTATCGCCTCGAGCTCTTTCTCGAGCTTTCGACGCTGGCTGTCCTTGAGAGGGACCACCGAACGGACCTCAAGCGCGACAACGCCCTGCCGTTCGTTCCACAGCGCGGGCAGGGCCCGGACGATCTGGGACAGGATCTCCAGCCGCCGGTGGTGCAAAAGGAGGAGAAGCAGCCGGCGCGTTTTGGCCTGATAGGACTGTCTGTCCAGAATGTCCTTGACGATCTGCACTTTTTTGTCCGAGGTCAAAAAAGGGCGGACGAGCACCCGCCGGAGTTCTTCGTTCTCTTCGAGGATGTCCGAGAACTCAGTCAGCTCACGGCTCACGGCCGCGTATTCCTCTTCGGTTTTGAGGGCCGCAGCCAGACCCTCGGCATAGCGCTTAACGAGAATTTGGCTCTTCATGAATCTCCGCCAGCCTTTCGATGGATTTGTCGATCAGCTTCGATTGTCCCTCTTCCGTGATCTGGTCCTTCATCCGGGCCTCGGCCAGCGAGGCCGCGATCTCCGCCGTATATTCTTTGAGCTCCTGGATCCCGGCCTTGAGTTGAAGATCGATCTCCTGCTGAGCGAACGACCGGATCCTGTTGGCTTCCTTCTCGGCCAGGGCTTTGATCTTCGCTTGCTCCTTCAAGCCTTTCCGCTCGGCTTCTCTTTTCATCCCGGTCACTTCGTCCTCTAGAGTGGCGATCCTCCGCCGCGCTTCCTCGAGCTTCTGCTCCGCCTCGCGCCTGGCACCCCTGGCCTCGTCAAGCGCGGCCCGAATGTCCCGGGTCCGTTTGGCCAGGAAATTTCGCAGGGGCTTATACAAGATATATGTCAATCCGCCGAAAAGAACGGCAAAGTTGACGACCTTCCCTAAAAAGTTGCTCGAGCCGGAACCTGAGGTCCCTTCCTCGGTCGTCATGAAAATAAAAAGCGGGACCAGAAGAAGGACCGCGAAGGCCGTCTTTTTGTCCGCCATCAGTTCAGCAACCTCTTTTCAATCTGGTCGGCCAAGCGCCCCGTTTCTGTTTCGAGCTCCTGTTTAAGCCGGGAGATTTCCTCCTGGAGCGCAGCCCTGGCCTTTTCGATCTCGCCCGTGGCCATAGTGCTGGCTTCGGTGAGCAGCCGGGACTTTTCTTTCAAGGCTTCGACCTCGAGAGTCTCCCGCGTTTTTTCCGCAGCGAGCCTCGCCGATTTCAAGGTCTGGTCAATCTCCTGGAGGCCTTGCTCGTAGGCAATCCTAGTCTTTCGTGAGGCCTCTCCGTCTCCATCGATCTGGGCATTCCTGTCCCTTATGACTTTGATCATGGGCTTCCAAAAGACCCGGGACAGGACAAAAAAAAGAATCCAGACGATGAAGAAGACGATGAAGGCCGTTGCGTCGATTTGGAGCATCGAATAACTTTCAGGTCATATAATTTCAGGTCATATGATTTAATGTGTAAAAATAGCATTTTTAGGCGAAAAACTCAAGAAGAAGGCTCCGGAATGGGGGCTCGAAGCCAGGCCCATTTTCCCCGGCGAGGAGAGCCACGGACGAAGAAGAGCGGAATTTCCTCGCTGGGGAAATTCAGCGCGTTTTTGAGCGGCTAACGCCGATCCCTATCTTCTTCGCTTCGCCGACGAGGAAAAGGGAACCGGTGATGAGGACCGTGCCGCGGCGGCCGGCTTCGGCCCGGGCGATGTCCACGGCCTTCTTGAGGGAAGCTTCTAAGATAATTTTGTCTCTGAACGGCCGGGCGAGGCGCGAGACCTCTTCCGCTGGTGCCGCCCGCGGGTAAGGGATGGACGTCAGGATAACTTTTTTGCCCAGAGGGAAAAGAATCCTGGAGACGCGCTTGATGGCCTTGTCCTTCATGATCGCTAAGACGATGACGGGCGGCTCAGGGCAAAAATCAGTGATGTATCTCGCCAGCGCCACCGCGCCGGCTTCGTTGTGCGCGCCGTCGAGGAGAATCAAAGGATTGCGAGAAACCGATTCCAATCGTCCTTCCCAGCGGGCCTGTCCGATCCCACGGATGATCTTTTTTTTCTCGAGCGGCTTCCAGACCCAATTCAGAACAGAAGCCGCAGCGATAGCGATGGCGGCATTCCGCCCCTGGTGCGCGCCTAGAAGCCCCGGCGAAAACCGGAACATCTCATCGCCGAAGGAATATTCGAAGATATAACAGCCTTTCTTTTTTTCCCCGGTCAGGCGGTTTTCCCGATCGAGGGCAAGAAAGAGCGGAGCTTCCTTTTCTCCGGCATGCCTCCGGATGACGCCCAAGGCGGTTTTTGATTCCGCGCCGCAGACGACGGGCACGCCGGGCTTTATGATTCCCGCTTTTTCGAAGGCGATCTGACCGATCTTCTTCCCAAGATACTCCTGGTGGTCCTTGGAAATGTTCGTGATCACGGACACGAGCGGGGTGACGACATTCGTCGCGTCAAACCTTCCGCCCATCCCCACTTCAAGCACAGCGATATCGACCTTTTTCTCCCGAAAATAGAGAAGGGCAAGGATGGTCAGGACTTCAAAAAAGGTGGGGTGGGCCTCAAGCTTTTTTCGGGCTAAAAGGCGGTCGATCCTGCCTTTTATTACGGCGGTCAGCCGGCAGAAGTCCCGGGCTGAGATCTCTTCTCCGCCGGCGCGGATACGTTCTTCGACCCGGACAAGATGGGGGGATGTGTAAAGCCCGACCCTCAGGCCGTGGAGAGAAAGAATTTCGGCGAGCATCGCGCAGACAGACCCCTTGCCGTTTGTTCCGGCGACGTGGACGGACGGAAAAGAACGCTGGGGATGATCGAAAGAGGCTAAAACGTTCGTGACGTTTTCAAGGCCGAGTTTGATGCCGAACTGCTGGAGGTCCTGGATGTAGGACCGGCATTGAACAAGGTTCATTGAGGCCGGTTGAGGAACAGACGCATCGCCCGGACGATGTAGTTTTTCAGGTTCTTCCTCGGGACGACATCATCCAGCTGGCCGTGTTTGAGCAGGAATTCCGACCGCTGGAATCCCTTCGGCAGCTTCTCTTTGATCGTCTGTTCGATCACGCGCGGGCCGGCGAAGCCGATCAGGGCGTTGGGCTCGGCGATGTTGATGTCGCCCAGCATGGCGAAGCTGGCTGTGGTGCCGCCCGTGGTCGGATCGGCGAGGACGGAGATGAAGGGAAGCTTCGCCTCTTCGAGCCGGGCCAGAGCCGCGCTCGTCTTCGCCAGCTGCATCAGGGACAGCGCTCCTTCCTGCATCCGGGCGCCTCCTGAGCAGGAAACGATGATCAAGGGCATTTTTTCCTTGACCGCCCGCTCCACCGCCCGGGTGATCTTCTCTCCGACGACCGATCCCATGCTTCCGCCCATGAAGGCGAAATCCATGGCGGCAATGATGACCTTGATGCCGCCCATCGTTCCCACGGCATTGACCACGGCCTCTGGAAGCATCGTTTTCTTCTGACTTTCTTCGAGCCGCTGGCCGTAATTCTGGCTGTCGACGAATTTCAGGGGGTCGAGGGGGCAGACGCCGTGGTCCACGACATCGAAACGGCCGTCGTCGAAGAGCATCGCCAGGCGTTCCGAAGCGGACAGCCGGAAGTGGAAGCCGCAGGCGGGGCAAACAGAGTGGTTCTCGAGGATATCCTCTTTGTAGAGGATCCTCTGACAGTTATTGCAGCGCGTCCAAAGGTTTTCGCTCATGGCCTTCAAAAAGTCTATCAGCTTATCTGCTATGATGTCAATTCTCGGTCTGGCCTCCTGGGGCGCCGCCCTGTTTTTTGAGCCATTCCGAGAGGTATGAGATCACGGAATCGGGATGAGGCAGGTCCAGCTCGATCTCGATCTTCTCCTTCAGGAGGCTCAAGACCGAGCGGACCAGCTTCTCGGCCACATAAGGTTTTTCGAAATAGTCTGACGCCCCAAACGATGTCAGAGCTTCGTGCCGGTACTGGGGCCCCCGGTAGAGTCCCGTCACAATCACCACGGGCACGGTTCCCTTGGATTCCTGGTGGATCCGCCTCGTCAGATCAAACCCGTGGAACTTGGGCAGGATGGCTTCGAGCAGGACAAGGTCGGGATGATCCGACTTGAATTTTTCAAAGGCCGTGAGTCCGTCCGCGGCCTCGATGATCTCGAACCCGTACGGCTCAAAAAGCCTGACGAGGGCGGCCAAGCTTTGGACGTCATAATCAACGATGAGGATCTTTTTGGCGGGCATCAAAGGCCGTTCCAGACGCTCTTTTCCACCGTAGTGATGGCGGCTTCTCCTTCTCGGTTGCGACTGTTAACAGCGGTAACAGCAAACCTGTAGCTTTTATCCTTGCGGGCCTGGCGATATATATACGTAAGCGTCCGGGAGTCGGTCTCCCCGAGCAGCGTTCTGTTTCCTCCGTCCTTGCCAAGATACGGGCGGTACTTTTGCACGTTCGAGTTGAGTCTGTTCTCCCGCCAGGTCAGGATGATCGTATCCTCCCTCGACGTGGAAAACGCGGCGCCCATTCTCGTCCCCGCGAAATTCAGGGGGGCAAACAACAGGGCTTCTTTGATTTCCATTCGAACACCGATCCGGAGGGGATTATTGACAGCCTCAGCGCTTTCGATGCTGAACGTGCCATCGTAAATGCCGGGAGCCAGGTTTCCGGCCGATACGGTTAAGACCACGTCCGTCCAAGCTCCCCGCGAATTCCCGCGCTCCGGGGAGACCTTGATCCAGTCCTGACCAGGCTTGATCACATAATTCAAGTCCCGGCCTCCGCCGTTCCGGATCTTCAGGTTTGAGCAAGGAGGAGGCAGCGAGCTTCTCTCGTCCAGTTCAAAGGTAAAAGATTTTTTATCCGCGAGAATGAACGGGTCGGGGTTGAGCGTGATCTGAATGTTCAGAGGATTATTGTTGGCTTCGGGACATTCTAAGACGACGGCCCCTTCAGAATAGCCGATATCAAATATTTCGGCTGAAAGCGACAAGGAGACATCTCTCCATAAGCCCCAGGCGCTCGCCCGGCCAGGAGTCACATTCAGCCAGGCCGGTTTCGACTTGACGGCATAATTCAAGGATCGACCCCCTCCATTCCGGATTTTCAGAATTTGGGGAGGAAGACCCGCGTCATCGTCCGTCATCTGAAAGACAAACGACGTCTTATCGACGTCCATGGACGGCACCGGGCTGCTAATAACGTAGCTCGAGTAAACGGTGCCTTCGATGCCTCCGGACGGGATGTTTGTGTATGGAGTCCTCGCCGTACAAATGTAATCAACCTTGGTCTGGTCGCTTTTAATGGTCAGCCGGGTGATCCCCGAGGGACCCCAAAAATCCGGGTTGGACTTGAACCCGTTGCCGTAATGTTTTTTCCAATAGGTGCCCTGCCACCAAGGCGTATCTCCGATATACTTCGTCGAGCCGCAGACGATGCCGTAGAGCTCCTTCCTGTTTGCACCGTCTCCGATCTTCTGGACCTTGAATATATGGTCATGCCCGAAAATGAAGCCCCGGAGTCCGTATCTCTTGCCGAGGTCCGTCAATTTAACCTGTTCGACCTTATTGGGATCGGCATAGCCAGCATAATCATTGGCCGTGAACAGCGGTCCCCGTCCATAGGAGTAACTGTTTTCCTCCTCGGTCGAACCCCCCGGCCAGCCGCCGAGCACATGATGGAAGCAGGCAAAGCTCAACTCGGGGTCATTCTTGCTCAAGACATCCTCGAACCATCTCAGTTGTTCAGCACCCAGGGTCCACTCCTCGATCTTTTTCGGCACATTTCCGCAGAAACCGGTGACGTCGAGCATGATGAACTGCGCTCCGCCCCGATTGTCCTGATCGGCCCCCCAGGAGAACGCGTAATAGTTGCCGTCGGGATGGCCGCCCTCGGGATGGGTGGTTTGGGACGGGGACGTGAAAAGTTTTTGTCTCCAGTATTTCGCCCGGAACCGGGCCCCATTCCAGCTCTCATCGCCGTCGTGATTCCCAAGGGTCCAAAAGACGGGCATGTTGGGCGTGACGGCAGAGAACGCCTTCCTTGACCGGAGCCACAAGGTCTTGGCGATATAATCATAATCCTGCTCGGTGAGGTTCTTGAAGGGGAGTCCCCAGTTCTCCCACCGGTAGTTGGCGCCGATGCCGTTCGAATCGCCCAGGTTGACGAAAAAGTCAGGGTCTTCGGACGCGAGAATATAGCGAAGGGCCTTGGCCAAGCAGAAGCTGAATTTGAATTTGTTCAGCGGCCAAGCCGGCTCCCACCTGGGATTGGCTTTGAGGTTCTTATAAAAATCATAGAAGAAATCGCCGGTGATCTTGGTCTGCTTGTACTCGTTGGGAACGCCGTAATCAGCGTCATCGAAGATATGGTCGTCGCCAATGAAGAGGGCTTGAATCTTGCCGCCGTCCTGAAGCTTGGCGTTGGGAAGCTTGAAATTCCGGGGAGGAAGAGCCCGCCAATTCCCCGGCCCTTCCCGGTACTGGACCTGATAATAGAGCCGCGGGCTGTCGTATCCTCGGATCTGACAATCGAACGAGCCCTGAACACCGGAATAGGACCAGGTCTCTCTCGGATTGGCCAGGTCCTCCCGCCGGTCGGCGACAAGGACCTTGATGTCCAGGGTTTTTCCGCTTTTCAGGAGGAGGTTAAGTCCGGCCAGCCATGTGCTGGGATCGCTCGCGCTTCTCCGGAGGTTATACACGCGCTCGGCGGCCTCGAAGACCTTATCGTCGTAGGGAAAAGGAAATTCGTCAGAAGCGAGCTGTTCATAATAAGGAGACGCCGTGCTTATGGTTTCCTGGGGAAAAGTGAAGATCCTGTCCGGACCGAGGCCCGCGAGCAAAAGGCCGCCCCCCCCCAATCTAAAGAACTCTCTTCTTTTCAGGCTCATCCGAGGCGCCACTTAAGTATCAAAAAAGGGAGGCGTTGTCAAACAATTTTCAAATAATTTTCAAATAATTTTTCGGGCGATAAGGACCAGCTCGTCTTCCTTCTTCAAGGCCTTGGCCAGGAACAAAATAACTCCCAGAGCTCCTTTTGCGATTCTTCGAGCGATACGCTTGATAGGGAGGTAGTCCATCCGGAGGTCGAGGCTTCGATAATCGAAGCTGTTCTCGGAGCGCGTCTATTTGAGATAGTCCTGAAACATGGCGAATTCATCCGCGAGAAAGGCCCGGAGGTCCGGGGCAATGATCAGCCGATCGAAAGCGACGCCGGCTCCTTTTGAAAGCTTGAGTCGGAATCCGATCCTTCCGGCGAATGAAGCGATCTTGAAACTCAGGACGGCGCGGGAAAAGCGATCGGCCCCAGGATCTTCGAGCCGGATCCGAAACGCCGTCCTCTCTTCGGTTCCGTCTTTCCGAACCAGGATTTCCGCCTCGCCGATATCGCCCCTGATTCCGGAGGGATTGTAAAAAAGGAACTCCGCCCTATATGTCTGCGGCGGCAGCCTTTTTTCCGCCGACTGGGCAATCAGGGGTCCCCCGCCGCCGGGAGAGATCTGCCAAGCTTTTCGGTTCAGAAACGATTCCGACTCCAGGGCCGTTCCATTCTCAAAATTGAACTGATCGTCGTCAATCAAAATCGTCTGTGTCGCCAAGAACAGCGGAACGCTGATCCCGGAATATTTTTCGAAATCTCTGTCCCAGCCGCTTCCGTCCAGCGAGCGATAAACAGACAAGAGCTTTGAAGCGGACGGTTCACCGGAAAATTTTTCCACATGCTGGCGCTCCTCGTCGGTTCGTCCGGTCTTCTTCGAGCAATAGGCAAGATACAAATGGATCTCCAAATCCCGGGTTCCGGGAGGCGGATTTTCAAGGGCCTGGAGAAAAAACTCCCGGGCTCGGATGTAGTCTTTCGAGCGGAAGAACTCCACGGCGATGTCGAAATCATCATGGCAAATTTTCACGAAGCAGCCAGCCAGATTTTCGGAGGCCCGGAGACGGACCTTATACATATATTTAAAAAAAGGAAAGGAACGCCGCGGCTCGAGGAGGGTAAACGTGTCGCGTCCGCTCTCGACCTCGATCCTTTTTTTGCGAAGGCCGCTACGGACCACGATCTCACCAGCGCCCTCAGGGCTCTTGATGAAGACAGCCAGCCGCGGGATCCTGGCCCGGCTGACAAAGATCCGCTCGACGCTCTCTCTTGTTCGAAGGAAAAAACCGTTGATGTCTTTCCCATAGGCCGTCCTGTCCACGATCTCGAATTCGCGAGAAGGATTCGGGTCAGCCGGCACACTTGGCAGAGAGAGGCGCACCTTCGGTCGGCGGGCGATCTTGCCGCTGTAGATCTTGACCTCGGGATTCTTGAACTCGATCGTCTCGAAATAGAAATCCTTCAGGAGCTCGTGGTTATGGTCCAGCCGGTCATAGACCGCGACCTGTTCCGGGTAATATTTCCTGTACTTCAAAAAGAATCCGTTGCTCGCGCTCGAGGCCTCGATGAAATCGAACTGATCGAAGGCGGGAAAATCCTTCCACAAAAACGGCCGGGCAAAAGACCGGAACTTGAGGCCGGGATTCTTGAGCTCAGGAGTGAACCACTCCCGGCCAAAGAAGCTGCCGGGAGGGAGGTTTCTCTCGACCCACCGCTCGGCGATCTGCGTTGTATCGTCCTCGTGAAGATACGTTACTTTGCTCAGGCTTCGAAAGCTAAGCCAGACGATAGCGCACGCGGCCAACACCGCAAACGCGGCCCGCGCCGTTTTCCGCCTTCGAAGAAAGTCCCTGAGCATCATCAGGCCGAAGGCGGCGAAGAACGCGTAGAAGAGCGCCAGCGTGGACAGGTCCCTGAGCCGCGAGAAACCGAGATATCCCAGGACTCCGAGAAAATAAATCAGGCCTGATAGGGCGACAAAGGCCGTTTCCTGGTTTCTTCGCCTGAAAATCCAAAGGAGACCGAGGACGATCAGCAGGAACAGAGTGAGACCTTCGGTGGACAGGACATTCCACAGCCCCTTGACGTATTTAGTTTCTGCAATCTTCCCCCAGAGAGTCTGCGGCTTGATGAGGACCAGATACCATTCGGTCTCGTGGACGAGCTTGGAAAGCGCCCTCGAGGCTTTGATGAACGATTTGGACCAGAGCAGGGCGTAAGGATGGCCGGCGAAAAAGCTCAGGAGCGCTACGAACCCGGAGATCCAGAGCCGTTTATCCAAAAAAATCTTCAGGATGTTTTTCTGCGTTTCACGCCGTTTCCAAACATGGGCGATGAGGATCGAAAAAACGATGAAGATGCCGTTGTACTTGGTGGCCGTCGCGAGGCCCGCGAACAACGACGCGGCGAGGTAGTGGGACCACCGCCCTTCTTTCAGGATGAGCACGGAGAAGTAAAGCGCGAGCGAGTAGAAGAACGTCATCGGGACATCGAGGACGATCTGGTGGCTGTAGAGGATATGGACGAACGAAACGCTGAAAAAAAAGGCCGCGGCCAAGGCGACCGTTTCCGAAAAAAGCTTCTTTCCGATCTTGAAGACGACGAGGATCGTCAGCGCGCCGAGGAAGGCGGATACGTGGCGGGCGATAGACAGAACCTGGTCCAGGGTAAACTCATAGAGGTCCGGGTACGGATTGGCGCCGATGACGCTCAAAAACCAGGATGCGAGCTTTAAGAGAATCCCGACGATGTAGTTAAAAAAGATGGGGTAGAACAGGATCGTGTCCGGGCTCCAGAATCCCTGGTAAACGGAAAATGCCTGCCTGGCCACAGGAATATCGTCGATCCTCTGATAGACCGACGAGATGCCCCAGGTCCGGAGAAACAATCCGGCCAGGAAAATACAAGAGAGGGCGAAACCGATCTTATGGGCTAGGATCCAGCGGAGGGCATTCTTCATGAATCGCCCAAATTATAGAAGAAGGCGGTCCCCTTTTCAATCATTTCGGCCGGACAGCCTCCACGACGACAGACGTAGCAAACCGGCGGGGACTGACGCCGAGCCCTTCATGTCCATGGATCGTCCTCGTCCTTCCGAATGGGAAATAGAGAAAGAGCGAGGTCCGCATTTCCCCTCCCGCCGCCGCGACCAGCGCCTTCAATTCGTCGAACGGATAAAGCCTGAAATGCCGGTATTTTTTTCTCTCAACACGCCGGAGGACGGCCAGCGCCACGTTCCCATCGTTGATCGTGCTGATGATAATCCGGCCGCCGGGCCGGACGGCGCGCACGAGCTCCATA
Source organism: Candidatus Aminicenantota bacterium (assembly GCA_022866045.1). GTDB lineage: Bacteria > Acidobacteriota > Aminicenantia > Aminicenantales > UBA4085 > JALHTW01. The sequence continues at coordinate 2,798 of JALHTW010000309.1, read as the reverse complement.
AGGAAACCGCTCCCGTCGGGAATAAGCTGAATAACGCTGTTGGCGAAGACGACGTCGAAGCTCCCGGACTTGAACGGCAGATTCTCAGCAGGCCCCTGGACGACCGCCAATCCCTTGTTGCGGGCGAACGCCAGCATATTCGGGGAGAAATCGATCCCGACGATGAAATTCTCCCGGACGAGCGGCTGCGAGAAGTGGCCTGTCCCGCAGCCGACGTCCAGGATCCTCTTGTGTTTGACATCGCCAAGATGCCGGAGGACCTCATTGCGGAGAAAACGGAAATTCCTCACTGAGACATAGCTGTTGGCGGCCTCGGTGTCGCCCCTCTTTCGGGAAATGTCGTCGAAGGTGGGTCCCCAGACGGAACGAGGACTCGAGGTCATTTAAAGCCCGATCTCCCGGCGAAAGTATTTCCCGAGGAACCGGCTGAGCCCGGCCGGCATCGCCGCCTTCCATATTTCGGGGGCGGCTGTCATGATCCCTCCGGAGCCAGAAAACGGATTCTTGATTCTGTTCGGCTTCAAAGACAGATACACGTACGAATAATCCAGAAGCTCCATATTCCACTTTTTCTTGAAGATCTCCTGTCCGCGGTAGCGGACCGGGCCAAAATCAAAGACGTCATGACCGCAGTCATAGGCCCAGCGGAGGAATTCCCAAACGGCGAAATCATTCGGCTTCAGAAAGAACGCCGCGGCATCCGAGCACATGTCCGTGATATGGACAGTCTTCCCCACGGTCCACCCGACGATCGTCGCGATCGGCGCCTGCCGATAATAGACCAGGAAGACCTTCATCCGGTCCTTCAGATAATGAGAAAGACGGAGAAAATAGTTCAATGGATGGGGAGGCGTCCCCAGCCGTTTCATGGTCATGAGATACAGGGGATAGAATCTCTTCCGAAGAGAATCCTCGCCTTGTTCCTCGGCCATGGACAATCCGTAGCTCCGGGCTTTCAAGATAACGTTCCGGTCTTTGGAGTCGAGGGCCTTCCACATCGACTCCGGATGTTCCAGACGGCGAACGGCATATTTGAACAGGATCCGCGTTTGGAAACGGGGCGCGCCGGCCACTCCCGGGCTCATGGGATTGCGCATTTCAAGATGAGAGTGATGTTTCACCTGGAGCGCCTTCTCCGCGAGCAGAGAAAACTCCTCGAGGATCTCCCGCCTTTCTTCGTCGCCCATGCCCCTGGACAAAAGGATCCCGCCGTATTCCGAGAACGGCTGGGACAGGATCCTCCTTCCATAAATGAGGCTCCGGTGGAAAAAGCCGGGGAAAACGGCCTTGAGAATTCCATTCTTGATATAAGCCTGGTAAAAGGGCTCGAAGCGATAGGTTTCTTCGATGGCTTTTTTAAAGCCGGAAAGATGGACCATCCGCCCGCTAGGCTGCGCGCTGACGAACTCGTCCCACCGGCCTTCCAGGGATCTGTCGAAAGGTATCCAGCTCATCGGCGAGGCGCGGGCTCCACGGCGCTTATGAATCCCTCGGCCGTCTTTCCAGAGCCTCCTTCAAAAGACCGATCGCCTGAATGAGTTTCTTCTGGGTCTCCTTGAGCTCGGAAATGGCCACGGAAAAATGGACAAGGATGACCGCGAGCCCTATGATCAAGATCAGGAACAAGGCGGCGGGCGGATATCCGATGCCGATCACGTAGGAAAATTTGTCGAGCAGGCCCCGGAATATGGACAGAATAAGAAAGATGACGCCCATCGCCAGCCAAAGGATGGAGAATTCCTCGCGCAGCCGCTTTCGGCGGATAAGCTCGATGATGAAGAAGATGAGAAGGATGCTCCCGATGATGGCCAGGGCCTGAATCCGGATGGTTTGAACATTTTCCATGGGCTCTCTCCCTCTGCCTTCGTCAATCGTCTTTTCTTAAAAGCAGGACAAAAATGGCCAGGCAGACCTTGACCATGTAATACAGGGAATGCCAGAACGTGATCGAGGATCTTCCCGCGGCCCGGGTTTCCATCTCCACGGGGACCTCTTTGATCCGCAGGCCTTTCTTTTTCAGGATATAAATGGCTTCGGGCTCGGGATAGTCGTCCGGGTAAACACGGCTCAAGATCTCGATCGCAGGCCGGTTATAAGCCCGGAAGCCCGAGGTGCTGTCCGTGATACGCTCCCCGAGAAGGGCGGTGTTGATCATCTGGAATGTTTTAATCCCAGCCCGCCGGAACAGGCTGCCGCGAAATCTCGCTTTCTCAACGAACCGCGAGCCGATCACGACGTCAGCCTCGCCGCAAAGGATGGGTTCGACGATCTTCCGGATCTCGGCCGGCTTGTGCTGGCCGTCTCCGTCCACTTGGACCGCAAGTTGATAGGGAAGTCCGGAGCTGTAGAGAAATCCTGTCTGGACAGCCCCGCCGATCCCGATATTCTCTAGAAGGTCGATGACTTTGACGAAATCAAACTTGCGGGCTGTCTCCGACGTGCGGTCGGTGGAACCGTCATTGATGACCACAACGTCAAAATCCGGAGCTTCTTCCCTGATCGAGCGAAGGACTCCTTCGAGGTTCTTCTCTTTGTTATAGGCGGGAATGATGATGATCTTGAAGGCAGCTGCGAAAATCATACATGAATTCCCTCGGAGAAACAACCGCCGAGCGGCGGTGTCCAAGGGATACATATCTCTATGCGGAGGGAAGGTAAAGGTCAAAATAACATGCCATGACCTGACTGCAGCCAGGAATTTGGAAGGCGCGGCAGGCATTTCTCCATAATTCGTCAAAATTTAATAAAATCCTGACAACCGTGACGAATGGGAAACGCCCGTTCCTATTCCGAACACG
>JALHTW010000037.1 GCA_022866045.1 Candidatus Aminicenantota bacterium | reverse complement strand
TTTGCGCCGGAAAGAGCTGCGCACGGACTATAACTTGTTCCTCTCCGTCAGCCTGAGCTATACCTTCGGCTCGATCTTCAGCAACGTCGTCAACCCGCGGTTCGGAGATTTGGGTGTCCTGCACCACTGGGAGGGAGGATGGGATTGATGCGAACCGTAGGCCCGGAGGGCCTTTTGAGAGAGCCGCGGGACGGCGGGCGCTTTTTCTTCGGGACGCGCGTTCTCCTCCGCCAGAAACAGGAGCGGAAGTACCTCTCGCAAGAAATTCTTTTTCCGGGGCGCCGGAGAGTCGAACCTGGGTGGCGCGGCGAAGGGGCTCCCCGCCCGCGCCGAGCGGCTTGGCCGCGAGCAAGGCCGGGGAAGAGCCGCGACAGGACCCTGCCCGAAACTGGCCTGACACCGGAAAAAGAATTTCTTACGTACTCCTCCCGGTTATAAGCAAACCTCCAATAACTCAATTTTTCCCTCTATTCGGCGACTAAACAAATGGAAGCAGGGCCCCCCTCGGGCAAAGATACGGCCACTCTTTGAGATGAGATGCCGGAATGTCTTTTTGACTAACGCCGCAGCCCTCCGCGGGCCTCACAAGAGTCGCCGGAAGGGAAATGAGGATGAAAAGACTCATTGTTATAGTGATCATCACGGTGGGACTCGTGTCTCTGGACATGTCCAACCCCCGTTCCGAGGATTTTATAAGCTACGTCGAGAAACAAATCGAGAGAGCCAAGAATACGAAGAACGATTCATTCTATGAACTTTTCGCCGGGCTCTCGGATAAGGCTAAGACAACGATCATGGAGCAGGGAGTAGGGCGGAGGGACTATCTTTTCTTCAGCATTTTCGAAGTCCTAGACCCGGAGAGTCAGTCCGCCCATAGAGTCCTCGGCGTTGCGAAAAAGATTTTCATCCCCCTGAACGAACACCCAAACCGGGGAACGTTGCCTATTTATTGAGCTTCCTCCTAACTTTTTATCTTCTCGAGCTTCTCCAGGTTGATTTTGCCCGCCCCGACGAGCTGGAAGACGGCCGACCGAAGTCCCCATAAAAAATTATCTGAACAAAGTCGGTAATAGCGCCCTTTATAGATATGATTTCGGCGATAGCTGGGAACACGACGTGCTTCTTGAAGGAATCTTCAAGAGGGAGCCGAATATTGAATATCCGCGGTGTTTAGATGGGAAATTAGCTTGCCCCCCCCGACGATTGCGGAAGCATTCCCGGCTATTATGAGTGTATCGAAGCCGTTAAGAAGCGCGACAACTCGGAAGGGTTGCTTACGTGGTTGGGCCGCCGGAAGCCCTACAATTTCAACCCAAAGCTGGTCAAGTTCGAAAACCCAAGATCCCGGCTTAAAGAAACGGTGGAGGATGGATTTACTTCAACGAAGATATGGACCATTATATTTGCCAATGTACTCCCAGCGGGAGATCGATCCGACAATTTATTCTCTTGGGGAATACCGGGCAAAGAAAAAGGAAAAGCAGGGCTTTATTCTTGAGCTTCTGAAAAGCCCCAAAATGATGTTGATCGGCAGCGAGAATGATTTATAAGGAATCCATCGAAGCCCTGCTCGAGAAAAGAAGCGACGAGCGCCATAAAAACCGCCCTTGAGTTTGTCGAGGTGATTAATAAGGTAGTTGAGCGAAAGAATCTTCTGATATAATTTGATTTCAAGGATAAATCATGAGCTGTCAGATCCGATCAGAAACAGAAAGCGCTTATCCGGGCATCGATGAGGTCAATGAGCGGGCGTTCGGGCAGACGAACGAAGGTGCTCTCATCCGGAAGCTGCGATCGACTCCAAAATTCATCCCCGAATTATCTCTTATCGCCGAGGCGCAAGGCCAAATCATCGGGCATATTTTGTTCTTTCCCATTGAGATCCGGGGTGATTCCGGGATTTTTCCATCTCTGGCCCTGGCGCCGATGTCCGTTCTTCCCGAATTTCAAAAACAGGGGATCGGAAGCCGGCTCGTCCTGGACGGATTAAAAAGAGCGGCGCGGCTGGGTTTCACATCGGTCATTGTCCTCGGGCATGCCGAGTATTATCCCCGCTTCGGCTTTTTGAAAGCCAGCCGATGGGGTATTCAAGCTCCGTTTAAAGTTCCCGATGAGGTCTTCATGGCCCTCGAACTTATCCCGGACGGATTAAGAGACGTTCGCGGAACTGTTGTGTATCCTGCTGAACTTAATGATGTTTAGAGGGATTTAGAGGTACTTTTTCAAATACTTCGCCGTGATCGAGGCCCGTGACTTGGCGACCTCTTCCGGTTTGCCCTGGGCGACGATGTCACCGCCCCTCTCGCCTCCCTCCGGCCCCAGGTCGATAATATAATCCGCGCACTTGATGACGTCCAGGTTGTGCTCGATGACGATGACGGAGTGCCCGGCGTCCACCAGCCGCTGGAAACAACGCAGAAGAGTCGAGACGTCGTCCATGTGGAGCCCGATCGTTGGCTCATCAAACAAATAAAGGATATGCTTGTCCCGCTCGTTGACCAGATGATAGGCGAGCTTGATGCGCTGCAGCTCACCGCCCGAAAGCGTCGTCGTCGGCTGCCCCAGCCGGACATACCCCAGCCCGACGTCCAGGAGTGGCTGGATCTTCTTGACGATATCCGGGCGGTCGGCAAAGAACTCCAGCGCGTTGTCGATGGTCATGTGCAAGACATCGTCGATATTTTTCCCTTTATATCTGATCTCGAGGATCTCGCCCTTGAACCGCTTCCCCTTGCAGGCCTCGCAGGTGAGCGTTACATCGGACAGGAACTGCATCTCCACGATTTGCTGGCCAGCGCCCTGGCAGTCTTCGCATCGGCCGCCGGTCGTGTTGAACGAGAAGTAGCCGGGTTTGTACCCCATGGCCTTCGCCTCTCGGGTCTGGCTGAAGAGGACGCGAATGCCGTCCATTGCTTTCGTGTAAGTCGCGGGAATGGAGCGCGGTGAGGCGCTGATCGGCGACTGGTCGACCATGATGATCTTGTCGATGAAATCCAGCCCACGGATGTCCCCAAAGCCTTCGCTCGCTTCTCCCGCCCAGCCCTGGTACAAGACGTCGTGGACGAGCGTGCTCTTGCCTGACCCGGAAACGCCCGTAATGCAGGTGAAAACGCCCAGCGGCAGCCTCACGTCGAGGTGCCGGAGGTTGTGCTTGTGGGCGTCCTTGATCAGAAGGTAGCTTTTCGCCTCTCTCCTCTTTTTCGGCAGGGCGATCTCTTTTTCGCCGCGAAGATAGCGCGCCGTCAGGGATGTCTGGCTTTTGAAGAATGCATCCAGCGGTCCGGCGAACATCACCTCTCCGCCGTGCTCGCCCGCGCGCGGGCCCAAATCAATGAGATATTCGGAGGATCGGATGATCTCCGGGTCGTGCTCGACGACCATGACCGTGTTACCGATCTCTTTCAGGGACTTGAGGATCTGGATGAGCCGGCGGTTGTCGCGGGGATGGAGGCCGATCGACGGCTCGTCGAGGACGAAGAGCGTTCCGACGAGCGAGGAGCTCAGCGCGGCCGCGAGATTGATCCTCTGCGCCTCGCCGCCGCTCAAGGTGAAGGTCATCCGGGCGAGCGAGATATAGTCGAGCCCGACTTCGAGCAGGAATTTCAAACGGTTCTGGATCTCGGCGATGAGCTTTTCGGCGACATGCCTTTGAAAAGAAGGGAGCTCAAGCCTCCGGAAGAATTCATAAGCGTCTTTGACCGTCAGGCGGACCACTTCTCCGATGGACAGCCCGTCCACCCTCACGCTCAAAGCCTGGGGGTTAAGGCGCATTTGGCCGCAGGCCGGACAGGTCGTGAATTTCCGGTAGCGGCTGAGAAAGACCCGGACCTGGACTTTGTATTTTTTCGTCTGGAGCCAATCGAAGAAGCCCTTGACGCCGAGCCAGCCGTCTCCGCCGTCGAGGATGAACCTCTGCCATTCCTTTTTGAGGTTCTTGAACGGAATGTCCGTCGGGATGCGGCGTTTCCGGGCTTCGCGCAGCATCTCGCGCATCATGCCTCGGGAGACGGGCTTGGTCCAGGGCTCGATGGCTCCGTCTTCAAGTGATCTGGACTTGTCGGGGACAATTTTGTCCTCGTCGAGCACGGCTAGGTCGCCGAACCCATGGCAGTTGGGGCAGGCCCCCTGCGGGCT
>JALHTW010000308.1 GCA_022866045.1 Candidatus Aminicenantota bacterium | reverse complement strand
TCCTGCATCTGATAGATGCTTTAATTCTCTTTGCCCAGCTCCATGGCCTGTTTTCGCAATCCGAAGAATATATCTGGTATAGAATTCCTCGTCGGTTCGGCCATAGAGCAGCGATAATATGGCGCGGCGGGTTTTCCCAAATAGCGCCGCAGCCAGGCCCGTCGGTTGGTTCGCTGTACTCATTTCGGGTACAATTGTACCTAATATGGGTACATCTGTCAAGGCCCGAGCAATAGGGTAGAGCATAAAGATTTTTTGTTGTGTTCGATGACATAGGACTCTTCTTGGGAGTAGCGAAGACTACCTGACGAGGAGAGAGGTTAAAAAAGAGTGTCTTCTGGATACGCTTGCTTCACTCCTCCAGCCGCATAGCGCGGCAGAAGGGAGGAAGGTCCGCGGCTTGCCGTCGTGGACATTACCTTTTTAGAAGCTTCTGGAAACGGGGGTGGGAATGGAGCGGCGCCCAGACTGGGTCGATCTTAAGCAAGGGACTGGACAGCTCTCCAGGAATCGAGAGCAGATATTCAATTTTATCAAGGGCCTTGTCGTATTCCCCGACCATGACATAGACGCGGGCCAGGTCTTTGACGCGATAGGGCCCTCTGAAGAATTCTTTAGATATGGGAAGAAGCTCTGTGGCTCTTATGGCTTCCTGAACGGCCTTCTCCTTGAGACCAAGGCCGGCATAAGCGATTCCCAGGGCGCTGTGGAATCGAGAATCATCCGGCTGTTCTTTGGCTTTATTTTCAAGAAAGAGACGCGCAGAACCGTAATATTCTTTCTCCTTTTCTTTTTCGCCTATTAGCCCATAGATTTGAGCATAAAGTTGGCTCTTTGGTACAAAATGGAATTGATTATCCAACGCTTCCAGCGGCATCAAGGAGATATGCTTCAAAGCGCTTTGATACTCTTTGTCATAGATGTCAACAATGACCCGGAGGAAATGAGCGCCATTTTTATCGTCTGGTGAAACGATTCTCTGGGTGGCTTCTTCGAGGATTTCTCTGGCCTTTTTGGTATTGCCCTCCCAGGAAAGATATAAGAAACCAATCGAAACAAACGGAGCGATATAAGGCGAGATGTAATCTGGAAAGATCGAGATAGCCCGCTTGTAAAGACGCTCTCCCTCAATATAATTGCGGCTGAGGAAATATGTATCGCCCAGATTGCTATTTATATCAAGAGAGCGAGGACTTATTTCTAAAGCCTTTTTCAGATTGGCTAAAGTCTCTTCAATTTTTCCTTGTCGCCGCTTGACATAAGCGATGTAGGCCAAAATATCGCTATTCTTTGGCTGTTTTTCAAGGGCAAGAGAAAGGTGTTCAAGCGCACGTCCGTAATCGAGTTGGCACTGATAATAGTAAATCCCGAGGGCAAAGTGAGCTTCGGGTGCGTCGGGACCAAGCCGGAGAGCCTTGTCCGCGGCTTCCCTAGATTTTGCCGCTCGTTCTTTTGTATGGTCAAAGTGATACCAATACATCCCGGCATGAGAGCTGGCCAGCCTTGCATAAGCCTGAATAAAGTCAGGGTCAAGATTAACAGCCTTTTCATACATTTCAATGGATGACATGAAGTTTTTCCTGTTTGAACGGCCTCGATTTAAATAATCCTGACCGCGCAGGTAATAATCGTAGGCCTCCGGGCTATTCGTTGGTTTGGCCTCCAGCACTTTTTGCTCGGGTTCAAGAAGAGCCACATTGAGTGATTCTGCTACTCGCTTGGCAATATCGGCTTGAACCTGAAACACTTCCGTAATCATTTCATCATACGGATTCGCCCAAATTTGTGTGGCGTCTGAGATCCTGACCAGGGAGGGACGGCGTCACCCGCACTTTGCTCGCTCCACCGGGCTGCTTTTGCCAGCGCACGGTGCCATACAGGATATAGCCGACACTCAATTCGTCGCCAATTTTCTGAGGGGTTTTGCTGGTTTTTTTATACTGATAGGCGCTCGTTCGGGCGATGACCTCCAGCCGGCTGATACTGCTGAGCCGGGCTGTGATCTCATCCGTCATGCCGTCGGCAAAATATTCATCCTCAAGCGCCCCCTGATTTTCAAACGGCAGCACGACGATCCTCTTGTTTGCCGGGGGAAGAGCCGGTTTTTCTTTTCTGAGAAAAATAAAGGCCAATCCGGCCGCGATGGCCACAAATAAGAGAGCGGCGATCAATCCCCAACGCTTGCCGAAAGCGCCTTTGATTTCCCTTGATGTGAAAGGCCTTCTTTGCGGAAGAACCTTTTCAGCGGCGGGGACTTCTTGCTCAATCTGGCTGAGTTGAGAAAGGACTTCTTCTGCGCTCTGAGGCCTCTTCTTTTTCTCCTTTTCCAGACATTTTAGAATTAATAGACTGAGATCCACGGGCACTTGGGCATTGATCTTTCTTGGGTCTTGGGGCATCTCTGTCTTATGCTTCACAGCGATGCTTAAAGGAGTATCTCCCTCAAACGGCACCTTCCCTGTCAGCATCTCATAAAGGATGACACCCAAGGCATAGAAATCGGCTCGCTGGTCTATCTCTTTTCCTTCCACCTGTTCCGGCGACATATATTCGGGCGTGCCGATGATGATTCCTCCATCGGTGATTCCTTTGGCTTTGAGGGATCGGGCGATCCCGAAATCCATGATCCGCGCTTTCCCCTCCCGGTCGATCATGATGTTCTGCGGCTTTAGATCGCGATGGACGACCCCCAATTTATGGGCTTCCGCCAGCCCTTCGCAGATTTGCCTGGTGATGGAAACTGCCTGTCCCGGACTCATCCGCCCCATCATCCGGATCACGCTCTTCAAATCTTCTCCGGATACATATTCCATCGTGATGTAATGCGTCCCTTCTTCCTCACCCAGGTCAAACATTCGGCAAACATTTTTGTGGATGATCTTCCGGGCATATTTGAGCTCATTGGAGAAGCGCTCGACTGTCTCCTCATCCGAGGAGATTTCAAGCCTGAGGAGCTTTAAAGCTACTTTTTCTTTGATTTTTTTATCGAAGACTTTATAGACTCTGCCCATCCCGCCCTTGCCCAGCTCTTCAATCACCTCATATCTTCGGGCAAAAATGTTTCCCGTGGCCAGTTCTTTGAGAGGCATTCGAAGCGTTTCTGCTGGAGGAACAGCGGCTTGTTCGGAGCGATAAAGGGATGAGCCGCAGTTGCCGCAGAAGCGAGTATCAGAGAGATTATCAAAGTCGCATTTGGGGCATTTCATATCCCTTTTCCCTTTTGGGTAACGTGGCTAAAGAATAACAATAAAGAGAAATACTGTCAAATTAACCAAAAGAGAGACACAATACCTGTCTCCCTATTCTTCCTCAAGAATTAAGCTATCAATAAGTTCTGAAGAAAATAGGGAAATGGGTATTGTGTCTCCTATTTAAGCCAAACCGACCAGGGGGAGAAGGATTCGCAGGCCCAGCCAAAGGATCAGGCCCCCGAGAATGTCAAAAAAAATGCCCGCCCGCAGCATCTTCGTGATCGGGACCATCCCCGATCCATAGACGATCGCATTCGGCGGCGTCGATACGGGCAGCATGAAACCCCAGCTCGCTCCGAGCGTCGCGCCGATGGCGGGCGGAACAGGATTGATGCCGGCGGCCATGGCCAGCGAAATAATGACCGGGACCACCATGTTGGCCGATGCCGTGTTGGAGGTTGTTTCGCTGACGATGATGGCGATGAAGATCGCGGCAAAAGTGATTCCCCACATGGATGTAGCGCCGCTTAAATGGAGCAGGCTTTTGCCGACGGCATCAGCCAGCTTGGTTTGAAACATCAGTTCGCCGAGGGTGATGCCGCCGCCGAACAACAGCAGCGTGCCCCAATCGATCCTCACCGCCTGTCTCCAGGAGATGGTGAATTCTCGTTCCTTCCGGTTGACAGGCAGGACGAACAGCAGCAGAGCGGCGATAAGGGCGGCGATCGCTTCCGGAAAGCGGGAATTGTAAAACTTGGCCGGAGCCGATTGGGTCCCGAAGATGAGGGCTAGGAATCCCGGCGTGATCCACAGGATGACGGCCACGCAAAAAGCCAATAAGGCGTTTTTCTGGCCCCGGGTCCATTTTCCCAATTTTTTGAGCTCCCCTGTGACGAACGCTGAACTCCCCTCGATTTCCCTGACCTCGGGCTTATGGAGGGCGTACATTAGAAAATAAAGAAGGACATACATGACGATGAGCAGAGGAACGGCGAAGAGCATCCACTGGAAAAACGGAATTTTGACCTTGGTGAATTTCTCGATCAGGGCGATCCCGATCAGGTTCGGCGGGGTGCCGACGGGCGTCCCGATGCCGCCGGCCGAGGCCGAGTAGGCAGCCATGAGCATCATGCCTGTGCCGAAGCGGAGCTTTTTGGGATCGACCGGCTTGCCCGTTTTCTTGGCCGTGATGTCGGCCATGGTATAGATGATCCCCAGACCTATCGGGAACATCATGGCCGTTGTCGCCGTATTGCTGATCCACATGGAGATGAAAGCGCAAATGAAGCCAAAAGCGAACAGGATGCGGCCGGCGCGGTTGCCGACCCACCGGATGGACATGATGCCGTAGGCAAAGCGCTTGTCCAGGCCATGGACGGCCATGGCTTCAGCCAGGATGAAACTCCCCAAAAAGAGGAAGATCATAGGGTCGGCAAAGGCGGCGAAGGCTGCCTTGGCGTTGGTCACACCCAACAGAACGCAGAGAACGGCGCCCAAAAGGGCGGTCATGGACAATGGAATGGGCTCCGTGATCCACCAGACGACGACCCAGCCGATAATCGCCGCCAAGGTGTGAGCTTCGCGGCTGAGAGAGGATAGGGGGAGGAGGAAGAGAACGACGGCTGCCGCCGGGCCGAGGAACAAACCGATGCTCTTTCTCCATCGTTCGAACTGCTCCTCTTGAGACGTCAGGATTTCCTTCACCCCGGACAAGACGGAATGATTTTTCTCATGATCCATGGTTATTTTTCTTTTGCCCTTATCCTTAATTTTGATCTTTCATAGCCCAGACGATAATGGCGTTGCCGCGCTGGAAAAAGAGGAGCTTGTCGAGGCGGGAGACGAGCCAGACCAGAGGATAGACGAATTTGTAGAGCTTGAACGCTTTGCTCTGCGAGGCGAACTCTTCGGACGTCGAAGGACGGATATGTCCGTCGCGGAGCTTAGCCGGCGGCTTTTTGGAGAGCATATTCACATAGACCGCGTTCAGGATGAGCTCGAGGAGCTCGGTGAAAAACCGGGAGTAGGTCTTGTGCTTGACCCGCCGCAATCCCGCTTTTCGAAGTTTCATCTCGAGGTCCCGGAGGCTGTAGCCTTCGCGCTTGTGGCCGTAGAGTTCGATCTTCAGCCCGAGCAGGGGCCGGATTTTCTGGAGGAGGAAAAATTTTCCGGAGTGCGGCGTGACGAGGACGAGGCGGCCTCCGGCCTTCAGCACTCTTCGGATTTCCTCGAGCGTGAGGTCGTCGTCATCGATATGCTCCAGATAATCGAGGCACACGACCTGGTCGAACGAAAAGCTTTTGAAGGGCAGGGCTTTCTCGCCCATCTGGACAAGATTCTTGCCGAGCAGGGCTTGGCTGGATTCGAGATTCACGAAATCCAGATCGGTGCTGACCCAGAACCCGCCTTTCCGCCTGAGAAAATAGCTCAGGATCCCCTGGGCGCAGCCGAGGTCGAGCAGGACATCGGATGGGGCGACGGGAATGTGTTTATGGATCAGGTCGATCTTTTCTTTTTTCTTGAGGGATCTTTTGACGATCTGAAGCTGCCAGGGTGAGAGGTCCATTGGGCTGATTATATCAAAAATCGAGACGCTTGACTAAAATCGCTTCATCGATTTATGATAACTGCTGGGAAGAGAGATGAAATATAAAGAGATCGTTGTGGGGGGGCTCGAAACCAATTGCTACCTTGTGTACTGTGAGGAAACCCTTCAGTGTGCGGTCGTCGACCCGGGCGCCGAACCGGAACGCATCTTCCTTGAGATTGCCGAAGCGGAGCTCAAGCCGGTCGTCATCATCAATACCCACGGGCATGTCGACCACATCGGGGCCAACCGGGATATGAAGGACCACTTCGGCGTTCCTCTTTATATTCATGCCGCGGACAGCCCGATGCTGGGCAAGATCCAACAGCTCGAGCTCAGCCTGTTTTTAGGGGCCAAAGATTCTCCGCCCGCCGATCATCTCATGAGCGACGGCGAGGAGATCAAGATTGGGAATTCCGTCCTCCGCGTCCTCCACACGCCGGGGCATTCGCCCGGAAGCGTCAGCCTGTTGGGCGACGGATTTCTTCTTTCCGGGGACACGCTCTTTTTCGAAGGAGTCGGCCGCACGGACCTCCCGGGCGGTTCGCAGAAACAGCTCGAGCAGTCCCTCCGGGAAAAGGTCATGACCCTGCCCGATGAGACCGTCATCCTTCCCGGCCACGGCCCGCTCACGTCCGTCGGCCAAGAGCGGGTGAACAATCTCTTCATCACATGACACCTCCGCAGCCTCTGTCCGAGGACATCCTGTCTCATTTTCTGGTCTTTCTCAAGGCGGAAAAGACCCTTTCGGACAACACGGTCCAAGCCTATGGACGAGACTTAGGGAAGTTCTTGCTGTTTTTAAAGAAAGAAAAGCTGTCCTGGGAGAAGGGCCGCGAAGCGGACGTCGTTCGGTTCATCCATCTCCAGAGCCAGGGGGGATTATCGCCGCGATCTCTCGCCCGGCTCATTTCGTCCTTGAAATCCTTTTACAAATATCTCATCCTGGATGGGCGGACGAAGAAAAATCCGACCTTCCATTTGTCCTCACCCAAAGCCTGGCTTTCACTGCCGAAATTTCTGACGGTCAAAGAAGTCCAAACCCTTCTCCGCCAGCCTGCGTCGGACGAGATCCTGGGCGTCCGTGATCAGGCCATGCTCGAGGTCATGTATGCGGCCGGGCTTCGGGTTTCCGAGCTTATAGGCCTCGAGAATGACGACGTCCATCTCAGAGACAGTTTCGTGCTCTGCCGGGGCAAGGGAGGCAAAGAAAGGATCGTTCCCTTGGGAAGAGCGGCCGTCGAAGCGGTCGAAAAATATTTAGACGAAGCGCGGCCGCGGCTTTTGAAGGAGCCTACCAACGCTCTTTTTTTGACCCGGCGCGGCGGGCCGTTCACCCGGCAAGGATTCTGGAAAATGTTCCGTCAGTATGCCCGCAAAGCCCATTTGACGGCGAAGATCAGTCCTCATGTCCTTCGCCATTCCTTCGCCACGCATCTTCTGGAGCGGGGGGCGGACCTCAGGTCGGTCCAACTGATGTTAGGGCACAGCCAGATCACGACGACGCAGATTTACACGCATGTCAGCCGCGAGCGGCTGCGGCGGGCTTACGATAAGTTTCATCCGCGGGCATAATTTTCATCTTCACTTTCGTCTCGTGGCTGCTGGACTCGAAAATCATCAGCTCCTGTTTTTGAACCCAGGTCTGGTATTTCCATGTCCAGGCGAAGGCCTTTTCCGCGGGACCAGAAAGGATCTGACCTTCGTCCATAATAACCTTGTTGGAACCCGTTTTGACGAAGAGGTTGTAGTTGATTCCTCCAATGTGTGCCGCATTCTCTTCGGAGGCAGGAAGGCATAGATCAAAGATGTCGGAGGAAGGATTTTGCGGAACTTCGAAGCCTTCGACGGCAAAGTCGACATGAAGGCCGTCCTCCATTTTCAGGATGTAGTTGACTCTGAGTTCGGGCTTGGCGGGGTAGTCGTCGGCGGTCAGGACGCTGATGGAGCCGCGGGCTTCGGCCTTTTCCTCAACCTCCCATTTCGCAAGATCGCATTTGTTGTGGACGAGAAGATAATCCTCGTCGTCCCTTTCCATCGTCCCGGACCAACGGAACGTGAAGGCATAAGTGCCGGTGACCGTCGCTTCGCGCGATTCCATCTTGTATTCACCGCGGACCTCGACGGTCATGGCGACCTTCCACGAGAGCCGAGCGTCCGTTAGCTTCCCGAATGAGGGAGGGGAAAGAGAGAGAAAAAGAAAGAGGATCACTCCCAGATAAATTCTCGTCCCGTATCGCATGAGCGATTCTATTCTATCGCTTTTCATCGCCAATTTCCAATCTTGACATGGGCGATAAATCCTGCTAGGGTATTCGAGCATACGCTCTGGTTTAATCATTAAACGAGAGAGTTTTAATTTTAAACCGGAAGGTTTCAGCCATGAGAAAGAAAGATTTACGCAGCGCGCGGGAGCGACAGCGCCGGGAGGAGAACCGGGAAACGATCCTTCATGCCGCCGAGGCCGTCATCCTGCGCAAGGGGTTCAGCGCCGCGTCGATGGACGATGTGGCCGCCGAGGCCCAGTTCTCCAAGGCCACGCTATACAGATATTTCCGGAGCAAGTCCGAGCTCGTGTTCGAGATCATGACCCATTTTCTCGAAGACCTGGACGGCCGGCTCCGGGACGTCCTGAACCGGCCGGCCAGCGCCCGGGAGCGCTTGGGGGAATGGGTCGCGTGCTCCCTTCGCTTCCTGTCCGAAAATGAAAATCTCACCCGGGTCTTCCTTTTGGACCGGTCCTTCCTGAGACTCCTCCAGATCTTCGTCGGGAAGCAGAGCCGGTCGGGCACGGAAGAGGAAAGGCGGTTCCTCCAGAAGATCAAGGCCAAGCGAAAGGAAATGCTTGAGGGATCGAGAATTCTTCTTCGGGACGGCATGGCCTCCGGGGAATTCCGGCCGATAGATCTCGACGCCGGCATGACGTTCATCGAGGCCGTCATCGAAGGCTATTTCGTCGAAAGGTTCTGGGATGACAGGCGAGTCCATATCGAGGAAGACGCCGGCCATATCCAAGACTTCATCCTGCACGCCATTGAGAATATCAAAGTTTCAAGAGGAGAAGCATCATGAAGAAAGCGGGGACGTTTATTCTTATCGCGGCCTTGATGTTCGGCCTGCCCGCCGCGGCCTTTTCTCAGGAAAAAATCACCCTGACCCTGGAGGACAGCATCAAACTGGCCCTTGAGCAGAACCCCTTTTACCTGGCCGAAAAGGCTAAGGAAGACCAGGCTTCTTATATGGTCAGGGAAGCAGTCTCGAGTTTTTTCCCCGCGCTGAACGCCCAGGGGACGTATATCCTGGATAAAAAAGTCATGACGATCGAGATGCCGTCCTTCATTCCCGGAATGCCGCCCCAGAGGATCAAGCTCGACTTCACCAGGGACTATCAGTTCTCCCTGTCGTTTTCTCTGCCGCTCTCTGCGGGAGGGCGGCTCGTCTCCGGATACAAGCAGGCCAATTATAACCTGATGTCCACAAAAGAGTCGATCCGCCAGTCCATGCAGGAAACAGTGTTCAACGTCAAAAAAGCCTTTTACGGCTATCTCCTGGCCAAGAAATTCGTGGAGGTGTCCGAAGAGGCGGTCGGCCTGGCGGAAAAGCATTGGAAGAACGTCAAGAGCTTGT
>JALHTW010000307.1 GCA_022866045.1 Candidatus Aminicenantota bacterium | reverse complement strand
GGCTGTATCACAAGTACGTCGGCCACGACAACAACCGGGATGCCTTCCAGGCCAACATGATCGAATCGCAGTACATGGCGAAGATCCTGTTCACGGACTGGATCCCGCAGGCCTACCTCGATCACCATCACATGGGCAGCTACGGCGCCAGGATCTACGTTCCGCCCTACGCCGAGCCCATCCGTCCCTACGCGGATCCGCTCATCTGGCGGGAGATGAGCTGGTACGGGGCCCACATCGCTTACAAAGAAGAAGAGGCCGGCCTGTCGGGTGTCATCAATATGGCCCAATATTCCGGCTGGGGCCATTTCGGATTCCACTGGATCACGCCTTTCCACAACATCGCCGGGATGCTCACCGAATCGGCCAGCGCAAAGCTGGCCACTCCTCTCTATATTCATCCCGACCAGCTCCGGGGTGGAGCCCGGGGCCTGCCAGCCTACGAGGCCCAGACCACCTTCCCCGATCCCTGGCCGGGCGGCTGGTGGAGCCTCCGGGATATTGTCGAGCGGCAGAAGGTCTCGGCCTGGGCTCTCCTGGACCTGGCGGCCAGGAACAAGGAAACCGTGCTCTGGAACGCCTGCCTAAAGGCCAAAAGGCAGACAGAACGAGGCGCCCAGGGCAAGCCTGCGGCCTACGCGATTCCTGCGGCCCAGCACGATCCGTTGACCGCCGTGAAGCTGGTCAATAAACTGCTCGTCCAGGGCATCGAGATCAGGCAGGCGCCCAAGGGTTTCACAACCGCGGATGGTATGACCTACCCGGCGGGATCCTACGTCATCTCGCTTGCCCAGCCAAAAATGGGCCTGATCAGGTATCTCCTCGGCCGGACCTTTTATCCCGACAACGACTGGACCAGGGCCAAGGACGGCTCTCCGATGCGGCCTTACGACATGGCGACAGATACCATGGCCGAGTTCATGGGCGTGCGCGTCGATCCGCTTGATGATGCGGTCAAAGGCGACTTCCCGAAATTGACCGGTCCTGTGCCGGCCGTGGGCAAGGTCGTCCCGGGAACGTTCGGATACTCGTTCGACGGAAGGTTGAACGACAGTTTCAAAGCCGCAAACTTTCTCCTCGACAAGGGCCTGGCGATCCGGCGGATCGACAAGGCAGGAGACGGTCTCAGGCCCGGAGACTTCCTCGTCGCCGCCGGATCTGAAGCAATCCTCGCCGATGTCGCCAGACTGACTGGCGTCGACTTCACGGCCCTCGAAGGCGAGGTCAAGGAGGCGAACCACGAGGTCAAGCGATTGCGCCTCGGCATGTATCAACGCTATGGGGGCGGCAACATGGACGAGGGTTGGACGCGCTGGCTCCTCGAGCAGTTCGGTTTCCCCTATACGACGCTGATGGACGCCGAGATCAAGAAGGGAGGCCTCAACGGCAAATATGACGTCATCATTCTGCCGGACGATGCGACGGCCATGATCACCGGCGAGAGAGCCGGGGTGTCCGGAGGCGAGAGGGGCCGTCCTGTGGATTCGACGCCCCCCGAGTACCGAAGCGGTATCGGCAACGAAGGCGTCGAAAGGCTGAAAGTATTTGTCGAGAAGGGCGGCACTCTAGTGACGCTCGGTCAAGCCTGCGGCTTCGCGATCGAGAAACTCGGGTTGAGCGTCCGCAACGTGGTGGCGAACATAAGCTCAAAAGAGTTCTGGTGCCCGGGGTCTACGCTCAGGGTGAAATTCGACAATGCCAACCCGTTCGCCTACGGGATGCCGGCGGAGGGCCTGGTCGTCTACTTGAGCGGCAATCCGGCCTTTGAGATCATTCCTACCGGCTACAACGAGCGGTACGAAACTATCGTCCTCTACGCCGACCGAGACCTTCTTCAGAGCGGCTGGCTCATCGGGGAAGAAAACCTGGCCAAGAAAGCGGGGATGATCGCAGCGAAATACGGCGAAGGCAAGGCAGTTCTCATCGGATTCCGGACCCAGCATCGGGCCCAGACGCACGGCACGTTCAAACTGCTGTTCAATGCCTTGATTCGCTAGCCCGGCTCGAACGAATCTTCTATATCTATCCTTCGTATCCTCGCCTCGGTCTCGACAAGGCTTGCTGATAATTTAGCTAAATTTCACGCTTCTCTTCATAAGTCTTTATGGCTCAAAGGATGACTGAAGAGCTTTCTAATGGCTCCAAGCTGTTTCGACGGAGTCGGAATGATTTATCGCTCGAAATATCCAGCCCTGTGAGTGACCTGGTAGTTTCCGCCTTTGACTCTAACCTCGATCTCCTTGTACTTTCCGTCCGCTTTGTAATCGGAGGGCTTATAGTAGAGGAGGTAATAATTCTCGGCCGCCTCCACGGCCTTTTCGAACATAAGAGCAGGGTTGGCCGAACTCTCTCTGAGACCTCCTGTCGCCACGGCTATTTCGCGGAAGGCGTTGAAGAAATCGCCGCTTCCTTGCTCATAGACAGCGCTGCTGCCTGGGTTCTGGTATGAAGGATCCTGAAAATCCGCTCCTGTCTTCGTCACGAAAAGGAAGTGAATCGATGTCGAGGCATCGGTGAATAATCTTTGAATTTTTTCTTTGTCGATATAGTCTTGTCTTTCGTGCGCTTCAAGAACTTTGATATATTGAGTCGGAACCCGATAGGCTTCTTTTTGATAAAAAAGAAAAGCATGTTTCTGCCCTTCCATTTGTTTCAGATCGCCGGCGAATTCGGCAATCCGAGGCTCATCGAGCATCTTCAAATCAGCAATTTGCTGGGCGATATTCCCGGGCACTGATTCTTGGCCCCAACCGCCTGTCTCTGCGATCCACCTTAAGTCCTCAATTAAGCTTTTCAGACGCAATGTCCTTTGACGAATATCCTTTTTAAGACGGAATTTGAGCTGTTCGGCAATTTTTTCTCTTGGCATCTGGGTCAGCATATCTTTCTTAAGTTGAATGCTAGTCGCGGGGGTCGCCACCCAAACCGTATCTTCGGACGCTAAAACTTTTGTGAAGAAGTAATCCAAGACTTTGTTCAGCTCAGGCAGGTAATCGTCCATTTCGAATATGAGGACAAAATGGCGCTTCTTGACTTCAGGCTTAAGCTGAACCTTCGTGGGAGCTTCTTCCTTTTTAATGCTTGTTTTTTTGATGAGATACACGGCCTCGATTTTCTGCAGCTTTCCGTTTTCATAGACTTCGAAGTCTCTGATGGACAGGTTATCGACGAATTTATTGCCCTTAAAAACACGGACCGGGACTTCAATATTGACGACCGAGACGAAATGTTTCAGCTCTTGCGAAGCTGATTGATCAAAATGAGCGGCTATTAAGCCTTTCGATGAATGGCCCCGCATCACCGCTGCATTTTCTGCATTTCCCCAAAGAATCCCCATCAGGCAGCAGGCCAATACAGCCTTAATCATTCTCATATTTATCTTATTATAGAAGGCTCTGCTCCTAATACCGTACAAAGATACCCTCCATATATTATAGGCATTTTAAAAGCGGAATTATTCTCACTTTTTAAAATAAATTGAAGTTTATTTCATCAATTTCCATCAAGAAATAAATCGACTGTTCAATAATACCTATCCATCATCCTGTACTGGATAGACTCCGATAAATGGGCCGGGTTGATGTCTCCCTCCTCGACCAAATCCGCGATCGTCCGGGCGACCTTGAGCAAGCGGTCATACGCCCTGGCGCTGAATCCCAGCCGCCTCACCGCCGCCTCCACCAGCTTCTCCCCTTCCCTGTCAATCCCGCAAAAGGCTTTCACTTCCTTTGGCCCAATCTGGGCATTGGCGTAAATTTTCGTCCCCCGAAATCTTTTGTCAACAGGCATCCAATAATTACCCCTAATCGGCATTGAAAAATTACCCCCTGGGATGCAGGAGAACAGTTGAAAGGTGTAAAACGAATGACGCAAAACAAGGTATGCTTCCTCCCGGCAATCAGTT
>JALHTW010000036.1 GCA_022866045.1 Candidatus Aminicenantota bacterium | reverse complement strand
TTTTGACCTCGGCGAAGACGAGTGTCTTTCGGTCGTAGGCGATGATGTCGATCTCGCCTCTGAACAGGCGAAAGCCCCGGGCCACAACGCGATACCGCTTTTTTTCGAGGAACCGGACGGCGGCATCTTCGCCCATCCTCCCCAGCTTCACCCGCGTTTTTCGAGGATCTTCCATCGCACACCGTCTTTTGTGTCTTCGAGAATGATCCCGGCCTCAAGGAGCTCTTTTCTGATCTCGTCGGCCCGCTTGAAATTCCTTTCTTTGCGGGCTTGTTCCCGCTCCTGGATCTTGGGCCGCAGTTCGTCCGCGAGATCCATGTCTTTCTTCGAAGGCAGGAGCGCGAACACCCGGTCCAAAGAATAGACGAAGGAAACCGTGTCCTTTGCGTCATCCGCACAGATCTTTCCGTCTTTGATCAGGACGTTGGTCTTTTTGATGAGCTCGAAGAGGGCGGTCAACGCAACCGATATGTTGAGGTCGTCGCTCAGCCCTTCGACGAATCGATCATTCGTTTCTTCGAGGAGTTTTTGGGAATCTGAATTTTTGCCGGATGGAAAGGCGTGATGTTCAAGTTCATATAGGAAATCTTTGATCCTCTGCCATGCTGCCTCCGCCTGCTCCAGGGCTTCGAAGGTAAAGTTCAGCACTTTGCGGTAGTGCGTGGACAGAAGGAGAAAACGGAGGGCCATGGGCTTAACCTGCCTCTTTTGGACCAGGTCCCGCAGGGTGAAATAATTACCCTTGGATTTTGACATTTTTTCGCCGTTCACGATCAGGTGATGGCAGTGCAGCCAGTAATTCACGACCGGTTTCCCGAAATAGGTCTCGGATTGGGCGATCTCGTTCTCGTGGTGGGGGAAGATGTTGTCCACTCCGCCGCAGTGGATATCAAACGTTGGCCCCAGAAATTTGGAGCTCATGGCTGAGCATTCGATATGCCAACCCGGTCGGCCCGGTCCGATCTCCGTATCCCAATAGGGTTCGCCTTCTTTGGGGGCCTTCCAGAGAGCGAAGTCCTGAGCGCTCTCCTTTTCGTATTCATCCGATTCGACCCGCTTCGTCGAACGGAGCTGGTCAAGATTGATCTTGGACAGCTTTCCATAGCCCGGGAACTTGGCGATGCTGAAGTAGATCGAGGCGTCCGTTCGATAGGCGATGCCTTTTTCGAGGAGGGCCTTGATGATGCGGACCATTTCAGCGATGTGCTCCGTCGCCCGGGGATAGTGGTCGGCCGGCGAGATATTCAGGACGTTGAGGTCCTTGAAGAATGCCTCGATATATGGTTTCGTATACTCGTTCAGGCTGACGCTTTGGGCGTTCGCCCCGCGGATGGTCTTGTCATCCACGTCGGTGATGTTCATCACGTGTGCGACCCGGAACCCGCGGAATTGGAGGAACCGCTTGAGGAGGTCTTCGAAGACGTAGGCCCGGAGATTGCCGATATGGGAGAAATCATAGACGGTCGGGCCGCAGGTGTAGAGCTTGACTTCGCCAGGGACGAGCGGCGCAAAAGGTTCTTTTTCGCCGCTCAGGGTGTTAAAGAATTGGATCATTTCTGATTATTATACAATAAAACAGACAATAAAAGGTCCCCTTACCTTCCAAAATTGCCGATAGAAAGCAAGACGGAATTCCGGACTTCACCCCTATTTTTGATCTGATTAGAGAAGAAAGAATCCTATCGGCAATTTTGGGTACCTCTGCCTGCTCAAAATTTAAGAATTGGTTCTCTTCCATTTTGGGTGAGCTATAAGAAAAGCGGAGGAAACGACCGGGGCGACCAGGGAGGCTTTAGCCTTCTCGATGCAGAGACGCGCATTAAGATTTTCAAAAAGCATGAGATAAGACTTTTCATTAGAAATATTGAACCACGGGCTCATGGGCGGTACACAGAGGTATGCGCACCCCTGGCTGAAATTGACCGAGGTCCACATTTGTGCCATAATTTCTTTTAATCCTGATTTTTTAATCCTATTTTATAAGACGGCCATGAAGAAGATATTGGTTCTTGGCGCGGGTTTCGTGGCCGGGCCTCTGGTTCGGTATTTTCTCGAGCGGCCGAGCGCAGAGGTCATTGTCGCCGACATCGAAGTCGAAAAAGCGAAGATTCTTGTCGGCGTCCACCCCAGAGGGAAAGCGCTCGCCCTCAATGTAAAGGATGAAGAAGCCCTAAAAACTGAGATCGCGGAATCCGATATCGTCATCAGCCTCGTTCCCCATATGTTTCATCCCGTCGTGGCGAAGCTCTGCGTCGCGCTCCGCAAGAATATGGTGACGACATCCTACGTCAGCGAGGCCATGAAAGCCCTGGATAAAGACGCCCGCCGGGCCGGTATTATCATTCTCAACGAGGTCGGCCTCGACCCGGGGATTGACCATATGGAAGCGATGCGGATCATCCATGAGGTCAAGGACGGCGGCGGAACGATCCTTGGTTTTACGTCATTTTGCGGCGGTCTGCCCGCTCCGGAAGCCAACACCAATCCCTTCGGCTACAAATTTTCCTGGAGTCCGCGGGGGGTGCTGTTGGCCGGGAAAAACGCGGCCCACTACTTGAAGGACGGAAAAGAAATCCACGTTCCCGCGGAATCCCTTTTCGACCACTACGCCATGATCCCGATCAAAGGTCTTGGCGATTTCGAAGGCTATCCGAACCGCGATTCCTTTCCTTATATCGAACTCTATGGAATTCGCGAGACGCGGACCATGTTCCGGGGGACGTTGCGCTATGCGGGCTGGTGCGAGACGTTGAATATGATCGGTGAGATCGGCCTCCTTGATCAAACCGAGCAAGACCTTAGGGGACAGACGTATTTGGGTCTTGTCAAAAGCTTGATCGGAACAGGGAACGAGAAAGATATCAAGAACGCTTTGCGAATAAAACTGGATCTGAGGCCGGATTCCAAAATCCTTGACCGCTTGGAATGGTTGGGCCTGTTCAACGAAGAGCCCGTTCCTCTTAGAAAAGGCTGCCCTCTCGACGTCCTTGAAATTCTGATGCTGAAGAAGCTCCAATATGAAAAGGGCGAGAGGGACATGGTCATCCTTCAGCACGAATTCATGGCCAGGGATTCTACCGGGAAAAAACAAAAGATCACATCGACATTTGTCGATTTCGGCATTCCCGGGGGCGATTCGTCCATGGCCCGCCTGGTCGGCCTGCCAGCCGCTGCCGGAACCCGGCTTATTCTTGAAGGCAAAATCCGAAGGACCGGCGTCTCGATCCCGGTTCATCCGGAGATCTATGGCCCCATCCTTGAAGAACTAGAAGAGCGCGGCATTATTTTCGAGGAGGAAAAGGATGCGGTCCTATAACTTGAATTATTCCTAAATCGCATCGTTTCCTCGAGAAGAGGATTCGCAGAGGGCGCCGAATTCAAGACGAGGGGGACACGATCCCAAATTCCGGAGAATTTGGGTCATGTCCCCGAATTCGGCGCCCGTCTGCAAATTCAGGACCTGGAGATACAACGTAATTCATGAATAATTCAGAATAATAAGCAGGGGTGAAAATTTTCAGTTATAATATTAGCCCCCAGCTTCCATAGTCCATTATGGGGGAAGAAAAGGTCTGGAGGAAGGGAATGAAGAGAAAAGCCTCTGCCGCAGGTGCCTTTTATCCGGGGAGCCCGACCGAGCTTCGCCGCATGCTCGGCCAATTGGTCGAGCCGGGGGCCAAGAAAGAAAAAGCGTTGGCCGTCATCTCGCCTCACGCCGGATATATTTATTCGGGATCTGTGGCCGGCGCAGTTTTTTCTTCCGTGGAGCTGCCCGATACGTTCGTCATCTTGGCTCCGAGTCATCGGCCCATTCGCTCGCTTTTCGCTCTTATGAAGGACGGGGAATGGGAGACTCCTTTAGGAATGGTTCCGGTTGCGTCAGAGTTGGCCGGATCGATCATGGCCGCATCGAAATTGGCTAAAGAGGACCCGGCCGCTCACGCGGAGGAGCATTCGCTCGAAGTTCAACTTCCGTTCATCCAGTACTTCAAGCCTCGATTCTCAATTGTTCCGATCAATATTTCCTATTTTTCTTCCTATCAGGACCTGGAAGCTCTGGGAAAGGCCGTCGCGGCGGGAATCAGAAACTTGAATAAGGATGTTTTGATCGTGGCCAGCACAGACATGAGCCACTATATCAGCCGGGACGAAGCCAAAAAAAAGGATTTCCTGGCCATCCAAAAGGTGCTGGACCTCGATCCGCGCGGCCTCTTCGATGTCGTCAAATCCGAGGATATCAGCATGTGCGGTTTCCAGCCGGTCACGGCCGTTTTAATCGCGGCCAAGGAGCTCGGGGCGAAAAAGGCCGAGCTCGTCAGATACGCGACGTCCGGCGACCGAACGGGAGATTATAGCGAGGTCGTCGGCTACGCCGGATTGAGGATTTTATAATTCCTCTTCTTCCTGGCAAAGGGGAATAAAGCGAAGCGACCCTTAAGTAGGGAGGCAGGATGAAAGCACTTACATGGCAATATTAACCCCCCCCTCCCACAAATCCGGAGACGCGAACCTATTTTTGGCCCCGCTTGAATTCCAAGGGGGCAGGCCCCCTTCGGTCGCAGGACTCTTGCCTGAAAAGGGGTGGCAGGGAGCGGCGCGAGCGTGGGAAAGGATCTTTCTCTCCAAAGTCAGAAGGGCGAAAATCGGCGTGGATTAGAACCTCCCCGATCGATTCATTGACTTCCCGTCATCTCCGGTTATAATATTTCATGGAAACACAATGAAAAATCCGGTTTTGCGCGAAAAAGATAAGATCGTCTTGAACGTGCTCGTCGAGCACTATCTCAAGATCGGAAAGCCCATCAGCTCGGGTTTCATTTGCCAAAAGAAGGTCCTCTCCGATTCGCCGGCCACGATCCGGAATGTCATGTTTAAGCTCGAGGAGCTCGGATTTTTATCTCAACCGCACGCATCGGCCGGCCGGATCCCGACTGACAAGGGGCTGCGGTTCTACGTCAACAGCCTGCTCGAAGAAGAGCCGCTTTCCCTCGACCAGATGAGCCTCCGGACGCAGGATCTATCTATCAAGAAAGGGGACCTGAATTCCCTTCTTTATCAAACCTCGCGCCTTCTGGCTGATCAATCGGACAGCCTGGGATTCGTGCTTTTGCCGCGCATTTCCAAGATCCATTTCCATCACGTCCGTTTCATCAGGATCGCCGAGAACAAGGTCATGATCATCCTCATCACGTCGTTTAACCTTGTCCTGACCGAGATCCTCTCCCCGGAGCCGCTATTCACTCAAGCCGAGCTCGACCGGGCTTCGCAGTACATCAATGAGAATTTTCATGGAAAGAACCTGCTCTTCGTCCGGGATTACCTGCTCGGCGACCTGCCCAAATATAAATTTAAGTTCGAGCAGGCCTTCACCAAATTGATGGCGCTCCTCAAGGACTCGATCATCCAGGAAGAGCAGGAGAATCCGATTTTCCTTCAGGGGACGGCCAGGCTGATCGATAAGTTCGACGTCTTCAACCTGGAAAAGATGAAGTCGTTGTTCCAGAATTTCGAGGAGAAAGCCAACCTGGCGAAGCTCCTTTCAGATTTTATCTCACTCGACCGCGTCAAAGTGCTCATTGGCGCCGAATCCAACCTGCCCATCATTTCGGATTGCTCGCTCATCCTGTCCCACTATGGCGACAAAAGCCAGGTTCTGGGATCGTTGGGTATTATCGGCCCGAAACGCATCCCCTATAAGAAGATCATTCCTCTTGTCGATAGCGTAGCGAAAAAATTAAGCCAGACGATCAGCCAAAATCAATAAAAAAGGTAAAGAACCGATGGATTTCAAAGACCCGAACGACAACAACGAAAACCGGCCGAAGCCGGAAAGTCCTTCTTCCGAAGACGAGCGTCCTGCCGAAAAGACAGACGAACAGAAAGAGAAGGAATCGGAGACAGCGGCGACAGCCGAATCCAAAGACGGGCTAGATCACAAAGAGAAAGGCCACCGAGAGCCAAAGAAGCACGATAAGGACGACCATGAAGAGGTCAAATCTTTGAAAGGCAAGCTCAAGAAGAAAGAGCATGAGCTCAAGCATCAAAAAAAAGAGAACGAGGAACTTAAGAAAGAGCTCTCGGAATTGAAAGACAAGTACCTCAGAGCCTTGGCCGAGATGGACAACCAGCGAAAGCGCCTCGAGCGAGAGAAGAACGATTTCTATCAGTTTGCCCTCGGCGATATCCTTAAGGACGTTTTGTCGGTCCTTGACAATTTCGAACGGGCCCTTCAAAGCAGGGACCAAACAGACGGGAAAAGTTTTGATGAGGGTGTCGAGCTCATTCACAAACTCCTGCTGGACCTGATCCGGAAAAGAGGCGTGACTTTAGTGGAAGCAGATGGCATAAAATTCGACCCAGCCATTCATCAGGCGATCCTTACCGAGGAGTCCGACGAAGTCAAAGATCCCGAGATCGGGGAGGTTCTGCAGAAAGGCTATAAGATCAACGCCCGTCTTCTCCGTCCAGCGCTCGTTAAGGTCATCGTTCCTAAAAAGAGCTAAAATGGGACATGTCATCGGCATAGACCTCGGGACCACATATTCCTGCATCGCCCATCTCGCCGGAGATCATCCCCGGGTCATTCCCAGCCTCGAAGGATTTCCAACCACGCCCTCGATCGTGAGTTTTACCCGGGGTGGCGAGACCTTGATCGGCGACCTGGCCTTGAGGCAGGCGATCGCGAATCCCGAAAATACGCTGTTTGCCGTTAAAAGGCTGATCGGAAGGAAGTTCAACTCTGAAGAGGTCCAAAATGCCAGAGCAAGACTGCCTTACAAGCTGATCGAAGCCCCTAATGGCGACGTGCTCATCGAAGTCGGATCGCAGCAGATCACTCCCCAGGAAGTCTCGGCCATGATCCTCGGCTATCTCAAGAAATGTGCGGAATCCTATTTAGGCGAAGAGGTCAGGGATGTCGTGATCACGGTGCCCGCCCATTTCGGCGACCATCAAAGGCAGGCCACGAAGGACGCGGCCGCGATCGCCGGCCTGAACGTCATGCGTGTCATCAACGAGCCCACGGCTGCGAGCGTCGCCTATGGTCTCAACCGAAAACAGAACGGCAATATCGCCGTTTTCGACATGGGCGGAGGGACGTTCGACATCACGATGCTCGAGATCGGCGGCGGTGTTTTTCATGTCCTGGCGACGAACGGCGATTCCTACCTGGGCGGCGAAGACTTCGACCAGAGGGTCCTGGACTGGCTCCTGGAAGATTTCAGGAAAGACCATAAAGCGGACCTTTCCGGCGACAAACTCGCCATCCAGAGGATTAAAGAAGCCGCGGAGCGGGCCAAGCGTGAGCTGTCGTTCACCCAAGAGACCGAGATCAACCTTCCGTTCATCTCCGCGTCGTCCGGCGGCTCGAAACATTTGAGAAAAGTCTTAAGCCGGTCCATCCTTGAAAACCTGACCGCAGACCTCGTCGAGAAGGCCTTTCCTCTGGTCGAGCGGACGCTCGAAGAGAGCAAACTCAAGCCGGACCAGATCGACGATGTGATCCTGGTCGGCGGGCAGACACGCATGCCCCTCATCTACAAAAGCGTATCCGAGTTTTTCAGGAAGAAGCCCAATGATAAGATCAACCCGGACGAGTGTGTCGCGCTCGGCGCGGCCATTCAATCCGGGATCCTTTCGGGAGAGCTGAATGAGATCGTTCTTCTTCTCGATGTCACATCGCTCGCCCTCGGCATCGAGACCGAAAAAGGCGGTTACGAAAGGATCATCGAGAAGAACACGACGACTCCGACGAAAAAGACAAAAGCTTTTACGACGGTCGAAAACAACCAGCGCCAGGTCAAAATCCATGTTTTGCAGGGAGATGCCCCCCGGGCTGCGGAAAATGTCTCCCTGGCCACGTTCGATCTCGTGGGACTAATGCCGGCCCACGCCGGAATTCCCCAGATCGACGTCACGTTCGAGATCAACGCTGACGGCCTGGTCAAGGTGACGGCCAAGGATGTCCTCTCAGGAAAAGAGCAGAAGATCTCTGTCCATCCGTCCTCGGGACTGAGCCGCCCGCAGATCAATGTCCTCATCCAGAAGGAGCGCGAGAAAAGGGCCAAGGAAATAACGCGTGGCAAAAGATGATTATTATGTAGTGCTAGGCGTTTCCAGGAACGCCTCAGCCGATGAGATCAAGAAAGCCTACCGCCAGAGGGCCTTGCAGTACCACCCGGACCGGAATCCGGGAGACAAGGAGGCCGAGGAAAAGTTCAAAGAAGCGGCCGCGGCCTACAGCGTGCTTGGAGATCCAGAGAAAAGGTCCATGTACGACCAGTTCGGCCATGACGGCCTTCGGGGCGAGGCTTTCCCGGGGTTCAACTCGACGATCTTCGAGGATTTTGAGGATATCCTGGGGAATTTCTTCGGGTTCAACTTCGGTTTTGGGGACCTCTTTGGGGGCAGAACGCGGCAGCGGCGCTACCAGCCTCAGCGCGGCCGCGACCTCTCCCTCGAAATGGAGATCACGCTCGAAGAAGCAGCGGCCGGCGTCGAAAAAGAGTTTTCGATCAACCGGGCGGAGTCCTGCCCGGCCTGCCAGGGATTGAGGATTCGGCCGGGCACGAAAAAGGCAGTTTGCCCGACGTGCGGCGGCCGGGGGCAGATCCGTCACCAGCAAGGTTTTTTCACTACGGCCCGGACCTGTTCTCATTGTGAAGGCAGCGGCGAGATCATTTCCATCCCGTGCGAGGAGTGCAAAGGCGCTGGCCTTGTCCGGCAGAAAAAAGACCTGCGGATCAGGGTTCCGGCCGGCGTCGAGGACGGCTCCCGGCTGAGGATTTCGGGCGAAGGCGAAGCTGGAGAACGGGGAACGGGAAGGGGAGATCTTTACGTCGTTGTGAAGGTCAAAAAACACGAGTTTTTCGAACGCGAGGAAAATCATCTGGTTTGCGAAGTCCGGATCTCGTTCATCCAGGCCGCTCTGGGGGTGACTATCGAAGTCCCCACGCTCGAGGGCAGCGAGAAGCTCAAGATCCCGCCAGGAACACAGCCCGGCGAGGTATTCCGTCTGAGAGGAAGGGGAATGAAGGACCTGGAGAGCCGAAGGGTCGGGGACCTGTTCGTCAAGGTCCAGGTTATGACCCCGGACAATCTTTCGAGAGAGCAAAAGAGCCTTTTGCGTAAGCTGGCTGAGTTGCGGGAAGAAAAGACGGAGTTCATCGACCAGCAAACGGTGAGAAAAGACAAGGAACGCGTGCATTAGGACCCCTCTTTGACATCGAAGCTTTTTTTTATCGATAAAAACCGGATCAGCGGCCGGAATATAACGTTAGCTGGGCCCGAACATCATCATTTGAGTCGTGTCGTCCGTTCGAAGCAGGGCGACGTGATCTGGCTTTTTGACGGGAACGGGGCCAGGTATAGAGCCCGGATCGAAGAGATCGGGACGGACATGACAAAGCTCAGCCTCCTTGAAAATTCCGGGCAGGTCGAATTTCGAAGCCGGATCATCTTAGGCCAGGCCCTTCTCAAAGCGAAAGCAATGGACCTTGTCGTCCAGAAGTCGACCGAGCTCGGGCTTTTCATGCTCGTGTCGATCATCACGGCCCGCTCCGTCGTCAAAGTCGAGGACCGGAGCGAAAAAAAGGTCGAGCGCTGGACAAAAATCACACGGGAGGCATCCAAGCAATCGAAGTCCGGGCTCGTTCCCCGAATCCAATCTCCTCAGCCGCTGAACGCGTTTCTCAAGAGCCATGAAGCGGCCGTGAAGATCTTTCTCAATGAAAACGGCGGACGGCCTCTCCTGGACATCGTGCTTATGACCGCCGGCGCTCCGGCTTCGGATGTCGCCGTGCTCGTTGGTCCCGAAGGTGGCTGGACCAACGAAGAAGAAAAGATGATCGCCGCTCACGGCTATGAATCGGCCAGCCTTGGACAGGCGATCTTGAGAGCTGAGACCGCCGCCATATGTGCGTTATCGATCGTTTCGCACTTTTGGAATCTGTAGCATGTTTCTCCAAGGACAGAAGGTCGGAAAGTACGAGATTATCCGGTCTCTTGGGAGCGGCGGGTTCGGGTCGGTCTTTTTGGCCAAGGATACCTGGCTCGATATCAAGGTCGCCATCAAAGTCCCCCATAAGCAATCCCAGGAGCTCTTCAAACTGCTCAAAGAGCCGAGGCTCCAGGCCGCCCTCAACCATCCCAATATCGTCCGGATGATCAGCGCCGAAAAGGAAGACAAGACCTTTTTCATGGTCATGGAATACGTCCGCGGAAAAACGATGGAGAAGATCCTCCAGAAAGAAAAGGTTCTTGACATAGAGCAGGCCATCGACTACACCAAGCAGTTGTGCGCCGGCGTCGATCATGCTCATAAGAACAAGATCATCCACCGGGACCTTCGGCCTTCGAACATCATGATTTCCGAGGAGGGCACGGTCAAGATCACAGACTTCGGCACGTCGGCCTGGCTGCAGAACGTTCCTTACGCCTCGACCAGGATCGGTTCGCCCCCGTACATGGCCCCGGAGCAATTCCAGGGCAAGGCGACGTTCAGCTCCGACGTCTACTCGATCGGCTGTATTTTCTACGAAATGATCATCGGCCGTCCTCCGATTTTCGACCCCGACCCTTTTAAGATCCTGGAGAAAGCGCAGGAAGGAAAGATCACGCCGCCGCGGCTCAAGAATACTCGGATTCCTCGGGAGGTCGATGAGATCATCATGAAATGCCTGGCGTTGAAGATCGAAGACCGGTACAAACGTCCGTCCGAGATCATCCGGGCCCTGTCCGAAATCAAAGGCGAGAAACATCGCAAGTCAGAAATCGAAGATATCCTGGGCCGGATTCGGGCCCGAGACAAGGCCACTGCCGTGCTGTGCTGGAACTGCCGGAGACCCCTGCCTCTCCGGGCCAAGCTCTGTCCCTATTGTGGCGAATCCGTCTGACCGGCGTTTGACTCAGGGAAGGCATTCTAAGTAAGATACTCTCTCTCGGGCTGAATATGTTCATAAGGAGTCAATCATGAGTCCTTTCAAGGAAAATGGAATCGTCTGGATGAACGGCCGTCTTGGGCCCTGGAAGGAGGCCAACATCCATATCGCCTCGCACGTGATCCACTACGGGAGTTCGATTTTTGAAGGATTTCGCGCTTATGCCAACGCTAAGGGCACAGCCATTTTCCGTTTGGAGGCTCACACCAAGCGGCTTTTTAATTCCTGTAAGATCTACCGGATGGATGTCCCCTACACGCAAGAGGAATTCAACCAGGCCATCATCAAAACCGTTCAGGTCAATAAGCTCAAGGAATGCTATATCCGGCCCATCGTCTACAGGGGATATGGGGCGCTCGGTGTCGATCCCTTTCCCAATCCCGTCGATTGCGCCATCCTCGTCTGGGAGTGGGGGAAATACTTGGGCGAGGGAGCCCTGGAAAATGGTGTGGATGTCAAGGTCTCGACATGGCAGAGAATGGCTCCGAATTCTCTTCCTGCCCTGGCCAAGACCGGGGCCAACTATATGAACTCCCAGCTCATCAAGATGGAAGCGAAGCTTGACGGATATTCCGAAGGCATCGCCCTCAACGTCCGAGGCCACATCAGCGAGGGCAGCGGCGAGAATATCTTCCTGGTGATGAACGGCTGCATTTACACGCCGCCCCTCTCGTCCTCGGTTCTGCCGGGGATTACGAGAGACTCCGTGATGACGCTGTCCAGAGAAGCGGGATACAAGATCATTGAAGAGACCCTGCCGCGCGAACTGCTTTATATCGCGGACGAGGTCTTTCTCACGGGTTCGGCGGCGGAGATCACACCCATCCGCTCGATCGACAAGATCCTTATCGGAAGCGGCAAGCGTGGGCCCGTCACGAAGCGGCTCCAGGAGGATTTCTTCGGGATCATCAGGGCCGAAAAGGACGACAAGTTCGGCTGGCTGACCTACGTCCAAATGGGAAAGGAACGGGGGAACGGATGAACATCGACGAGATCTTAAAGATCGCGATCGAAATGGATGCCTCGGACATCCACCTCAAGGTCGGAAGCCATCCCCAGTTCCGGATCCACGGCGTGCTCACCGTGCTGGCCCAACTTCCCCGTCTGACGGCCAAGGACACAGAAGAACTGGCCAACCAGATGATGGGCGATTTTCAGCGAAAGAAACTGAAGGAAGACCTGGACCTCGATCTGGCCTATAGCCTTTCCGGCTTCGGCCGGTTCCGCGGCAGCATTTTCCACCAGAGGGGATCTCTCGCGATCGCCATCCGGATCATCCCCTTCGAGGTCAGATCGATCCAGGATTTGCTCCTTCCAGATATCATCGAAAAGATCGCCGGGTACGAGCGCGGGCTCATCCTGGTGACAGGCTCCACGGGAAGCGGCAAGACCACGACCCTGGCGTCGATGATCGATTTCATCAACGCCCATCGCCGGAGGCACATCATCACGATCGAGGATCCAATCGAATTTTTCCATAAAGATAAAAAGAGCACGATCTGCCAAAGGGAAGTGGGCTGGGACGTGAAGAGTTTTTCGCGAGGACTCCGCGGCGCCCTCCGGGAGGACCCTGACATCATCCTCGTCGGCGAAATGCGGGACCTGGACACCATCGAAACGGCTTTGCTCGCCGCCGAGACCGGCCATCTCGTCCTCAGCACTCTCCACACCCTGGACGCTCCCGAGACGGTCAACCGGATCGTTGCCGTGTTCCCTCCGCACCAGCAGCGTCAGATCAGGCTCCAATTGGCGATGATTCTCCGGGCGGTCATTTCGATGCGCCTTATTCCGCGAAAGGACGGCAAGGGCCGCTTGCCGGCCGTCGAGGTTATTATCACAACGCCCTATATCCAGGATTGTATCCAGGACCGGGAGAAGACCATGCTTATCCGGGACGCTATCACGGCCGGTGTGTCACAATACGGCATGCAGACCTTTGACCAGTCCATCTATCATCTCTACCAACAGGGCCATATCTCCTTTGAGCAGGGACTCCGGTATTCGACGAGCCCGGACGATTTCCGGCTGCGCGTCGAGGGCATCCAATCCACGATCGCCATCGCCCTTGAAGAGATGGAAAAGAAGATAGGCCAGGCCGCCCCGCAGAATAAGGTCACCGATGACGAGAAATAAATGAGAGCTCAAGACATTCGCCAGACCTTTTTGGACTATTTCGCCGGGAAGAATCACAAAATCCTTCCGAGTTCTTCGCTTCTGCCCAAGGACGACCCGACCATCCTGTTCACGAACGCCGGGATGAACCAGTTCAAGAATATCTTCCTCGGCCTCGAAACGCGGAGCTACAAGAGGGCGGCGACGGTCCAAAAGTGCATGCGCGTCAGCGGCAAGCACAACGACCTGGAGCAGGTCGGCCGGACGAGGAAGCATCACACCTTCTTCGAGATGCTCGGCAATTTCTCATTTGGGGATTACTTTAAGAACGACGCTATCGCTTTCGCCTGGGAACTGATGACCGATGTCTTTAAGTTCCCAAAGGATCGTCTCTACGTGACGGTCTATGAAGAAGACGACGAGGCCTTCAGGATCTGGAATATGGAGGCCGGGATTCCGGCGGACCGGATCTTCCGTCTGAGCAAGAAGGACAATTTCTGGGCCATGGGCGAGACCGGACCCTGCGGCCCATGCTCAGAGATCCATTATGACATGGACCCGACCTATGAAGAGGGAACCCCATTGGAACTCATCGAAAAAGGGAGCGACCGCATGGTCGAGCTCTGGAACCTTGTGTTCATGCAATATGTCCAGGACGAAAAGGGCGTCCTCCATCTTCTGCCCTCGCCGTCGATCGACACGGGTATGGGTTTGGAGAGAATGGCGGCCGCGCTCCAGGGAAAAACAAGCAACTTCGAGACAGACCTGTTCATGCCGCTCATCGCCGAGATCTGCGGACTCGCCTCGCGGGAATATCCCGCTCACGATGAGCTCGATGTTTCTGTCCGCCTGATTGCTGACCATGCTCGGGCGATCGCCTTTCTCATAGGCGACGGCATCATGCCGGCCAACGACGGCCGCGGGTACGTCCTCCGGCGGCTTGTCCGGAGAGCGTTCCGGCACGGCAATCTCCTCGGTATCGATCGGCCCTTTGTCTATAAGCTTGTCGGCGTGGTCTGCGACATGGTGAAAGACGCCTATCCCGAACTCCTGTCATCCTTGAATTTCATCGCGAAGATGTGCCGGGCCGAGGAAGAGCGGTTCGCCCAGACGCTTGCTTCGGGGCTGCGTTATTTCCATTATTATATCAAAGAGGCCAAGCGGTCGGGAAGGAAGACGCTTGGCGGAGAGGCGGCGTTCAAGTTGTATGACACGTTCGGATTTCCCCTCGACCTTTCCCAGGAGCTGGCCGAGGAAGAGCGGTTGACCGTCGATGAGGAGGGCTTCAGGCGAGAGCTTGGAAAACAGAAAGAGCGGGCTCGCCAGTCATGGAGGGGCCATGTCGACCGTAAAGAACAAAAAGCCTACGAAAAGATCAAATGGTCCGGGGTGCGATTCGCTGGATACGGCCAGGAAAGCGTTCCGGAAGCCGGCGTCATAGCCCTTTTTAAAGACGGGGCTCCGGTATCCGAGCTCCGCGCCGGAGATGAAGGCGAAGCTGTGCTCGACGTCACGCCTTTTTATGCCGAGGCCGGGGGCCAAGTCGGGGACACGGGCTTGTGGAAGAATCCGCATTTTTCGGCGGTTGTGACCGACACATTTTATCCGGTCCCCGAGATCATCAGCCACAAAATCAAGGTTCTTTCCGGGATCATAAAGAAAGGCGATAAGCTCGAAGCGGCCATCGACGCACAGCGGAGAAAGGCCGTCCGCGACAACCATACGGCGACGCACCTTCTCCACGCCTCCTTGCGACAGGTCCTGGGCGATCACATCAAACAGGCTGGCTCGCTCGTCTCGGTGACTCGCCTCCGTTTCGATTTCACCCATTTTCAGGCCCTAACCGGCGAGGAGATCCGGACGATCGAGACGCTGGTCAATGAGAAGATCCGGGAGAATATCCCCGTCCATATTAAAGAAACCACGTTGGAAGAAGGCACGCGGGAAGGGGCGACGGCGATCTTCGAAGAAAAATACGGAGAGAAGGTCCGGATGGTGGCTGTCGGGGATTTCAGCAAAGAGCTCTGCGGCGGCACGCATGCGCCCTCGACCGGCGAGATCGGATTGTTCAAGATCATCGAGGAAACGAGCGTCGCGGCCGGCTTGCGCCGCATCGAAGCCCTGACCGGCGAAGAAGCCTTGTCCTACATTCAAGAGACCGAGGGTCTCGTCGGGGAGGCGATCCTTGCCCTCCATACGTCGCGGAAGGACCTCGTCGCTCAGATCGAGAAACTCAAGGAGCTTGTCAAAGAGAAAGAGCATGAGATGAAACTCCTTCGACAGAAGGTGCTTCAGGGGACGATCGAAAAGCCCGGTGAGGAGATGAAAACCGTGAAAGGAGTTTCGGTCCTCGTCCGGAAAATGGAAGGGCTGAACGCGGGCGAAGCGCGGAGCCTCGCGGACAATTTTAAACAAAAGATCAAATCGGGCGTCGTCGTTCTCGGATCGGCCGAGGAAGGGAAAGTTTTTCTCGTGGTCGGAGTGACCAAATACCTCACCTCGCGCATATCGGCGGCCGAGATCATCAAGCCAATAGCCTCGATCGTCGGCGGCGGGGGAGGCGGGCGTCCCGATTTCGCCCAAGCCGGCGGGACGAAGATCGAAGAACTGGATAAAGCTCTCAAGGAAAGCCCGGCCATCATCGAGAAATTTCTTTAAAATCACCCCTAAAGGCGATTGAATAATTTCGCATCTTCAGGCATATTGAACACGATGGTAAAGACGCGGCACGGTTCATGGCTTTTAGCCTTCATTTTTGGGCTTCTTTTAATTTTCACGATGTCCGAGGCCAAAGCGGGCACTTC
Source organism: Candidatus Aminicenantota bacterium (assembly GCA_022866045.1). Classification (GTDB taxonomy): domain Bacteria; phylum Acidobacteriota; class Aminicenantia; order Aminicenantales; family UBA4085; genus JALHTW01. The sequence continues at coordinate 5,197 of JALHTW010000036.1, read as the reverse complement.
GCTTAAAATGAAATATGATCCGATCATCCGAAAGATGGCGGGGCTGTATGCCGTTGACCCCGCCCTCATTCATTCCATCATCTCGACAGAATCCGACTACAACCGTTTCGCCGTGTCCAGCAAAGGCGCTCGGGGACTTATGCAGCTTATGCCCGAGACGGCCAAGGATTATGGTGTCGCGGACGTTTTCAATGCCGCCGATAATATCAAAGGCGGCGTTAGGTTCCTCAAAGACCTTCAAGCGACCTTTGGCAATCAAATGGACCTCATCCTGGCCGCGTATAATGCCGGACAAAAAACCGTGGAAAAATACGACGGCGTTCCGCCTTATCCCGAGACGAAAAACTATGTCAGCCGAGTGAAAAGATTATATAGCCGGGAATCACGGACAAGAAAGACGCAGATCTATGAATACCGGGACAGTAATGGAAGGCTCAGGCAAACGAATGATATCCGCTTGGCCCTGACAGGCGGACAACAACCCTAGGGATTTGTCCCTGAAGATCTCTTAGAGATACCCTTTTACCAATAGACTGCGCGGGATCATATCGAATGTCGAGGGCGGGGTTCCTGGTTGTTTGCCGTCCAGTTCCAGAAGAATCATCTCTCCATTATCCGGCTCCGCTTCGATACGAATGATTTTTTTATTTTCATAAAAACTAGGCGATCTCGTTCATCGTCCCGTCGCCGCCAACTCCTATTAGCAAGCTCCTTGCCGTCTTTTATGGCGGCGCGGGTGAGCTCGGTGGCGTGGAGAGGCTTTTCGGTAAACTCGTAGTGGAATTCCTGGAAAAAGTGCCGGATACCCTCTCGGATATGGCCCCAACGCTTGCCCGTCCGGCCTTTGGCCGACTCAGGATTTACGATAACCTGTGTTTTGAGGCGTTTCAAGACTGCGGGGGCAGGGGAGGAGAAGCTTGCGGCGGCCCTGGGGCCCCGTGAGCTGTCGGCGGTGTTTTTTTGCCGAAAAGGGCCATACCGAGCACGCCGCCAAGAGCCCCGAAGGCGGCGAAGATTGCGGCACTGATGAGCAGGCTGACGAAAAACCAGGTGATGGAAATGGGGCCGGTCCCCCGGTTGATCCAGTCGTTCCATTGAGAGGGGACTTCGTTCAAATATTCACCGAGACGTTCGAAAATCCGTTTCGTTAAGGCCATGTTCATCGACCGGAGCGGGATGGCGAGCAAGGAGTCCACCACGGCGGCAACGATCCCGGCAAAAGCTCCGACCAGAGCTCCGTCGCCCGAGGTGAGGGCCACGGATGAGTCTTTGACCAGAAGGTAGGCGGCAAGCGCGGCGCCGCCGATGATCCACAGGCAGCAGAGACAGTTCAAAAAAGGAATGCCGGACAGGACTCCAGCGACCGTACCGCCGACGAGGGCAGGCATGAGCAAACGAGGCCTTTGACCGTTCATCCGTTTCTCCTTTTTCAGGCTCTGTTCATTATTCTAGTTTTTATGAAAATGCAATGCAAGCTCGACAAGACCGGTGAGGAAGTAAAAGGGCAGGATGAAACCCCAGAGGAGACCGATGACAAAACGGATAGGATTGGATGTCGACCAGAGGGCAAGGACATTGGCCGCGGTGTCAATGCCGATGGGAGTTGAGACGGCTAAGAAAAGGGCGATCTTTGGAAGCCGGACCGATAAAAATCCTCTTTTAAACGGATAAAGAACCATCCCCACGAGGAAACCCGCATAGATGCCTAAGCAGCGGGCACACACGGCCAACGGGAATCCGAAGAGATGGAACGAGCGCGAGGGATTTTGATGGCAGATGGACGAGAAGCAGGCATAAAAAAAGGGAAACAATCCGATGCCGCGACTGCGGAGATAGGGAGCAAGGCCGATGGCGCCTAGCCATATCATGATGCCCAGGGATGTCAAAACGTAAATAAGGATTATTTTGCGTTCATTTCGCATGGGCGGAACCTATCAGGCGGCTTTCTTCAGCCGCAGGTAAAAGAGAGCTCCGGAGATGATCAGAAAGTTGACCGTGGGAACAGACCAGGCCATAAGCTGCGCGTAAAGCTGGCGTCCGAGAAGATCGTAAAGAGAGAGAGCCATGACCGAGAAATTGACGATCATCAAGATTTTTCCAAGCCGCGGAATTATGGTGATGTGCCGGATCACAAGGACGATGGCCAGGAATGAAGAGAGAAACGTGTAGTCCCAGCCGAGCGGGGAAAGCAGAGGAATAAAGATGAGCAACAGAGCGCATTCCAGAAGAGCCGGACGCCTCATTTTATAACCTTGAAGGATCAGCCTGAGCATCAGGCCCGCGAGCGTTGTCGCGGCCGCCGCGAAAATTAAAAACGAAATTGGCCGATGTCCCGTCCATTTCATTAAAAAAGCCAGGAGAGAGACGTTGTCCTGTGACGTGAAGAGCGATGGCGTGGATCGGGAGAGACTTCCGGCCCATTCCTTGATCACCGTGATATTTCCCCGGATTCCATAAAAAAAGGCCGGCACACAGAGCGAAGCCGCGAGGAAAATCGAGCCCGGTGCGAGCGCTCTCCATTTTCTTTTTATTAAGAAATAGGGAAAGAAGATGACCGCATAGGGCTTGAGAGCCGAGGCCAGTCCCCAAAGCAGGCCGGCCGTGCGTTCCCGGGACGCCGACGGCGCGTCTTCGTCTCGAACCAGCAGCCAGGTCATTCCAAGGAGGATCGCCGTGATCAAAGCGTTGATCTGGCCGAGCTGGAGCTCCCGGAGAAAATATTTTCCGAGAATGAGAAATGCGATCGCGGCCGATCGAATATTTCCTTTCGGACCGGGCAAGGCAAGCTTCATCGAAAAAAAGACGAGAACCCCGATCGAAATGAGGACGACGAAGTACCAGATTCCTTTGGCCATCGGAAGAGGCAAAAAGGAGAGAGGAAGATAGACAAGAGCGGAAAACGGCGAATATTTGAATTGCCAGTGCTGGTCCAAAGTTCGGTAAAGCGTTTCCCCAAGCCAAAGCCGGTGTCCGGCCTTGTAATTGACCTCAAAATCGGCCATCTCGCCCTTAACCTTGAAGAGAAAGAGGGCGAGCAACAGGAGAATTCCCATGAGCGCTAAGATGATGGTTTTTTTTAGGCGCTGCATCGAGGACCCAGGCTAACTTAGCTCCGTTGATTTGTCAATGTGATGCTCGGCTGACCGTATATCACTTTCAAATGCAAGGGGGACACGATACCCTGTCCCTGTCTGGTCGGTAACTCCCCAAAGGACGATACCGTTGAAAACCGCCAGGGAATCATGTCCCCGAAGTGATATACGGTCAGGATGCTCGAAGGAGAGGCCGGGCCAAATTCAAGAAGGATTTGACAGATTTTTTTTCAAAATGTAATAATATCACTTATTATTCGTCCAATGTCCATTGGACCTGGAGGAGGATTCATGGTCTTCAAAGCACGTCGAGTTTTGATCTTCTGTCTCGGGATCTACCTGTCCGGCTTTTTATTATACGGACAGACGGAAGAATCGGCCAAGATTCTGGCCCAGACCGGACCCGGTCTCATCAGCCTTGTTGTCTACGATAAAGATAAGCAGGAGATTGCCAAGGGCTCGGCCTTCGCCATCAGCGAAAGAATCGCTGTGACGAGCTATCATTTGATCAGTCAAGCTGTGAGCTGCGTCGGGTTCAACATCAAGAAAAAGGAAGTGGATATCGAAGGCGTCGTGACAGTGGATAAAGCCCTCGACCTGGCCCTCATTCAATTCAACGGCAAAGTCACGCCCCTCGGTCTCGGCAATTTCGATGAGCTCGCCGCCGGCAAAAAGTTCTATACCGTTGGCGTCAACGAAAGCGGAGATATCATTATCTCCGATGGGGCGGTCCGGAGCTTCTTCGATCTCAGCGGAGGCCTGAAAGTCGCGGATTCGACGCTCGCCGTTCCGGATACGTTTAGCGGCGGAGTGGTTCTCGGTGAAGGTGGGAAAGTCGTCGGCGTCATCCAGGTCCTAGAAAAAAGGTTGCGCTTCATCGCGCCTGCCAATACCGTGGCCGCCATGCCGAAAACAACAAAAATGACGCCGTTCAAGAACTGGCAGCTCGAGGACTACATGGTTACGATCGAGGCCGCCTGGCTCACCGGCCGGCTTTATGCCATGATGGGCGAAGCCTACAGCGCCCAGAAGGGCTTGGAAAAAGTCGCTAAAGCCCAGCCGAACAACCTGGAAGCCTGGACGCTCCTGGCGAAGGTCTACGACGGACAAAGAGACTACCAGAATGCGATCACGGCCTATAAAAGGGTCACGGAGCTCGACTCGAGGAATGGCGATGCCTTTTTCGGGCTGGGGCTGATTTATGCCCATATGCAGCGCTCCGCTGAAGCCGTAGCCGCACTGGAGAAGGCCCTCGAGATCAATCCCGCCAATAAAGAGGCCGTCTTTTATCTCGGCAACGCTTACGAAGATGCCCGCGAATTCCAAAAGGCCGGCGATGCCTACGAGAAATACCTGAGCATGAAGCCGGAGAACGCCTGGCAGGCCTATCAGCGGTTGGGCATGTCCCGGATGAATGCCAATCAATTCGAGGCAGCCGCTGCGGCACTGGAAGAAGCGCGGAAGGCCCAACCCCAAGACCAAAACATCGCTTACAACTTGGCCCAGGCTTATGAGAGAGCCCAAAAACTGGATAAAGCCGAGGAGGTGTATAAGAATTTAGTCCAGATCTCGCCCAAGGATGCCGAGACTTGGTACAAATATATCTTGAATATGTATGATAAAGCCAAGCAGCCGTCAAAAGCCATCGAAGCCGCGAAGAAGATCGTTGAGCTCAAGCCCAATGATGAGCAGTCGATCTACAATCTTGCCTATATGTACCAGCAGGATCAGAAATATCAAGAAGCTATTGACACCTACAAAAAAGCAGTCGCCGTCAAGCCGAACTACGACATCGCCCATTTCGGGATCGGATATTGTCTTTATTCCCAGAAGAAATATGCGGAAGCGGTCGAGTCCTTTAAGAAGGACGTTCAGATCGTCCCGGACCATTTCTTGGGCTGGCTTTACATCGGCATGAGCTATATGCAGATCAAGAAATTCGACGCCGCCCTGGAACCGATGAAAAAGGCCGTCGACATCCAGCCGGACAACGGAACGAGCTTGTATAATTTGGCCATCGTCTATCTGAACCTGAAAGACAACTACAGCGCCCGCGAAATCTATAAAAAGCTCCAGACGATCGACCCGAATATGGCCGCGAAACT
>JALHTW010000306.1 GCA_022866045.1 Candidatus Aminicenantota bacterium | reverse complement strand
TATCCCGGCTTCGATTTCGAGATGAAAAAAAAGAAAAAACCCGAAAAAAATCATAAGAAGGACGATGATCGAGATCCTAAACCGCCAGAAAAAATTCCGGATTGACCTCGGCCGGTTCGAGCGTCTCTTGAAAAAGCTGGTGCGGCATTATGGGCTCAACCGGCCCGAGATTGCTCTATCGTTCGTCGACGACCCCGAGATCCGAGAGCTAAACAGAAAATTCCGGAAAAGGGATAAGCCGACGGACGTCCTCAGCTTTCCCCTCAACGAAAAGGCCTCGGACGGGAGATTCTACCTGGGCGACATCATCATCGCGGTCCCCACGGCGTCCGCTCAGGCGACCGAGCTCTCGCACGGCCTGGAGAGCGAGCTCGAATACCTGGCCATTCACGGGTTCCTCCATCTTCTCGGCTATGAACATGGTCAAGGGCACGAGGAAGAAGAAGCGGCGATTCGCCGGCTGATGGTAAAAGGCCGATAAAGAATGGCGACCTGGATCGGGTTGGGACTCAGCGGCCTGGCGGCCTTCGCCCTTTCGCTCTTCCACATGGCTCTCTCCGGCTTTTCCAAGATCTCTCTGAGCGGTTACCTCGAAGAACGAAACAAGCCCTATCGCCACAATGTCTTGAAGCATTACGAAGAGATTAAGATCGCGGTCGAATTCTGGCGGACGGTTATTCTCATCGCCTTTCTTGTCTATGTCTTCGTCACTTTTCGCCGGGCCAACCTCTGGCCGCTCTGGCTCTTCCTGAGCCTGGTCCTCACCTACGGGCTCTTCTTTGACGCTTTGCCGCGCCTGATCGGGACGGTCAATAAAGAAGCCCTGGTCGACGCGTTCCTCCCGTCCGCCAATCTGTTTCTTGTCCTCTCCGCACCCATCCTCGTCCTGTCGCGCTGGCTGTGCACACGCCAAGAAAGCGAGGAGGAAGAGGAAGACGGCCGGGAAGCCGGCGACGAGGAGATCGAAACCTTCATCGACGGGGCCAAGGAAGAGGGCATTATCGAGAAGGACGAAGACGAGCTGCTGCGGAGCGTCGTCGAATTCGGCGATATCGTCGTCCGGGAGATCATGACGCCGCGGGTGGACATCGTCTGCATCCGGAAGGACGCGACCATTCAAAAGCTCCGGAACCTGATCATCACCGAAAAATATTCGCGCATCCCCGTTTATAAAGACCGCATCGACAATATCGAAGGCATCGTCATCGCCAAGGACCTGCTGGCCTTTTCGGAAAACAAACCCGACAACGAGCCGATCGAAGCGATCGTCTGGCCGGTCATTTTCGTCCCGGAATCCATGAAAGTCTCCGAGCTCCTCAAGGAATTGCAGAAGGTCAAGCAGAAGCTGGCCATCGTCGTGGACGAACACGGCGGCGTCTCGGGCCTCGTGACCATGGAAGACCTGGTCGAGGAGATCATCGGCGAGATCCTGGACGAATACGACACCGAGGAAGCCCCGGTCTTGGAAATCGGCCCCAGGGAGTATCTTGTTTCCGGCGGCGTGAAGGTCGAGAAGCTTGAAGATCTATTCGAGCAGGAGCTGGCCGAGGACGACTACATCACGGCCAGCGGCCTGATCACCCATCATCTCGGGCGGCTGCCGAAAAAGGGCGAGACGGTCGATATCAAGGGGCTGTCGGTCGAGGTCATCGACGTGGACCAGAAGCGGATCAAGAAACTGAGAATGAAGGCGCGGGCGCAAGCTGCGACAGAGGAAGAAAAGGAATAATCATGACCGGACCCGAAAAGACAAATGAAACGAAGAAAGAATATAAGGTCGGCTATGTCGCGCTCGTCGGGCGGCCCAACGCCGGCAAATCCACGCTCCTGAACCACATCCTGGGCCAGAAAATCTCGATCATTTCGAACAAGCCGCAGACGACCCGGATCAGCATTCTCGGCATCCGCACGACCGATAGAGGCCAGATCATCTTCATCGACAACCCGGGCATCCACAAGCCCCTTCACAAGCTGAACAAGCGGATGATGAATTTCGTCTATTCCTCGCTCGAAACGGCCGACCTCGTCTGCCTGCTCATCGACGCCTCCGAGAAATACGGCCATGGCGATGAATTCGTTCTCGAAACGTTGAAGAACATGAAGGTCCCGATCTTTCTCCTGATCAATAAGGTCGATATTGTCAAAAAGGATGGCATCCTCTTGATCATCGACAAATACAAGGACCTGATGAACTTCAAGGAGATCATCCCGATCTCGGCCCTGAAAGGGACGAACGTGGACGTCCTCGAAAGACTGATCTATGAAAACCTGTCCGCCGCCAAGAAGCTCTATTCCGACGACGATATCTCCGACCAGTCCGAGCGGTTCTTCCTGGCCGAGATCATCCGGGAGAAAATGCTGGCCCACGTCGAGAGGGAGCTCCCCTGGGTGACGGCGGTCTATATCGAGGCGATCGAGAAAAGAGAACCCGAGGCCGAAGACAAAGAGACAGAGCCCAAAGTCCAGAAGCTGGAAACGATGCCGGGAGTCGGGCCGACGCCGAGAAAGAGGCGGCCGGTGACCTACATCAAGGCCCGCATCTTCGTCGAAAAGGACAACCACCGCAGGATCATCATCGGACGGCACGCCCATCTCATCAAGACGATCGGGATCGAAGCCCGCCGGGAGATCGAAGAGATCCTGGAAGCGAAAGTATTTCTCGACCTTCAGGTCAAGGTCCGGGAGCGCTGGCGCGACTCCGCCGACGTCCTCGACCTCATCGAAGGCCAGAAAGAGATGTTAAATTCGGGGAAATAGAATTCGGTGACATGGTTCCAAATTTCTTAATTCGATACGTGTCTCCGAATTCTGCCCGATAAGGTTTTTGTATTCATCGGAATTCTCCCTCCCAAAAATATTGACTTTGATCCTGAAGGATGCGAAAATCTAATCCCTTTCCGCAGACGGTGGGTGTAGCTCAATTGGTTAGAGCATCGGACTGTGGATCCGAAGGTTGGGGGTTCAAGTCCCCTCACTCACCCCACCTTAGCCCATGAAAACAAAATATTTTCGGCCCCTTTGATATTATGCTCATGATCGCCGGAAGGATAGTCACACGTATCCTGATCGGCTTTGTATGGCAAACATCATTTTTTTTCTTCTTTCTCCCTTGGCTTGAATCGGCACCAGGCTGATCACCGGCGTCCTTTTATTTCGCAACGAATCGTAAGCTTATAGTTCGGATCGCTTTCCTGATATCCTTGACACCCATCTCGGGCCTCAATATAATTTTGAGGCAATGAGGATGAGGAATTTGGTGCTTCAAGTAACGATTGGGCGTGGGACGCAGCCGGGGCGCTCGAGTGCGACGCTGATGAGGATTTCAAATGGTTTTGGAACGATGAGGACTTTAAGAAGCTAATCGGCTAGATACAGGGGGCCCCAGGCCCCCTGAGCAAAAAGGGTAGAAGGGGTGGAGATGAAAAATTACCCCTAATCTATATATAGACATTAAAAAACATGAAAAATTATCACTTTGAGCAATTTTTTCCGAAATCCAATGAAATGGAGGCAGGAGCCCGGGAGCTACTAAGGGAATAAAAAGCGGAAATATCTTGGAATCTTGAACCATTGACAGCGGTTTAGAAGACGTGTATTATTGCCCGCTGGACTCCAGTGCATGGCATCTGATGATCAAAGCGAGAAAAATGGCCTTTGGCGATGAATAGGAAATTCCACTCCCCCGAAGCCTTCAAATAAGGAGAAAGGCTATATGCCCGAGAAAAGAAGCTACCTAAGATTTGCCCTAAAAGGAAACATAACTCTTCACCCAGAGGACAATCCAGCAAGGATTATAAAGGGTGATCTGATCAATATTTGTTTTCTGGGATTTGCTGCAAATCTAAGAGAAAACATAGGGACGGGTATGACTGTCCAATTTGAGCTGACAACGAGCTTATTGAAAGTCCCTTTTGCGGGCAAGGGCAAGATCCAGTATATTAAGAGGATAACAGTTGATAATACCCCCCTGCTCAGAGTTGGCGTAACGTTTATCGATATTGATAAAGACATAATCATGCGGATCCTAAATATGATCCAACACGAAATTAGCGTCCAGCAGAGGCAGAAGAAAAAATATTAATAAGATCGCCGCTGCTCTAGTATGCTTGAACCAGGTTAAAAATCGTAAACTAAGCTACCTCCCTTGAACCCCGCAAGCCTCACAGGTTCATAGGATGTGTTGATCTAACGGATCTAATTCTTCTTTACCTTCAGGCTTCCCGCGCCGTAAATGCTGTCCTTGCCCGCCGGCCCGAGGTCTTTGACCCGGCCTTCGAGGACTTGATATATCTGCTCCAAGTTGTATGGTGTCTTCTCCTTGAGCAGGGCGATGGCCCCCGCCACATGAGGCGTCGCCGACGATGTCCCGGAAAAGCCCAGATTGCCGTAGGTGGTCGACGAACAGGAAACTCTCGACGGAGCCGAGAAATCGGGCTTTGTTCTACCATCGTGCGTCGGACCTTGAGAACTGTAGGTGTGGTATGGCTCACGGGAATCATCGGACCAATCCACAGCTCCGACGGTGACGGCATTAGCGGAATCCGCCGGAACCAGCAAACTTCCCGCCGGGACGTTATTGTTGATAGCGCCCGAATTTCCCATGGTAAAAAGCTCTATTTTGCAGGCCCTCGGAGCACTCCATTTATATATTCCGACGCCCCACCATCTGGACACCGTGGAATACCAATAGCCTATGGACTCGATCGGCTTCTGCGTTCCGTTTTGGAGGCCTATGGAGTCATCAGCCAAGTACCAAGTGTTGCTTGTCGTGGATTTGTAGTACAAAGACAGATCGTAATCATTGTTCGAGCCGCTGTAGGACGTGCCGTTCCAGGTTCCCCAGTCATCCCAATTCAAAAATGCGGCAACGAGGTAATAAGCTGGAACATAAAAGGCTTCGATCTCGCTGCCGTCGGGAAAATTATACCATTTGTCGTTATCGGGGTCGTTGAACGTCCCCTCAAAGTGATCCAGGGCGTCGTTTCCGGCCGCACCGACCCAGACGATGCC
>JALHTW010000305.1 GCA_022866045.1 Candidatus Aminicenantota bacterium | reverse complement strand
GAAAGCCACCGTGGCCTCCGCCCTTTTCCAGTCCGCCGAGGAATTCATCGCCTCAAAAAGCCCGGAGGGCGCCCGCCAGATCTATGACAAAATGCTGACCGAAAACTTGCCGCTCTCCTTCCGCGTCGCCGCCATGCGCGGCAAAATTGCCGCGTCCGGAGATCGGGCGAGGACATTGATCCTCGGCACACTCGCCGGCGCCGCTCAAGAAATGCACGCTCCGGCCATCGGCATGATCAAAAGCGTTTTCAACGCCTCAGACATCGGCCCCGTCTGCGCGGCGCTACCCCAACTCCCGGAAGCGAGCCAGGTCCAACTGCTCGCCGTCCTCTCGGAATACCCCCGGGAGTCTGTCCTGCCCGCCGTTTTGCAGGCCGCCAAGAGCTCAACGAAGGATGTCCACATCGCCGCTTTGAAGGCGCTCGAAAGAACAGGAGACACATCCGTCGTCCAATATCTGGCCGAAACGGCCGCTGCGTCCCCCCAGGCCGAACAAGCTGTTGCGCGCGCCAGCCTGTGGGGGCTCAAAGGCGAGGACATCGATGAGGCCATTCTGTCGCTTCTCGCGGATCGGTCCGACGAAGCTGTCCAGGCCGAACTCGTCCAGAGCATCGAAGAGCGCCGGATCTTTGCCGGGAAAAGCCTGGTCGCAAAATTTGCCGATGCGCCATCGGCCAAGGTTCGCGGCCAAGCATACAGGGCCATGAGGGCGATCGGGACGCCGTCGGACATTCCTGGATTATTGGAGATCCTCCTCAAGACGGAAAACGAGGCAGAGAGGCTCGGGATCGAGAACGCGATCACCGGCCTTGCCCAAAAAATATCCGACCCGAACGGGAGGGCGGACGCGGTCCGGGCCAAGCTCGACTTGGAAAAAGACGGCCAAAAACGAGGCCGGCTCCTCCGGGTTCTCGGAAAGATCGGCGACGACAGCTCCCTCTCTCTTCTCCGCAAGGCTCTGGAGGATCCGAATGCCGAGGTCGTCGATGCCGCGGTGCGGTCGCTCGCGAACTGGCCGACGCCAGCCGCCAGAGATGATGTCCGGGAGATCGCCCGGACCTCAAAGAAAGAGGTCCTTCGCGTTTTGGCCTTGCAGGCCTATGTCCGTATGATCGGCCAGGAGAAATATCGCTCTCCCAAAGCGGCTGTCAGAGACCTGAAAAAGGCGCTCAAGCTGGCCTCGCGGCCTGAAGAAAAGAAATTGATCCTCGGAGTCCTGCCCGGTTTCGCCAGTCCGGAAGCGCTCAAGCTCGCCGCAACGCTTCTCGGCGACAAGGACGTCAAAGAAGAAGCCTCCGTCGCCCTGAATAAGATCACGGAAAAACTGAAAAAGACGACATAAGCTCCCTCTTCCGGCCTTTAATAAAGGCGGATTGAAAACATCGTCTCCATGGACTAAACACCGCCCCCCGGCATCTAAAAAGAGTCCCAGCTTCTTTTCCAGTTTTTGGGGAGGAGCTTACTTATCCTGTTTTCTTTTTCCCTCTGAACGTTCCTCCGGGCTGGCTGACCACAACCTCAGTGACCCGGCCTTGCTCCAGGACAAATTTCAAACTATAGGCCTCGAGCCCCTTGAGAATAAACTCCGCTCCCTTATAGGGAACGAGCTCGATGGTCGGCTGGCCCGGGATTGAAGCAAAGAGGGCGTTCCCCTTGAGAAAAATAGTGATCACCATCCCCATCACTTCATATCCGCCGGCAAACTGAGACAGAAACTTGGGGTCTTTCATTTCTTCGGGAGCTTTTTTCGTGAATAGGATAGGCGCAACGGTAGCCTCGAGAGGGATAGAAAAGCGGTCGATATCCCCCTTGGCATTCGTCAGGAAAGTCACCTCGAGGCCGTCCACGTCAGAAGATTTGGACTTGGTGTCTGCTGCCTTGAACAGATCATAGTGCCATTGTTCTAAATTAAACTCGATGGAGTTGAATATTCCGGTGAGCAAATTGTCCTTTAAGGCAATGGGAATCTTTCCATATGCGGGATTCTCGTAGATCCCGGCGTAGGCTTCGAGAGCGTGTGAAGGTTTGGTCCCCTGAACACGTGCTTCTTCCTTTTTCTTTTTCTCTTCTCCTGCTTTTTCCAGGTCCTTCTTGGCTTTCTCGAATCTTTCCTGGCTGAGTTTTTCCCACACGGGTTTAAGGTCCAGCATCATGTCCAGGATATAGCCCATGCTGATTTGAACAAGGGGTGTTCCGCTCAAGTTGCTGAGGATAACCACCCCGAGGCCATCCCCGGGAAGAAAACCATTCAAGAAAAAAAAGCCGTCAATAGCCCCTCCGTGATGAACAAGCTTGTGGCCTCTGTATGTTTCCAAAAACCATCCGAGCCCATAGCTCATCTCGGATTGGCCGTCCGGCTGGACCGAGAGTATGGGTTCTCTTAAGAACATGGCCGGCGTGTACATCTCTTTTTGTCCGGCCTCGGAGATGATCTGGGTCTCGCCGACCTTCCCCTTATCGACGTGGAACCGAACCCATTTAAGCATGTCATTGACACAAGAGTTTATCGAACCTGCAGGGCCGACGGTGTCGATATTCCTGAAGGGGACTTCAACGACCGCGTTGTCCTTCTTAATATAGGGCAACGAGTAATCATCCGATTTCTGAGAATCCACAACGGAAAAGTTGCTGTTGGTCATACCCAAAGGTCCGAAGATTCTTTTGCGGGTGAATTCCTCCCAGGAGCTGTCGGTCACATGCCCGACAATATACCCCGCCGTTATATACATCAGGTTGTTGTACTGGAAGGTCGTCCGGACATCGGCGCTGAAGTCCAGGTAGCGAAGGCGGCTGATGAGGTCTTTCCGGCCGATGGATGAGCCGTACCAGAGGGCGTCGTGACGCGGCAGGCCCGAGCGATGGCAGACAAGATCCCGGACGGTCATCCGTTCCGTGGCGATTTCATCCTTGAGCTTGAATTCGGGAAAATACGTCCGGACAGGCTTATCCCAATCGATCCTGCCCTCTTCCACGAGAATTCCAAGGTCCATCGTCGTGAACGCCTTGGAGGCCGAGCCGATGGCGAAGATGGTGTTCGGCGTCACAAGGAGTTTCTTTTCCGCATTCCTGTATCCGAATCCTTCGGCGAATATGATTTTGCCGTCCTTGATGATCCCCACCCCGATTCCGGGAACTTCCCATCGTTTTATTTCTGCGTTCAGGAAGAGGCGGAATTTATTTAGTTTTTCCTTGAGCTTGGGATCCGGTTGACTGGACTGGGCCGTTGAGTCCGGAGCCGTGAAATTCATGGAGGCTACCCCGGGGCTTGTCCTGTGTTCCTGCTCCCCGGCAAAAGATGGGAGCCCGCTGATTAATAATGCCAGGAGAAATGAAATAAAAATTCCTGTCGCCCGCATAATGTGTTTCTCTTTCACTTGACCTCCTCAAGATTGATGACCATTATCTTTCATTCGTCCAGAGACTATCTCATTCGGCGTGGCCAGGATCAAGCGAGGCGTGTGCAGCGCGAATGTGCGGCCGGTAAGGGCTCTGATGACGGCCGCAGATCCTTGAATCTCCAGCCAAAAAGCGGGAGTGAAAACAATCATGTCCGATGAAGGTCGTCGCCTTCGCTCGTCATGCCCAGCCCGTCTCCTTATTTCCCTAGTGCTTCGACACCCGGTTTATCGGTGCAGGCCTGGGAACTCGCCGCACAGGGTTCTGCTCGAGCAGCTTCATGGCCTCCTGCACCGCCCGTTCGAGCTGAGGATCGCGCCCCTTAATCACCTCAGCCGGCGTATTCTCCACTTCGATGTCTGGCATCACTCCCTCATTCTCAACAGCCCACTTCCCATTCAGATCATAGAAGGCAAGGGCTGGCGCGGTGATGCCGCCGCCGTCGATCGTCGCCGGCACACCAACAGTGCCGACCAGGCCGCCCCAGGTGCGCGTCCCCACAAGCGGGCCAAGTCTCCGCAGATGGAAGTAATATGGCAGCGCGTCGCCGCCCGAGCCGGCTGACTCATTGATGACCATCACCTTCGGACCATAAATCCCGGCAATTGGTGACGTCGATGGCTTGCCGTCTCGCATGGCGAAATAGCCCATGAGCTTCCTGTCCAGCTCGTTGACAATGTAGTCGGCTACCATCCCGCCATGGTTGTATCGCTCGTCGATGACCGCGCCCTCCTTGTGCTGCTGGGCATAGTAGTAGCGAGTGAAGTATGTATATCCAGGCCCTCCTGTGTTGGGCAGCCACACGTACGCCAGACGCCCGCCCGATAACTCGTCCACCTTCCGGCGGTTCTGTTCGACCCACGCTCGCGTCCGCAGCGCCTCTTCGCTGGTCACAGGAACCACGGTCACAAGACGTGACCCTTCTAGAGCGGGTGTGCTGTTGACCCGAATGAGCGTCTGCTTTGTAACTCCCTCGAACAGGCTGTAGAGGTTCGTCGGCGGAACAAGCGGCCGCCCGTTCACCTCGAGCAGATAGTCGCCTTCGGCCACCTGGATGCCAGGCGCGCTGAGCGGCGCTCGAAGCTCAGGATTCCAGTTCTCGCCGGTATAGATCCGACGGATGCGATAGCGGCCGTTCTCCACTGCGAAGTCAGCACCCAACAGTCCAACCGGGATTGGCTCTTCGCTCGGCTCATCACCCCCGCCAGTCAGATAGGAGTGCCCTACAACCAGCTCCCCTCCCGTCATGGCAATGAGATATCCCAGGTCTGAGCGGTGACCTACAAAGGGCAGTAGCGGAAGGTACTTCTCATATATCGCCTGCCAATCAGCCCCGTGCATCTTGGGATCATAGAAGAAGTCCCGCTGGATACGCCACGTCTCCCGGAAGATCTGCGCCCACTCAGCCTGATAGTCGACCTTCATCTCCATCTGGGCCACGTTGATCACCCCATCGCCCACTTTAGCGGGGCGTTCTGTCGATACGATCCCCCAGCGACTCCCGGACGCGCCGCCTCCGGCTGCTTGATACAGCAACTTCTTCTTGTCGGCCGAGAGCGTGTAGAAGCGGATCCCCTCGAGGAAGGGCTGAGCGGCGCGCTCCTTAAGCTGATATCGATGCAAGCGTAACGACTCGGGGCCGCCTCCGCTCTGGATAGGCTCCGTGTAGAAGATCGTCCCCTCCGCGCCGGCCATGAGGTTGCTGTAATCGCCAACCGGGATGTTGAGCGCCAGAATCCTCTGACCAATTCCGTCTATGTCTAGGCGAACGTTGGGCGTCGGTTTCGGTTCCGGCTTCGCCTTTGCGGGGGGTGCGGGTGCTATCTCATCGCCCCTCTCCGGCAAGAGCGGCGACGGCTCGGCCGCACTCAGCACGATCAGGTAAATAGCCCTGCGAACTGGGCGGTCCAGGGAGCTCATCTCCACCCAGCCGGTCTTTGGTCCGTAGTTCGTACTCGCCAGGAAAGAGAGGTACTTCCCCCCCGCGTCGAAGACGGGCGAGATCGCGTCCGACATCCCGTCGGTTAGCTGGTAGGCTTTCGCCTCGGCCAGCGAGTAGACGAAGATCGCCCGCAGGTGGTTGTCGAGGCTCTTCGAGAAGGCGATCCATAGCGAGTCAGGCGACCACACCGCATCCAGGTCGCGACCTGGATCGTAATAGGTACCCGTATCAATCTTTGTCGCTCTCGCGCTAGCCACCTCGAGCGTCCAGAGATTGAGGTGGTTATCCTGGAATAGGAGGTGTTTCCCATCAGGCGACCAGGCGCGGGAGGAGAAGAAGGCCGCGGACGGCAGCGGAATGGCGCGCGGTTTCGTGATGCCGGTCTGGTCGCCGATCATCAGTTGGTACTCGCCGCTTGCATCCGAGAGCCAGGCCAGCTGCGTGCCGTCGGGCGACCATGCAGGGCTGCGATCATGCGCACCAGGGCTCTGCGTGAGATTCCGATAGTCCCCTTTCTCTGCCGGCACGGTGAAAATATCGCCTCGCGCCTCGAACGCAGCACGGACGCCACTCGGCGAAAGCACGGCATTGCGGATCATGGGGGCGACCTTTTTGAACTGCGGACGCGCCCACGGGTAATCTCCCTTTACCTCGATGGAGAGCCTTCGTGCCCGCCCTGTCTTGACATCAAACAGGTGGATGTAGCCCGCCTGCTCGTAGACGACGGCGTCCGGACCCGCCGACGCGTTCATAATATCGAAGTCGTCGTGGCGGGTGAGCTCCGCGAGTTGTTTTGTGTCGAGGCGGTAAGAGAAGAGGTTGACAACATGGTTTCGGTCAGAGAGGAAGTAGATGGCATTGCCGGCCCACATAGGATCGAAGTCATTGCTGTTGTTCCAGGGGAGCTTCTCGACCGAGGAGTCGGCCAGATGGATGACCCGGATCGGCTGCGTACGGCCGCCGCGGTAGTGCCGCCACTGGCTCGTTTCGTACCACTCCGGAATGAACGCCATCGACATCTCCTCGTAGGCGAGGGAGCGGCCATCTGGGGAGAATGTGCCCTTAAAGGCCCGGGGCAGGGGAAGAGGCTCCGGGAACCCGCCTTCTGAGCCAATCGTCCAGAGGCGGAAGTAGGATTGTTGGGGCGCGCTGGTCCGTCCTGAGGCAAAGACTACGTTCCGGCCATCGGGCGTCCAGCCGCGAACCCGATCAATCCCCGGGTGATAGGTCAGTCGCCTGGGGTCTCCCCCAGCGGTCGACACGACATACACGTCCGTATTGCCTGCAACGGTGGCGGTGAAGGCAATCTGGGAACCGTCGTTTGAAAAGCGGGGATCAGTCTCGACGCCGGGAGTGGAGGTGAGACGGCGCGCCTGTCCTCCATCGCGGGAAACGACCCACAGGTCGCCGGCATACGAGAAGGCCACCAGATCACGGCTCACTGTCGGGTGACGGAGCAGTCGCGTCCCCTGAGCTAAGGCAGGGGCGGAGATGGCAAAACACAGCAGTAAACAAAAAATCAGATGTCGCTTGTTCATAAGGACCCTCCTATAAAGTTCATGTTACTGAAAGCGCGAAAGGCAAATAGGGCATCGCCGTTAGGCCCACGAATTTGGCAGCGAATGATGGAATGTTGTTGTGCAGCTCCGTCGGTTTCAAATTGTTGACTAATAATAAGAGTTTCCTTTTCGGCTTTGGTGGCCGAGTGAGCCTCTTTATGTCGATTTTCCTATCCAGCCATCGTGAGGGAGTATAGATCGTGGCTCGAGGAGATGTCAAGGGCAGAGAGCCTATTCCGATTGACTTTTTCACTATATTTTATAAAATATAGATATAGTAGAATTATGAAATGAGATTCTTTTGGCAAAAGGACTTTCTGAGAACGCGTGAGAATATTTTCGGGCTCATCCGGTTTTTCACTGGTATCCGGGCGAGGCAAATCATTATTTTTATGGAGCCAAAATAATTAAAAGGCTTTCAACCATAGAAAGGAAGGAACCGCCATGGATGGAAGGATAATGAAGGAACTTCGGATTCTTAAAGCTTATGCTCTGATCTCGTCCCTGTTGTTTGCGGCGCTGTTTTTCATGGGTATGAAACAGGACGTGCATAGAACCAAGTTCGAAGAGATTGATGTGGAGCGGATCAACATCGTCGAAAAAGATGGAAAACTCAGGCTGGCCATCTCTAACCGCGATCGATCGCCAGGCCCGATCATCGGAGGCCTGTATATGAAAACTCGAGAAGGCCAGCGGCCGGGCATGATCTTCTTCAACGACAAGGGCGATGAGTGCGGAGGCATGACGTGGGGGAGCAAAGAACAGGACGGCAACATTAGTGCGAACGCCGGTTTGATGTTCGACCAATACGACCAAGACCAGACTGTCGGGATCACTTACTCCCAAAAAAACGCTGACAGGTCGTCAGGCTTAAGGGTATGGGAGCGGCCGCTGACTCCAGTGGCGGACTTTGCCAAGCAGCTTTACGAGATCGAGAGCATGAAAGACGGGCCCGAGAAAGACGCCGCCATGAAAAAGCTGCGGCAGCATGCCTTGGAAAGCGGATTAAGCGGAGTGGCCAGGGTGTTTGTCGGAAGAGGGACGAAGAATGAAGCTGTTGTGAGCCTTGCCGATACGAAAGGCAAGCCTCGCATCCTGATGTCCGTGGATGGCGCGAATGTCCCTTCGATTCAGTTCCTTGACGAAAACGGAAAGGTGGTTTATAAACTCCCCGCGGACGCGGCACCCGAATCGAAGAAATAAGGTTTGGGCAAAAAACCGACGTCATAGTCTGGATTTTCCTTCTCTGATCTGATATGATCCGGAGGTCGCATGATGCAAAAGGGAGTTCGGCTTTTTCTGGGATGGGCGGCCAGTTGCCTGCTTGTCGTCAGCTTGGCCTGGCCAACATTCGCTCAGGCAAACACCCGCTTCGAAGTTACATTCCCCGCTTCTCTCCGGGCAGAACCCGTCACCGGCCGCTTGATCATCGTCATTGCTCGTAAAGAATCGCCGGAGCCGCGCTTGACGATCAGTCCCTATGGATCGCTCATCTTCGGGGCGGATGTCGAGCAACTTCATCCCGACGCGGCCGCCATTATCGACGAGCAAACTCTGGGCTATCCGCTGTCGAGCCTCAAGGAAGTGCCGGCTGGAGACTACTACGTGCAGGCCGTGATGAACGTCTATACCGAGTGCCATCGCTCCGACGGCCATACCGTCTGGGTTCATTTGGACAGGAGCCAGGGTCTTCCTTTGAATGTTTCGCCCGGCAATCTTTATAGCGAAGCGCAAAAAGTCCATCTCGGCCCGAACGCCGGCTTGGTCGCCAAACTCAGGCTCGACAAGATCATCCCGGCCGCAGAAAGTCCGTCCGATACCGAATGGCTAAAGCACATCAAAATCCAGAGCCAGCTGCTGACGAAGTTCTGGGGTCAGCCTATTTATATCGAGGCCACGGTTCTCCTGCCCAAGGAGTACAGCGCTCATCCTGATGTTTACTATCCCTCCGTCTATGTCTTCGAGCACAGAGTGCCGTTTTCTTTCAACACCGACCCGAAAAGCCAAGCGCGGGATACGGGGGCCAGAGCGGCCAATCTGCAGACCGGCTATGAATTCTACCAATCCTGGTCTTCCCCTGGCTTTCCCCGATTCGTGGCCGTTACATTCCACCAGCCGACACCGTTTTTCCCGTCTTCATATTCTGTGAATTCAGCCAACAACGGTCCATACGGTGATGCGCTCTTCCAAGAACTTTTCCCGTATCTTGAGGAACATTTCCGGATCATACGAAAACCCTACGCCCGGCTCGTCGAGGGCGCGTCAACAGGGGGATGGGAAGCGCTGGCCTTGCAGCTCTATCATCCGGAATATTTCGGAGGAGCTTGGGTCTTCAATCCCGACCCGATCGATTTCCGTCGTTACCAATTAGTGAACATCTATGAGGATGATAATGCCTTCTCGATACCGGCAACCGATTGGCGTATGGCTGAACGGCCGATG
>JALHTW010000304.1 GCA_022866045.1 Candidatus Aminicenantota bacterium | reverse complement strand
TGTCCTCTACAAGGACTATAAGGGGCGGCTCGCCGATTATGAGCTTGTCCGGGCCAAGCCCGGCGAGCCGATTGCCGTCCTCCCCCCTAACCCGCTGTCCATTTTCGCCAAAGGCCTGGACGAAGCCATGACCCGGTCCTTCGAGATCAGCCGGATCGGAGTCGACGTCTTTGCCGGCCAGAAGTCCGGCAACATTATTTTTGCCTTTTTCCCCACGCCCGATTTTGTTTACATCGTCAAGGTCGTCCTGTCGCTCGTCGCGCTTCTCTTTGGGTTCGATCAGATCAGCCGGGAGAAGGAGAGCGGCGTCCTACGGTTGATGTTGTCCAATTCTGTGTCCCGGGCCAAGATCCTGGCCGGGAAATGGTTAGGGAATTTCTTTAGCCTGTCTGTGCCTTTTCTCCTGGTCACGATTCTTGGATTTGTCTTGATCAACCTAGACCCCTTAGTTCGCTTTCCAGCTTCGAGCTTGGGCCGGTTTTTCCTCCTGGTTCTAACTGCGCTCGTCTATATCGCCCTCTTTCTAAGCTTGGGGATTTTTGTTTCGGCGCTCACCCGAAGGGCCGCATCGTCGCTCGTCATCCTTCTTTTGATCTGGGCTGTGACCGTCTTCGTCGTGCCCAACCTGGGCACGCTCGTAGCTAGGCAGATGGTCGATGTTCCGTCCGTCAAGGCCTTGAGCGAAAAACAGGAACAGGTCTGGACCCGGGAAGTGCTCCAAATGATCATGGAGCGGCGGGCCAAGGACGATCGAGGAACGGGAGATATCACTAAAAATCATTTCGACGCCATCAACCGAGAACTAAACCAAATGGAAGAGGACTATCGGAACAAGTTCGACCGACTGGTCCGGCTGTCCAAGAACATCAATCGGCTTTCTCCGGCGGCGAGCTTTGTCTACGCTACGACTGAGCTGGCCGGGACGGGCATCGGCGAAGAAAGCCGTCTGAAAGAAAACATCCTCCGCTATAAGGATTCCGTCCTTCCGAATCTCGAGCGCGGCGAAAAGCAGGCCCCCGCTTTTGCCTATCGCTACCGATCCGTCGGCCAGGTCCTATCCCAGGGAGGGCTGTTCGACCTGGCCTGGCTCGTCTTTTTCAACATCCTCTTCTTCGCTCTAGGCTATTTCGCCTTTGTCCGATACGATGTGAGATAAAGGAGCAGACCATGTTGGGAACACTTATTAAAAAGGAGATCCTGAACAGCGTCTTTTCCTTCCGGTTCGTCGTGACATTGGTCCTGCTCGTCGCGGTCGTGCCCGTCACGATTTTCATTCTCACCAACGATTATGTGAAAAAGGTGGACGAATATTCGTTCCGTCAGAACGGCATCGAGAATTACTTGAAAAATTATGCCCACTTCAACCGGTTGAGGGGAGTCGTGGAACCTTCCCAGTCGCCGATCCCCATTTATTCGCTCGTTCGCGGCATCTCTTCGGACGTCAACATCGCCAAGTTCGACGACGACCCGCTGCCGGCTGTATTTCCCCTGATCGACCTGGTCTTCATTGTCGGCGTCCTCCTCAGCCTGGCCGCCCTCATATTTTCCTACGACGCTGTCTCCGGGGAAAAGGAGGACGGGACGCTGAAGCTCATGATGTCGAACCACCTGGCCCGGTCCGAGATTCTCCTGGGCAAGATCATCGGAGGCACGCTGACGCTCCTCATCCCGTTCCTATTGTCCCTGATCCTGGGCTTGTTCGTCATCCTGCTGAACTCTCGTGTGGCCTGGACGGGGACAAATTGGGCAACCTTGGCCCTCGTCCTTTTGGGAGCGGTTATATATGTCTTTCTCTTCTTGGTCATCGGCGTTTTCATCTCAGCCCGTCACCATTCGTCTTCAGCGTCAATCATGACTTCGCTCTTCATTTGGGTCCTCTTCATCCTCATCATTCCCAACTTGAGTCCATATCTGGCCTCATTGATTTCGCCCGCACCCTCACGGATCAAGATGGAACGGGAGCGTGCCCGTTTAGTAGACGTCGAGCGGGACGAACTGGGACGGAAACTCATGGCCGAGCGTTTGGGCGAACTTGTCAAAAAATACCCCGTTCTGGCAGAAAGATTCTCGGAGGCCGAAGCCAAAGCGCGGGTCGAAAAGGACCCTGTTTTCCGGGAGGCCTATCAGGCACGGACCCGGGAAGTGGAAGCAGCCTGGAACGAGGCCAACCGGATCCAGAACGCAAAGTCGGAAATCCTCTGGAAGGAGCTCGACCGGAAGGAAAAAGCGCAGACCAAGCTCGCCGGGGATCTGTCGATGATCTCGCCGTTGGCGGATTTCACCTACTTAGCGACGGACCTGACATCCACGGGCATGATGAATCTGCGCCATTTTGATCAGATCAAGGGGGGCTGGGAGCACACTTACTGGGACTACGTGCAGGGCCGGATCGCCGCCTTGCAGAAACAGAATCCCACAGCGGACTCGTGGAACTCGCCGGTGGACGTAGGCGACATGCCACGCTTCCAATACAAAGAAGAAGCGCTGTCGGCGAGGGCTAAGGGAACTTTGTGGCCGTTCGCGATTATGATGATGATGAACCTGATCGTCTTCAGTGCCGCTTATATCTCGTTCGTCAAATACGACGTCCGCTGACGGGGCTAAAGGCGAAAAAAATTCGAGGGCATAGGCCAAAAGCATCCGATAAATTTCTTGTGCCCGCAGAAGCACCAACGAACAATGATAATGTCTTTTCCCCTCTCTTGACAGGAGAGGGGAGGATGACGGGGACATGTTCCAAATTCTCTTGAATTTGGGAAGTGTCCCCCTCTTTCTTGGAAGCAGGTATGTATCTGTGAATTCTAAGGTTTCAGCTCGGACTCGGAGCGTTCTTCCATGTATTGGATGTAAAGCTCGGTCAAATCTTCGCCCTGGAGTTCTTGGCGCGTTTTCATTATCACCAGCCGGCCTTTTTTCATAAAGCCTACTCTATCTGCGATCAGCTTCGCCCTGAAAATATCGTGGGTGGACATGAAGATCGATTTCCCTTTGTCTCTCATCTGGATGAGAAGGTTCAGGAACTCCTGGCCGGACTTCGGGTCGAGGCCCGAGGTCGGCTCGTCCAGGAGGATGTTGGGCGCGTCTTTGACGATGGCGATGGCCAGCCCCAACTTCTGCCGCATGCCCTTGGAATAATTCTTGGTCCGCACATCGAACGCCTCTTCCTGAAGGCCGACGCTGTTCATGGCCTTGGCGTAATCCGCTTTGGTCAGCCCGCGCTTTCCAGCCAGCTTGGTAAAATAGTCCAGGTTTTGGAAGGCAGTGAAGTTTCCATAGAGGGTGACGTTCTCAGAGACAAACGAGACGTAGTCTTTGGAGCGCAGCGGCTCTTTGGTCACATCGATGCCCTCGATAAGGGCTGTTCCCTCGGTCGGCGGGATAAAGTTCAGGAAGAGGTTGATGGTAGTCGTCTTTCCGGATCCGTTGGCGCCAAACATGCAGAAGATCTCGCCCGGCTCGACCTTGAAATTCAGGTGGTCGACGGCCAACTGCCCGTCCTCGTACCGTTTCGTGAGATTGATGGTTTCTAGCATGGGTCACCTCTTAACGCACATCGAATTTCAAAAAGGAGACATAGGCCCCGGCAAAGAAGACAATGATCAAAAAGAGCATCAGCCCAAAATCGGGAATGGTCCGGGCCAGCGACTTGCTTAATGTCTCTGGCTCGAACTTATGCTGGGGCATATCATCCAGGACGACCTTTGCGGTCTGGCCGGAGCCCGAAAAGTCGAAGGTTCGCATCATCTTCGCGCTGGCCCACTTGGTGAAGATGGGTTTGTAGGCGCGAATGGAGGCCAGAAACCTTTCATGCTCGTCCAGGCCCGTCCTGGCGAAACTCATGGTGGAGAACGTCAGGGCCGAGGCCGGGGAAATGCGAGAGATATTGATGGCCAGGCGCTCTTGCGATTTTTTTTTGGCCTGGTAATCGCGTTCGAGGGCGGCATTGTTTTCGTCGATCTTCGAGGTCAAGTCCTGCTGCCAATCTTCCAGGAATTTTCTTAATTTCTCTTGGTACCCTTTCTGGTCCTTGGCGGCCATAGCGGAATTTTCCTTGGCCCAGTCCATGACCTGCTTCTGGGCTCCGCCTTGGATCTGCTGCAGGAAGGCGTCTTTTTTGGCCGTGATCTCGTGGACGGACGGGATGGGCTTGAGCCGGCCCGCGGACATGACCGAAAGCTTGGGAATAATGGTGACGAATATGACCCAAATAAAAAGCAGGACCAGGAAACTGGTCGAGCTCTTACTTGTTCGTGCCGAAACGAGGAGGCCGAGGGTGAAGAAGACGGAAAGGTAAAGGAAAAACATGAGGAACATCAGGAGAAGCCGGAGCCAGTCCTGGCCGGCCAGGGAGATGTTCGGATAGACGAGGAGGATGAGCAGGCTCAAGATGAGCGGAATGATCAGCGGGATGAGCAGGCTGATGAAACCGCCGATGACCTTGCCCAGGATCAGCCGGTCGCGCGGGACTCTGTTGGAGAGGGTCAGCTTCAATGTGCCTTTTTCCTTCTCACCGACGATCGCGTCATAGGTGAAGAGGATGGCAAAGAGGCTGAGGACGATCTTGACGATGAAGGTCAGATCAAGCGCGCCGAAGACCGAAAAGACAGGATTGCTCTCGTATTTGGAATCCACCAGGCTCGGGTCGTAGGCGATGTTGACCGTGGCCACGCGGCCGACGGCTTCGTTCACGCCGGTGGAGATAGCGCCCAAGACCTGGGGCGGCTTATTGATCTTCGTCCCCAGCCCAGCCAAGGCCTGGTAGCTTGATTGGCTTTCCAGATTTTTCTTGTTGAGGGCCACGGCCGCGGAGAACTCCTTTTGGTCGGCCCGGTAGTTGACGATACCGGTGTAGACCGAGAGAAGAATGAGGATGGCGCAGAGCAGGAAGGTGAAGACGAATTTGGCGCTGGTGATAGTTTCCAGGATTTCTTTTTTGATGATGTCTTTAAGCATATTCCTCCCCTTAAATCACGATGGCCTATTATTATTCTCGTTTTTCATATTTTTTTCAATGCTGATTCCCGGAAGAAACCAGGGTAGAACAGAACACGGGCCTTGACCCTTCAAGGGCGAGGCCGCAAATCCTCCTTGCGTATCAATAGGAGCTTCCGGCGGATGCGGAAATAGGGAATGAGCACAAGAATAACCGCAAACAGAAGGCTGAAGTAATATTATTTAATTCCAGGCCCTTGCTTAAATCATTCCTTCGAAATTTTCCCCA
>JALHTW010000303.1 GCA_022866045.1 Candidatus Aminicenantota bacterium | reverse complement strand
TGAGTCGTTTCCTCGAGAAAAGAATTCGCAGATGGCGCCGAATTCAAGACGAGGGGGACACGATCCCAAATTCCGGAGAATTTGGGTCATGTCCCCGAATTCAGCGCCCGTCTGCAAATCCACGACCGGGAGAGATAACGTAATTCATGAATAATTCAGATTAGGTACATGACCCCATTTTTTTCATTTGACTTGGACGATGTCGCCGATTTTCACAGCGTCCTTCGCCGAAAGGACCTTGATCGTAGACGCGCTCCGGCCAGCGTGGATGACGATCACATTGCCTACAGCCACCAGAGGCAGGTCCTTTTCTCCCTGATGAAAAACGGTGAGCTGGCGGCCGACCTGGATGCCGTTTTCCTCTCCGAGGTCGATCAGGGCCCACTGCCCGGGACCGATCTGGGTGAACTTGCCGTCAAGAAAAATGATCCGGCCCGTGAGGGCCTCGTCTTGCCGAGCCGATGCGTCAAAGCCGAGATCCTTGCCGAGCAGGCCTTCTTTTTCTTCAAAAGGGACCAGAAAATCGCCGACCATGATCGGCCCGCAGATCTTCTCCAGACGAGCCGCTGCCATTTCTTTTTCAAGACGGACGACCCGGGCCCGCCCGCGCTTGAACGCCACGGATCCCAGGATTTTCTTCGAGCCGGAACTGCTAATCTTTTGGCCCATCTCGAGGACCATCATGAGCTGCCCCTCTTTGAGGCCGACCGCCGCGCCCTTGCCTATATAAAAAAGATCATAATCGGCGAGGAGAGACTTCTCCCCCCCTTTCTCGCTTGCGGTTATCCTTAGCCTCGGGATGTCCTCTAAGATAAAAAATGAACAATACAGATCGGCCTCGGAGATCAGGGCGAAGGCGTTCTGGAAGGTTTTATCCTTGCCCAGCTGGGCTTGAACCGTTTCCTGCGCCTGAACTATTGCCGAGAAGAAAATGAGACCGGTGAATAAAACGAGATAAGCGAACGTTTTTTTCATGACGGACCTCGATCCAAATCTAAATCCCATGGCTTTTTCATTATAATGATTCCCGACGCCCATGACAATAGCCGTCTTGACTTTGTGCCTTCTTCTTTCTAATATAACTTCATCATCCGTTTGGCAAAAAGCAGAGGAGGTTAGGTATGGGCAAGAAAGACATCACGGCGCGCATGGCCAAAGAGGCTGGCATCACCCTCCACAAGGCACAAAAAGCGTTTGCCTCGCTTCTCGACAGCATCAGAGAAGACCTCAAAAAAGGCAACAAAGTGAACTTCTCCGGCTTCGGGAGCTTCGAAGTGAAGACCCGGGAAGCGCGAAAAGGCCGGAACCCGAAGACCGGGGAATCCATCGCCATCCCCAGCAAAAAAAGGATCAAGTTCAACCCGAGCCGCCAGTTCAAGAACTCCCTATAGCCCCCTTGTCCGCCCGGATGCCGGGACTGGATTTTGTGGACAAAGTGTCCCGACTTCTTTAAAATATCCCTTCACCCATTTTCTGCGATGACAAAAAAAACGACCGTCGCGCTATTGTTTGGAGGGCGTTCGGCCGAGCACGAGGTTTCGATCCGGTCGGCCTCCGCTATTTTCAACAACCTGGATAAGGCCAAGTTCCGGGTCATTTCGATCTTCATCAACAAACAAGGCCGCTGGAAAAAGGTCGCCTCGCCCCTTGTCTCCCCGAATGAGCTCAGCCGAGGTCTTTTCTCAAGCTTTCTTCCCTGGAGAAACGGAGGCCGAGCCCTTCCGGTCCGCGCCGACATTTACTTCCCCGTCCTCCATGGCCCCTACGGCGAAGACGGCACGATCCAGGGCCTTTTGGAAATGGCCGACGTCCCCTACGTCGGGGCCGGGGTGCTCGGGTCCGCCGTTGGGATGGACAAGGCTGTGATGAAGGCCTTGTTCCGGTCAAGAGAGCTGCCGGTCGTCAAACACCGCGTGTTCGTCGAGACCGGCTGGAACAAGAATCCGGACAAAATCCTGCGCGCCGTGCGGCGGGAATTTCGGCTTCCGCTATTCGTCAAACCGGCTAACCTGGGCTCGAGCGTCGGCATCACCAAGGTCAGAAACCAGGCCCAAACGCGCGCCGCTATCGAGCTCGCCTTCCGCTACGACCGGAAGATCCTCGTCGAAGAAGGGATCCGGGGCCGGGAGCTCGAATGCAGCGTCCTCGGAAACGATGAGCCCACGGCCTCTCTTCCCGGCGAGATCATCCCCCACAGGGAATTCTACGATTACAGCGATAAATATCTCAACGGCAAAACCAAGTTCGGCATCCCCGCCGACCTGCCCGCGGCCCTCGTCAAAGAGGTCCGAAGGCTGGCGGTCGAAGCCTACAAGGCCTGCGATGGCGCGGGCATGGCCCGCGTCGATTTTTTTCTCGAGAGCCGCACCCGGAGGCTCTACATCAGCGAGATCAACACGATCCCCGGTTTCACCGAGATCAGCATGTATCCCAAGCTCTGGGAGGTAAGCGGACTTCCCTTCCCCCGGCTCGTCGAGCGGCTCATCGAGCTCGGGTTCGAGCGGCACCGGGCGAAAAAACGGTGCGTGACGAGAATCCGCTCGGCGTCATGAAAAGAGCTTTATGAGAGTCCTCGGTGTCGATTTCGGCGACAGGAACGTCGGCCTCGCCTTGAGCGATGCTCTCCGGCTCACGGCCCAGCCGCTGGATACGTACCAGCTTAAGAACCGCGACGCAGACGACCGAAAATATTTTCAGGACCTGGTCCTCAAGCAGCAGGTCGTCGAAATCATCATCGGACTTCCTCTGCGGATGGACGGGACAGCCGGAACGAGGGTTGAGAAGACGCGCGCCTTCGCCAAATGGCTGGAGGGCGTGGTCCATATCCCCGTTATTTTCTGGGACGAACGATTGACGACCCATCAGGCCCTCAGTGTCATGCATGAACAAAAAGTCCGTCTGAAAGCTAAAAAATCCGTCATCAACCAGATCTCCGCGGCCATCATTCTCCAGACTTATCTGGACAGCAAGCGAGCCGATGCGAACATTACTCAAGATCGTTAAGTCGGCCTTCATCTTTGTCCAGTGCCTGGTGCTCGGCGGCTGGGTCTGGCTTTATTTCGAATCCCGTCGGGGCGTTGCGGCCGAGCCCGGCGCAGTCATGTTTGAGGTTGAAAAAGGCAAGAGAGTCCGGGCGATCGCCGAGGCCCTGATGGCCCAGAAGATCATCCCCAAAAAAACGCCTTTTCTTTTCCGCTACAGATTCTTCTATGTTCCCCAGAGCATCAAGGCGGGCGAGTACGAGCTCCCCAAAACCGGCTCGGCCAAGGACATCTTGGGCATCCTGATCGCGGGCAAGATCTATCTCCATCCCGTGACGATCGCAGAGGGCCTGACGGCGATGGAGACCGCCAAAAATTTCATCGCCGCAGGCTTCGGACAAAATGGCGAATTTCCTGCGGCGCTCCGGGAAACGGATAGCATCGCTCTTTTGGACCCTAAGGCCGAGAACCTTGAGGGCTACCTCTTTCCCGAAACCTATCTCTTGCCGAAAGGCCTATCGTCCGGCGAGATCCTCCAGAAAATGACGGAGCAATTCAAAGAAGTCTTCGGCGAAAAATGGCGCCGGCGGGCGGCAGAGCTGCACTGGACCGTCCGGGCGGTCGTCATCCTGGCCTCGCTCATTGAAAAAGAGACTTCGCGGCCGGACGAGAAAAAATTTGTGTCCGCGGTCTTCCACAATCGAATTAGGATCGGGATGAAGCTCGACTGCGACCCGACGATCATTTACGCCCTTAAACAAAAAGGGCCGTTCGAAGGACGGCTGCGCACGAAAGATCTCAAATACGATTCCCCCTACAATACATATCTTTACCCGGGCCTGCCGCCCGGCCCGATCTCGAATCCTGGACGCGAATCGCTCGAGGCGGCGCTCTATCCGGCCGAGGCCGATTATCTCTACTTCGTCGCTAAAAACGACGGCAGCCACCAGTTCAGCCGGACACTCGCCGAACACCGGCTCGCCGTGAAGAAATTCCAAAAGTAAAGTTCCCCACAAAGCCTCTTATTTCTCCGAAGACGCGTTTCCAGACTTTAAACAGGGATTTTGAGACAGCACGAGAAAAGATTCTATCTTAGTGATATTAAACC
Organism: Candidatus Aminicenantota bacterium; assembly: GCA_022866045.1. Taxonomy (GTDB): domain Bacteria; phylum Acidobacteriota; class Aminicenantia; order Aminicenantales; family UBA4085; genus JALHTW01. The sequence continues at coordinate 1,024 of JALHTW010000303.1, read as the reverse complement.
CCCTGCCCCCTTACACAATTAAGGGGGATTAAAAGGTCGCCCCCTACCCCCCTTGGAATTCAAGGGGGGTAAAAATGTGCCCGTCTTCGGCTAAGGTGGGAAGGAAATCTATTTGATAAACGTCTAAATTTCTGGTATATTTTTTGTTTAATTTTGCGGCCAGAGTTGATACTTCGCTCTTAAACGCAGACTGTAAAAATAATTTACATGCGGTTTTTACTTAACTCCAAGAAAGGGTGGAAGTTATCCCATCCATTATTGGCATAGAACTTGCTTCAAATGAGATGAGAGATTTGATACAAGCTTTGAAAGAGGAGGATTCATGAAAATAAAAAAGCTTATAGCCCCGGTCATTCTCGCCGGATTCGTGTTCAGCATGTTCGTCGTTCCGAGTTTCGCCGAACCCGGATTTCCTCAACAGAAAGACCAGAAAGAAGCCAAGCAACCTGCCGCCAAGATATTTATCCCTAAAGAGGTCAGAGATGTCATGCTCCAGGGCCTTCAAGCGCGCCAGGTCCGCCAGGACATCCCCTTCAGCATTTTCAAAAGCACTATTCTTCCGGCGCAGACTGCCTTTTACATCGTTCCTTTCCTGAAAATCAAAAACGCGGACCTTCCCTTCGCGCCCGTGGCGGTTCCTCAAACGGCGGATGCCGCCGCGGCCCCGGCCCAACCCAAAGTCAAAGCGACGTTCGATGTCTTCCTCCAGTTCCATAAAATGGAGAATGGTGTTCCCACCCAGATCGTGAAAGAAGTCTATGTCCCGACGACGCAGGAACAGGACGCCGCCACGTACGACCCGAATAAGGAAGAATGGTATACGGTCGCTTATCCTTTATTGCCTGGGAATTACCTCCTGGCCATAGCCGTTACAACACACGATTTGAAGAAGATCGGGACGCAATACTTCGAATTCAGCCTTCCCGACCTCAAGTCTTTTACCAAGGAGCTCGATACAACAACTGTCTTTTTCCTGAAAGAATATAAAGAACTTCCCGCGGTTGAGACCGTCGCTGAGCTCCAC
>JALHTW010000302.1 GCA_022866045.1 Candidatus Aminicenantota bacterium | reverse complement strand
TATTCCTCGCTTTCCATGGCCAGGTCATAGCGGATGCCGCTCCGGACAAAGATCTTTTTGACGCCGGGGATCCGCCGCGCTTTCCGCATGAGCTCGACGAGGCGGCCGTGGCTGCGGTCGAGCCTCTTACATCCCAGACATTCTTTCCCGCATCGTTCGGCCGCGGCGCAGTCCATGCCGTACATATTAGCCGTCGGCCCGCCCAGGTCGTCGATATAGCCCTTGAAATCCGGATGCCCGGTTAGGCGGCTGATCTCGTCGAGGATCGATTTTTCGCTCCGCGATACGATCCTGTCCCCCTGATGGAGGGCCAGGGCGCAGAACGAGCAGCGCCCGACGCAGCCGCGGTGGGTGACGACGGAAAACTGGGCCATTTTGAACTCGGGAAAATGGGCCGGGATCTTCCGCGAAAAAGGCAGTCCGTAGATCCAGTCCAGGTCTTTGGTCGTGTATTCCGGCATGGGATACTGAAGGACATAGCGGTTGCCGTGGCCCTGGGCCAGCGGCCGGCGAATGGAAAAGGCATTCTGGGCCCGGCAGAACGCGTCCGGGCTCGAGCCGACGTCCTCGTAGGAAGGGATTTTCTGAAACTCCGGCGGAAGGTCCTTCCGGACGACGCATGTCCCTTGAATTCCGGCCAGGTCCTCGCCGTTCGCCAGGCGGCGGGCGATCTCGATGGCCTGGAGCTCGCCCGGGCCGTAGACCAAAATATCGGCGCGCGAATCGACGAGGAGGCTCCGCCGGACCTTGTTCTCCCAGTAATCATAGTGGGCGAAGCGGCGGAGCGAGGCCTCGATCCCGCCCAGGACAATGGGAACGCCGGGAAAGAGAGGCCTGATCTTGTTGGCGTAAACCAGGACGGCCCGGTCGGGCATGCCGGACCGATAGGCCGCATGCTCGTCCTTGGCCCTCGCCCGCTTGAGAGGCGTATAATTGACCAGCATGCTGTCGATGGAGCCGGCCGTGAGGCCGAAAAAGAGGCGCGGCGGCCCGAGCCTTTTGAAATCCGCGTCGCCTTTCCAGTCGGGGCGCTCGATGATCCCGACCTTGTACCCCACCGCCTCCAGGACCCGGGCGATGACGCCCGCGGCCGAAAGCGGATGGTCGGCGTAAGGCTCGCCGCTGGCGAGGATGACGTCGAAGCCCGAACCTTTTGCCGCGATCATTTCTTTGGACTATTAATATTCAAGCCGGCGGAAGATGAGCGCCCCATAAAAAGAGTTGACGATGATGAGCCCGCCGCAAATGAGAAAAGGATACTGGAGGCCGTAGCGAAATCCCAGAGGCGAAAAAACGAGCGCCCCGACCATCTGCCCCATGATCTGGATGGACGTCAACATGCCGGCGCTGCCGCCGATGCTCTTTTTTTCGAAAAGCCGGGAGATGAAGAGCGTTGTCAGCGCGCCCAGGGCCCCATCGCCGATCTCGTGGACAAGGCGAAAAGCCAGGGACACGTAGACGTTGGAATTGACCATCAGAACCAGGCCCGCGCCCGAGCAAAACATGGCCAGGAACAGGAGCCGTTTGTTGGCCCGGACATTGAATTTGAGGCACCCGACCAGGAAAGCCGAGAAGGACAGGAAAAACAACCCCGCCGAAATATAGTAGGAAACCTGAAGGCTGTCGAGCCCGAACGACTTTTCCAAAAACGGGCTGTAAACGGTCCCCTCGACGCTCCAGTGGAGGGCCAGGACGAACAAGAAAACGATGAAAAGAAGGGTCTTTTTCCGGAGCATGCTCGTCCGGTAATCCCCGAACGAAACCACGTGGAATTTTTCGTGATCGAACCGCCGGGCGGCGAAAAAAACCAAGACCGTTATCAGGGCGAAGGCGGCCAAAAGGACGCGGAAATCCGCGAACTTCATGAGAAATCCGCCGGCGAAAACTCCGATGGCCGGGCCGAAGCCGATCCAGAACACGTAGAGGCCGTATTTCCGGTTCTGGTCCATGACCTTCTCGTCCTTGTAATAGAGGCTGTTGAGCGAGACGTCGAGGGCGTTATTGGCCATCCCGAGGAGGAGAAACGCGGCGGCCATGAGATAAAAATCTACCGTCCAGGCGATGAAGAGCAGGAGAAGGCTTTCGGCAAGCAAGCCGCCCCGGATGACGCCGGCCATGGAAAAGCGGTCGTTGATCCAGCCCGTGGGAAAGGAGATCAGGAGCGGCGCCAGGGCGAATATGGAGATGATGACGCCGATCTGCATGCCGTTGAACCCGATCTTCAGAAAATGGAGGGGAATGAGGAAAAAGATGGACGTGACCGTGAGTGTGCGGGCAAAATTGATGAAGTGGATTCTCGCGTGCAAAGACATAGGCTTCTGTTCTCTCTTAAAGACCCCTCATTATAGCTTTTCCCGCGGAATTGTGAAGGATGAGCGGATGCGGGGAGGTGTCCCCTGCATCGTGATGGGGAAAGCGGCCGTCTCTCCTCTGACGCTGCGGATGCGGGGAGGAGAGGAAGCCCGTCCCTTCCAAGGGCTTGGCGGCTTAACTCCAGAGGGGGACAGATTAAAAGGGGGACAGAATATATAGGGGACATATTCCGAATTCTCTTGAATTCGGTACGTGTCCCCGGTCTTCGCTCAACGATGATACGGCCGGACGGCCTCTTTCGCGGCCGTCTCCTTGCTGTTCTCGTTCAGATACATCAGTGACACATCAAGTTGCATGAGAAACTGTCAAAATACCCCTATCTTCACCCCAGGAGAATCTTGGCTTCTAGATCCTGGCTGCCTTAAGCGCTTTATCCTCTCAAACGTATTCCGAAAGACAGTCCATAACAAATCACCCAGGCTAAATGTGTCACCAATGTAGTGAACGAGTTCATTGTCTTGACTTCGATCCGCGACTGGATTTATCATTTTTTCGTGATGGGAGATGTCGTTGCCAAGCTCAACGGGACATGATTGCAGACAACATGGAAAAAGAAATTACTATCCCCAAACCTTAATCCAAAAAGGAGAAAAACATGTGCACACTGTTTTCGCCGTCTCGAAGGAGTCCAGAATGACCAGAATCGTCATCGGCGCCGTGCTCGTCGCGCTTTACGTTCTCGGCGCCCTGGCTCCCGGCAATGCACAGACCAACCGGGATTTTCTCCTCGGCGGCGCGATCATTTTCCTGATTCCCGGCTTTCTGTTCGTGTACTTCGGTGTGAAGGGGCGCAGGCGTTCCAAATCGACGAGAGCGCAGTCGGCGGACATGCCCACCGTTCTCCGTATCGAGGACGTCGCGCAATTCACGCGCGCCAACGACATCGCTGGCCTGCTGCGTGCATTTAGTCTTTCGGCAAACTGGGAGACACGCGAGCTGCTTGTCGTCGCTCTCGGCATCATCTGTCGCGACGCGCGACAGGGACGCGACTACAGCGGCGACGAGATGGTCAATGCGCTGCGTTCGATCGTTGAGTTGTGCACAGCCGAATCGTCCGGCGGAACCTATCGAACAAACTGCATCGAGCATGCGCAGATGCTCTTGTCGACGCGATTCGGAAAGGACGGCAGCACACCGACCGGTTCAGTTCCTCGGCGTGACCTGACACACGAAAGCTGACCGACGACCTCGATATACACGGGGTCGGCTAGCGTCTTGCCGCCTTCCGGCGGCTCGTGCGCGTCGTTCACGCTATCGCGAATGAAGGCGCGCACCTACGTGCTCTTGATCGACATCGCGTCGTCCTTCGCAATCTCGATGATGAACGACCGCGTCACCTAGAGTGGCAACTCCAAGAAAGAAGCGGAGCGGGTGGGCAAATACATGATTCGGCCGCTCCTTTCGCTGGAGCGCCTCTCTTTCTCGGAGAAGGAGGGCCAGGTCTGCTACCGGTATGGGAAAGAGGCCGAAGACGAAGAGCGGATGGATTATCTGGAGTTCATCGCTCGGGTCACCTCGCATATTCCAGACAAAGGCCAAGTCATGGTCCGTTACTTCGGCCTGTACGCCAATGCCCATCGGGGTAAAGTCGGCAAGTCAGAGGAAGACGAGCATCGTCTCCTGATCATCGAGGAGGAATGTCCGAGAATCCCCCGCCGCGGCTGGGCCGCCATGATCCGCAAGGTTTATGAAGTCGACCCGTTGCTTTGTCCCAAGTGCGGCGGCAAGATGCGCGTCATTGCCTTTATCACCGAGTTCTCCGTGGTGGACAGAATCATCGACCACCTCAAGCTGACTTTTGTAG
>JALHTW010000301.1 GCA_022866045.1 Candidatus Aminicenantota bacterium | reverse complement strand
CGCCGAGCCGATCATCCAGCGGCAGGGCAAAGAATGGATCATCGTCGAGCTTCCGGGAGTCGATAATCCCGAGCGCGTGCAGAACATCATCAAAATGACGGCCAAACTCGAATGGAAGCTCGTCAAGGCCGGACCCGCGCCGGACGAGGCCACGCTGCTTCAAAGCTTCGACGGCAAGGTCCCCGACGACATGGAACTTCTGAAAGGAGACCCCAAGAGAAGAGCCGAGGGCTTTTTCCTCGTCAGCAAAGTCGCGGCCATCACGGGGAATGACCTCCGGATGGTCCGCCGCTCCGTGGACGAATGGAACAATCCCGCCGTTGCCTTTCAGCTGAAGCCGGACGGAGCCCGACGGTTCGAGCAGGTGACCGGAGAGAACGTCGGAAAACAATTGGCCATCGTCCTCGACGCCAGGATCCAATCGGCCCCGACCATCAACACCCGCATCTCGGACAGCGGCATCATCCAGGGCAACTTCACGATCGAGGAAGCCGAGGACCTTGTGATCATCCTCAAAGCCGGCGCCCTTCCGGCCGGGATGAAAACTCTCGAAAACAGGACGATCGGGCCTTCGCTCGGAGCGGATTCGGTCCGGGCGGGTCTGCTGGCCGGTCTGATCGCCGTTCTCGCCGTCATGATCTTCATGATCGTCTATTATAAATTCTCAGGGGTCAACGCCGTCGTGGCTTTGATTTTCAACATCATCATCCTCTTCGGCGCCCTGGCTTATTTCCGCGCCACCCTGACCCTCCCCGGCATCGCCGGCATCATCCTGGGCATCGGTATGGCGGTGGACGCCAATGTGCTCGTCTTCGAACGGATCCGGGAGGAGCACGCCCTGGGGAAAAGCATCACCAACTCGATCTCGCTCGGATTCTCCCGGGCCTTCAGCGCCATCTTCGACTCGAACCTGACGACGGTCATCTCGGCCATCTTCCTCTTCCAGTTCGGCACGGGCCCGATCAAAGGGTATGCCGTCACGCTGATCATCAGCCTCGTCGCCAACATGTTCACGGCCGTGTTCGTCTCCCACTTGATCTTTGACCTCACGGTCACCAAAAAAGCCAAGAAGTTGAGTATATAGCCATGCCCCTCGTCCTCTTCAAAACGCCCCACATCAAATTCTTGAAGTACAAGTACGTCGCCCTGGCCGTCACCGGGGCGATCGTGCTTGCGGGAATCCTGAACGTCACGGTCGGCAAAGGCCTGAAGCTGGGAGTCGACTTCGGCGGAGGGACGCTCGTCCGGGTCATGTTCAAAACGCCGGTCGCCGTCGGCGACGTCCGGCAGCAATTGAAGAACGTCAACCTCGGCAACAGCGTCATCCAGGAGGGAGAAAAGAAAGGGCGCGAATTCCAGATCCGAACCATGCAGGTCATCAAGACCGCGGACGAGCAGGCGGAAATCGAAGCCCACGAAAAGCTGGGAAACCAGGTCATCGAAGCCCTCAGGGGCGATGACGGGAAAGCCGAGCTCGGGCGCGGCTTGAAGGACCTGAACACGATCGACGCCCGGGAATTGACAGCCCTCCTCTCGCCCTCTTTCGCCGCTGATGCGCCCCAACTCGTCGAAAGCATCCTCAACTTGAGAAACACCAAGGGCATCTTTGCTGATCATGCCGAGCTTCAAGAGGCCGGCCTCAAACCCGAGGTCATCACGTTCCTCAAAGACAAAACGTTCCTGGGCAAATTGACCATCCTCAGCCGGGAAACCGTCGGCCCGCAGGCCGGCGCCGACCTGAGAAAAAAGGCCACCCTGGCCTGCATCTGGGCCTTGATCGGGATGCTCGTCTATATCGCCTTCCGTTTCAAGCTGGAGTACGGCATCGCGGCCATCTTCACCCTGACCCAGGATGTTCTTATCACGATGAGCATCTATTCCTTCTCGAACCGGGAAATCAACCTGCCGATCATCGCCGCCCTGCTGACCATCGTCGGGTACTCCATCAACGACACCATCGTTATTTTCGACCGGGTGAGAGAGAACAAGAAGATCCTGCGGAAAGAGACGCTTGAAAACATCATGAACACGAGCCTCAATCAGTGCCTCGGCCGGACGATCATCACCGCCGGCACCGTGTTCCTGACCTTGCTCGCGCTCTTCCTCTTCGGCGGCGAAGTGATCAATGATTTCGCCTTCGCCATGCTCATCGGGTCCATCGAAGGCGTCTATTCGACGGTCTATCTCTCCTGTCCCGTGGTGCTCTTCTGGCAAAAGCTATTCCCCTCCCAAAAGGGTTTTAGAAAATAATTTTTGATAAAGACTTGTCAAAAATTATTTTTTAATTTATACTTCTAATTTGGTGAATTATAGTCCTGTTTATATGAGGTAAAAGATGGCTGAACAACCCAAGCCGCAAGCCAAAAAAACGAGCCCCATCCCCGACATTTTCAAAGATTCGTTCTTCGTCAGTGAAAAAGCCGGGGCGAGAAAAGCGTTTGCCTTTCCCATCGCTTTTCTTGTTCACGCCGTGCTCGTCGGAGTCCTCGTCGTCATCCCCCTCCTTTCCATCAGCAACCTCCCGACGATCGAGATCACGAGCGCGTTCTTGGCTCCTCCTCCTCCCCCTCCGCCCCCGCCCCCGCCGCCGGCCAAAAAGGCCTCCAGCTCTCAGGTCAAGCGTATCAAGCCCGTCCAGACCCAGACATCCTTTGAAGCCGGCAAGTTCGTCGCCCCCGTCGAGATTCCCGACCAGATCGCCGAAGAGCAGATCTCCGATGTCGGCATCGAAGGCGGCGTCGAAGGCGGCGTCGAAGGCGGCGTCATCGGCGGCGTGCTCGGAGGTGTCGTCGGAGGCATCCTGGGTGGTGTCGTCGGCGAAGTCGAAGCCCCGATCCGCCTCTACGGCGAGGTCAAAGCCCCAAAGCTCATAAAGCAGGTGGACCCCATCTATCCTGAGATCGCGCGGCAAGCGCGGGTGGAAGGCATCGTGATCATCGAGGCCATAACCGACATTTACGGCCGGGTGCAGACCATGAAAGTGTTGCGCTCGATTCCGTTGTTGGACCAGGCAGCGTACGACGCCGTTCGCCAGTGGGTCTATGAGCCGATGATCATCAACGGCCGCCCTCGCGGCGTCATCTTCACCGTAACGGTCCGGTTTACTTTGAAATAAAAAGCTATTTCGAATGGCTTTCTAATATTAAAAGGAGGTGCTTAAATGCAATTTGACCTAGTTTCCATGTGGAAGTCGATGAGTCCCCTGGCTAAAGGAGTTGGCTTCATCCTGATCTTTCTTTCCATCATTTCTCTCTACATGTTCATTGAAAGAATGTTGAGCTACTCGCGCGCCAAAAAACAATCGAAAGCGATCGCTCCGAAGCTGGCCGATTTGTTGAAGAATGGTCAGATGAAAGAGGCTCTTGCCCTTTGCAGCAAGAAAGAATATAAGGGAAGCCATCTGGCCCGCGTAACGGCGGCCGGGATTACCGCGCTCCTGGAAGGCAAGGAAGCCAACCTGAATTTTTCGGAACAGATTGAGACCGCCCAGAGAGGCTGTGACCGCGCCGCTTCGATCTTCAACCAGGAGCTGCGGAAAGGCCTGGCCATTCTGGCAACCATCGCCACCTCCTCGCCCTTCATCGGCCTGTTCGGCACGATCTCGGGCATCATCAACGCCTTCCGCGGCATGGCCCTGACCGGCTCGGGTGGCATTGGCGCCGTCGCTTCGGGAATTGCCGAAGCCCTGATCACGACCGCTTTCGGAATCGCCGTGGCCATCATCGCCCTGTGGTTCTACAACATTCTCAACTCCAGAGTCGAGATCTATGACGCCGAAATGGCCAATACGTCCTCTCAGGTCGTCGACTTCTTCATCCGCAGACAGCAGGCGAAATAGAGGCTTAGCATGGCAATTTCAATCGGGGACGAGGGAAAATACAGATCCGAACCCAATGTCGTTCCCCTCTGCGACGTTCTGCTCGTTTTGCTGATCATTTTTATGGTCGTGACGCCTCTTGTCCAAAAAGGCGTCGACCTCAGGTTGCCCACGGCTCTCAATACGGTCCAGATGCCCGATAACCTGGACGTCGTCCTCCATATCAAAAAAGACGGGATAATGTATCTCAACCAGGATAAAATCACGGTGGAAAACCTCACCTCCCGGCTCGAAGAGGCGTTCCTGAACATCCAGGAAAAGAAACTCTATTTAAGGATCGACGGAGACCTGGAATACGGAAAGCTCGTCGAACCGAACGGCATCTACGACAAGATCCGAGAGGCCGGCATCGAGAACATCGCCATTATCGCCGAGAAAAAGACGACAGATAAAATCGGTGGTTAGTTAACGAGTCATCTCGACCGAGGGGAAAGCGTGCTTTCGACAGCGCCCTTTCCCCTCGGTTCCCAGCCCATAACATCCTGCCAGATCCGAGCGTTTTCCAGACATAGGTAGAGCAGCGCCACCTACGAAACTCGACTCAAGATGGCGATGGCGGCTTCGAAAAACCTCGTCCAGGGATTACGGGGCGAGCGGCCGGACAACCTTGTGACGTAAGCCTTCGTTCATGCTGCCGGTCCTGTAGCCGGCCATATCCAGCGTCACATAAAGATATCCGAGCTTTTTCAAGCGCGTGATCATCTTCTGCCGCGTCTCAGGCTTCATGATCCTGTTGAATTCTTGAGGCAAGATCTCGATGCGGGCGATATCACCGTGATGGCGGACGCGGAGCTGGCCGAAACCCATTTTCCGCAAGAAATCCTCTGCCGCCCCGACCTGCTTCAGGCTCTGAATGTCGATCTCCATGTCATAAGGAAAGCGCGAGGCGAGGCAGGCCAGCGACGGCTTGTTCCACGTCGGAAGGCCGAAAGCTTTCGAAAGCCGGCGGATATCGCTTTTTGTGAGCCCGGCCTCTTTGAGCGGCGACCGGATGCCGAGCTCCTGACCGGCCCGCGCGCCGGGGCGGAAATCTCCCGAGTCATCCACGTTCTGGCCGTCAAGGACATAGACGATCCGCTCTTTTTTCGCAAGCTTCTTCAATGCCGAAAATAGCTCCTGTTTGCAATAATAGCAGCGCAGCGGAGGGTTCTTCACGAAATCGGGATTTTTGAGCTCGGACGTATGAATGACCTTGTGCCGGACCTTGAGGTTTCTGGCGATGTCCCGGGCTTCCCGGATCTCTTTGTCGGGATAAGTCTCCGAGCTCGCGATGACCGCCAAGACGTCTTCGTCCAGGACATCGGCCGCAACTTTCAACAAGAGCGTGCTGTCCACGCCGCCGGAAAAGGCGACCAGAACTTTTTTCATCTCCCGGAGGATATTCTCGAGTTTCTTGAGCTTTGCCAAGAGAGATCGACCCCCGGTTCGTTCCTTGATCATGGTCATGTCCTTCTTCAGTTCAACGTTTAGCGGAAACGATGTTTTCGACTTCCTTTAAAAGTTCTCCGATAATTTTCTTTTCCGGGACTCGCCGCAGGAGCCGTCCCTCCTTAAAGATGATGCCTACGCCGTGGCCGCAGGCCACGCCGATATCCGCTTCCTTGGCCTCGCCGGGGCCGTTGACCATACAGCCCATGACGGCCACGGTCAAGCTTTGAGGAATCCGAGAGAGGCTCCTCTCGACTTCGGCCGCGATCCGCTTGAGGTTCACTTCGCACCGCCCGCAGGTCGGGCACGAGACGATGTTCGGCCCGCGCCGGCGAAGCTCGAGGCTTCCAAGGATTTGATAGGCGACGCGGACCTCCTCTTCAGGCGGGGCGGTGAGCGAAACCCGGATCGTATCGGCCAGTCCTTCCTTCAAAATGATCCCGAGTCCGACAGCGGACTTGACGGCCCCGCAGAGCCGCGGCCCGGCTTCGGTGATTCCCGCGTGAAAGGGATAATCCACTTTTCGCCCAAGGCGCCGGTAGGCCTCGACCGTGCGGAGAACATCGGAAGCCTTCAAGGAGACCTTGATGAGGCGGAAATCCAGATCTTCCAATATTCGGATGTGCCTCATGGCGCTCTCGACCATGGCTTCGGCGGAGGCTCCGCCGTATCTCTTCAGAACCTTTTTTTCGAGCGATCCCGAATTGACGCCGATCCGGATCGGAATATTTCGCTCTTTCGCAGCGGCGACGACCTCTTTGACCTTTTCCGGGGAGCCGATGTTGCCGGGATTGATGCGCAGCCCGTCGATCCCCAGTCCGATACAGGCTAAAGCCAGCCGGTGGTCGAATTGAATATCGGCGATGAGCGGCACCGTGACTTTTTGCCTGATCCTACGGAGAGATTCCGCGGCTTCTGTGTCCGGCACGGCCAGACGGACGATCTCGCAACCCGCTTTTTCCAAGCGCCTGATCTGGGCGACGGTCGCTTTCACGTCGCGCGTGTCGGTCTTGGTCATGGACTGGATGATGATCGGCGCCTCCCCGCCAATGAGAACCCCTCCGACGGAGATCTGGCGTGTTTTGCGGCGGGGTAGTTCATGTTCTTTATTTTCCATCAATCAACTCCCCCATCGCCCTAAATAAATTTTGCGGGAAATCTCACAAAGGGAATGGTGTAGCTGTGGCCCCCCAACGCATGAAGCACCTCGTGAGGGACGGGGAATCTTGGGCCAGGGCGTTAGGGCCATGGCTGCGACAGGACCCCCGCTCCGAATTTCTGGCAAAAACATTTTAAAACGGTATCAAACTCTTCCAGCCGTGCGGCATGCGTTTCACGATATCGTTCAGGATGATGAATACAAATAGAAACATGAAGGCGACGAACATGATCTGGGCCCAGATTTCCTTGACCTTGGGGTGGAGGTCCTTTCGAAAGATGCCTTCGATGATGAGAATGAATATCTGCGTGCCGTCGAACGGCAGGAACGGGATCGGCAAGAGATTGAGGACGCCGAGCTGAAGGCTGATGAACGCGATCCAGCTCAAGAGGGGCATGAATCCCATGAGCAGGAAAGAATATGAGAGATTGGCGATCTCGAGAGGCCCGCCGAGGTTCTGGGTCGAGCCACGGCCGGTGAACAGGTTCTTGACGAAATCGAGGAGCAGGAACGCCATCTGGGAGCACTCTTTGAGGCTTTGGCTGAGGGCGGCCACAGGGCCGTATTTTTGGAGAACGGAGTTCGGTTCCTGGCTGATGCCGATCTTCCCGACTTTCCCTCTGCGCCGGGGCGTGATCCGAAGAGAGACCGGATTCCCGTCGCGGAGCACGCCGAATTGGAGCTCCTTTTCT
>JALHTW010000300.1 GCA_022866045.1 Candidatus Aminicenantota bacterium | reverse complement strand
TGATGACTTAAAATTGTGATTCCGTGGGTCCTGTCGCCGACCAGCCCGGCTGCCCTCGCTCCTCACCCTGACGAGGGTCCCATACGCTTCGGGCATCCGGTCGCCCTGATCGGCGCCACCCACTTCATAAATTATCAATAATCACGGAAACAGAGATGCTTCCACCGTCAATTCAAAGCTTGGATGGCCTCACCGCGCACTTTGAGAGCGGCCTCCATCACGGCTTCGGAGAGCGTCGGATGGACGTGGATCGAGGACGCCACGTCTCCGACCGTGAGTCCTTTGTGCATCGCCAGGGTCAATTCGGCGATGAGATCACTCGCCGACGGCCCGAGGATGTGCGCTCCCAGGATATGATCGCCCCGGTCAGCGACGATCTTGACCTGGCCTTCCGGGCTGTCCATCGTCAAGGCTCGGCCGTTGCCCTGAAAAGAAAAAACGCCTGTCCTAATGTGGTCCGTCCCCTGCTTCGCCTCTTCTGCGGTCAATCCCACAGAAGCGAATTCGGGATCGGTAAAAACGGCCATGGGCAGGGCCGGATAATCCACGATTTCATTCCCGCCCCAGGCATTGGCCGCCGCGGCCAAGCCTTCGTGCGACGCTTTGTGGGCCAGGAGCTTCCCGCCGATGAGATCGCCGATGGCATAGATGCCGGGGACGTTCGTCTCGAGCTTCTCGTTGACTTCGACGCAGCCGTATTTGTTCATTGCCACAAACGGAACGCTGTCGTGGATCGTCTCGAAATTGGCCCTCCGTCCTGCGGCCAAAAGGACGTGTTCGGCCTCGAACTCAAACGGCGTCTGGCTTTTCAAATCTGTTCCCTTGAGAACGACCCTGCCGTCGCCCTTGACGCATTGCTCGATCTTCATCTGGGTGAAGACTTTCAAGCCCTGCTTTTTGAGGACAAGCTCGAGCCGGACGGCCATCTCCTTGTCGCAGCCCGGGAGGACCGTCGGCATGATCTCGAGGATGGTGACTTCTGTTCCCATCCGGCCGTAGATCGTCCCCATTTCGATGCCGATGGCGCCGGCGCCGATGATGAGAAGCTTTTTGGGGATCGTCGTGAAGTCGAGCGTTTCCCGGCTGGTCACGATCTCTTTTCCATCGATCTTGAGAAACGGAAGCTCGGCCGAGCGGCTCCCCGTTGCCAGGATGATCTTCTCCGCTTCAAAGATCTTTTCTCCGTCTTTTGTTCGAGCCACAACCCGGCGCTCATCCTTGAGCCCGGCCTTGGCTTTGACTAATTCGACGCCGTTCCTCTGGAGAAGAAATTCCACTCCGCGGACGAGGCGGTCTACGACCTTCCTTTTTCCCTCCTGGACTTTCGTCCAGTTGCAGGCGATCTGGTCCACCGGCCCATCCAGCATTTTGCTTGATTTGATCTCCCGATATATCTTCGTTTGATGAAGAAGATATTTCGTCGGAATGCAGCCGTAGTTCATGCATGTCCCGCCGACGGCGTCTTCCTCGAAGAGGACAACCTTCTTCCGCAGCTGCGCGGAGCGAATGGCCGCCACATAGCCGCCCGGTCCGCCGCCCAATACTGCAACGTCTTTCTTCGTGACCATACTCTCGCCTCC
>JALHTW010000299.1 GCA_022866045.1 Candidatus Aminicenantota bacterium | reverse complement strand
GCCTTCAGGAAATAGGCGGAGAACATATGGACGAAAATGACGCCGATGAGGATGTTGGCCGTCCAGCTGTGCACGGAGCGGATGAGCCAGCCGAACTTGACCTGGCTCATGATGAACTGGATGCTCTCGTGAGCGGCGTCGATCGAGGGCAAGTAGTAGAGCATGAGCATGATGCCCGTGGCGACCTGGATGCCAGAGAGGAAGAGGGCGATGCCGCCGAAGTAATACCAGAACGAGTATTCGTGCTCGGGGACCTTCTTGTGCTTGGCAAACTCGAACAGTCCCTGGAGCTTGAAGCGCTCGTCTACATAGGCGAAGAGGTTTTGGCCGATCTTTTTCATCTTAGGCCTTCTTGGAAACAAAAATATCGTCGCCCACGACCTCGACATCATAGGCTTCCAGCGGCCGGGGCGGAGGTCCGGAAATGACGCTGCCGGACAGGTCGAACCGGCCGTTGTGACAGGGGCAGTACAGTGTTCCCGTGTCGGCCTCGTAGGTAACCGTGCAGGTCAGATGCGTGCACACGGCCGAGAAGGCCAGGAGCTTTCCTTCCTGAGTGTTGATCAGGACGGCCGGCGAAGAGCCGAACTTGAATATCTTCGCCGCGTTTGGAGCGAGATCTCCCACTTTGGCCGCGGCCACCTTTTTCTGGACGGCTTCCGCCTGCTTTGGAGGCAGGATGTAATTGATCACAGGATACAGGAAGGCCGCTATCGTGGCAAAGAACGAGCCGCCTAAAAAGAGATTAATGAATCGTCGTCTGTTCATGGTTTCCTATATTTGTCCTAGATTTAATTTTTTTGAGGGCATCTGTCAAGAAATCCTGGGCGAAGGTGTGGTTGTGGACGCCGAGGCTTCCGTCCTGCTCCAGGGCCTGGACGACCGTCTCCACGGCCGCCGCCTGAGCTTTTTGCTCATCGGTCAGCGGGGCGGTTTTCTCCTCTTGGAGCGCTGCCCGCACTTCGGATAAGAGTCTCTTTACGGTGGTACGCCACTCGTTGAACGTATTTTCATAATTCTTGTCGTGGCATTCGACGCAGGCGGCTGCCGTCGGACGGATGACCTCGTTCTGCTTGGTCACATGGCAGGCCGTGCAGCCCGTGTCCGCTTCGGCCATGATGTCCTTGGAAACCTTGGCCTCGCCGACCGTCCCGCCCTGAAAGAGCGTCTTTTGAAGCCCATGACAGCTGCTGCAGTCCTTTTTAGTGTCCTTGTGATGGCAGACGGCGCAAACGCGCTTCGTGCCGATGAACTCGCCGTGCTTTTTGACGTTGGAATGGCAGACCGAGCAGGCCAGGTCTTGCCCAGCCACATGTTTCTTATGGGGAAAGTTTAAACCAAACACAGGGGCTGTGATCTCTTCAATCCCCGTGTGACAGTTCAGGCAGGAGTTCGGCGTTTTTTGGCCTTGGAACGACGTTCGATCGGGTTTATAAGTTGAGCCGGCGAGCTTCAAGGCTTGCTCGATTTTATCCAGCGAGACATGTAGGAGCTCTTGGGAGTAGGTCATATTGTGGACGCTTTTACCCTTGTCTACGACATCGATGTTGAACGCGGCTTCTTCAAGAAGGCTGTCCGTCAGTTTCTGATTCGTGGGCTTCCCCAGGCGGACTTCTTGAACGGCGTTTTGGTAAATGGCGTTGATCGTCTGGAGTTTATTCCGGGTTGAAGTCTCCCAGTTTTTAAGAATTCTGGCGAATCCCGTGCCGTGGCAGGACTCGCAGGCTTTGTCTTTAGAAATCGAGGTCTCGGTCTTGATCAGCCGCCCGCCCGTCTCTTCATGGAACATGTGGCAACCCTTGCAGCTCAGGCCTTTTTCGAGCATGACGTTGGGCATGGGATGGTCGATTCCTTTGCCTCCCTGGCCGGTATAGAGGATCCGTTGGGACTGGTGGGCGCCGGTGTGGCAGGTCTTGCAGTCGGCGATGGTCTCCAGATCCTTGACGATCTTGTGCTGGATGCCCATATGACACTGGTTGCATTCAATCTTATTCTTTGCGATGTGCACGTTGTGGATGAGGACAGTATCGCCGTATTTGTCCAAGCGGTCCTGTTCGAAGTGACACTTATAGCAGTTTTCCCGGGGCACGATCCCGTCGCCGATGATGACCTGGCTGTGGCATTTGTCGCACGGGAATCCTTTGTCGAAGACGACGGCGTGATTATAGCGGGATGTCTTTTCCGAGACGAGCTGCTCTTTTTTATGGCAGTGGGAGCAATCGTTGATCTGCGGATAGTTCTCGCTTTTTTTGAAATGGCAGATAAAACAGCTGCTTTCCGTAACTGTGATATGCTCGCCCTGAACGATCTGGGAATGGCAGCTCGTGCAGCGGAGTTGCTTGCCCCGTTTGAGGTCGGTGAAGTGGACTTTATGGTCGAAGACGACCTTCTTGAAGCTGACCTGGCCTTCGAGAAGCCTTTTGTCGTGGCAACCCTTTTGGAGACAGCTCTCGTCCTGGATCTCGGCCCAGGGCTTGGATTTCAGATAGAGCTTGGTCCAGTAGCGGCCGACCATGACCAGGCCTTCCATCTTGGCTTTGATAGTGTTCCGAATCCCCGGCGGATAGTGGCAGATCTTGCACTCGAT
This sequence comes from Candidatus Aminicenantota bacterium, assembly GCA_022866045.1. Classification (GTDB taxonomy): domain Bacteria; phylum Acidobacteriota; class Aminicenantia; order Aminicenantales; family UBA4085; genus JALHTW01. The sequence continues at coordinate 6,558 of JALHTW010000299.1, read as the reverse complement.
CTGGCCGTGTGAGGAGGACTTCCAGCTCTGGTAGAAAGGTTTCATATAATGGCAGACCGAACAGAACTTGGATGTGGAGGTCATCTCAACCGAGACAACGAAGAGGGCCAGGAGCGCTCCCAGTCCGATCAACAGAATCTTCAGCCGGATTTTTTTCTTCTTTTTCTGAGCGGAGGCGATCGGCGGGGCGGTCTCTGCGGCTTGGTCCGGAGGCAGAACGGGATGTCCGTCGGGCGATTCACTCATATCTGAATATTCCTCATTCCTTTCCCCAGAAGGGAAAGGAGATGTTTATGCGTAGCTGTGGAGTCCTGTCAACAAATAATTGACGCCGAAATAAGTGAACAGGGCGGCAAGGAAGCCGAGGATGGCAATGATCGCCGATCTTTTCCCCTTCCAACCCATGACGATCCGTGTGTGAAGATAGAGGGCGAAGACGACCCACGTAATCAGGCTCCAGACCTCCTTCGGGTCCCAGCTCCAGTAGGTTCCCCATGCTTTATAAGCCCAGACCATGCCGAAGACAAGCCCGCCCAGGGTGAACAGGGGAAATCCGACGGCCACGCAGCGATAGCTGACAGAATCCAGCTTTTCCTTTTTCTCGGGCTCCTTTGCCGTCAGGTACATGATGCTAGTGATGAAGGCGACGGCGAAGAACGCCTCTCCGAGAAGCGTCACTGAGACGTGCAGCCAGAGCCAGTAGCTTTGGAGCGCGGGGACTAGGGGCGTGACTTCTTTGGGCATGAGGGGCGAAGAGGCCAGGGCGACCAGGCCGATGACGATCAGCATGATGTAGGGTCCGATCCTGGAGATCCTGAATTTTTTATCGATGATGACAAAGGCGAGGACCGAGGCCCAGGAGAGAAACGACAGCGATTCATACATGTTGGTGAACGGCGCATGGCCGCTTTCGACCGTCCGGGCGATCAGGGCAATGGCGTGGACGGCCAGTCCGGCGATGGCCAAAGCAGACCCCGTCTTGGCCTGTCCGGGCTGCTTGGAGAAGAGAAAGGCCAGGTAGAAAAAGGCGGATATAATATAAAGGATAAAGGTCACCAGAAAAAGCGTCGATTCATTCATTTCGATCTCCTCAGCGCGGCGGTGATTCTTTCGAATTCGGCGCTGAACGCCTCACGGCTCTTGGTCGCGACACCGCCCGCAATCCATTCGGTCTTGCCCTGGCTTTCCTCGAGCGCCGCTTTGATCTCCCAGGTCGGCCAGTAAAAGGCGAGGCAGAGGCCTGCCATCAAAAGGGCGCAGCCGATCCAGATCAAGATTGCGCCAGGATCCTTGGCCGCCTCGAGGACCGAGTACTGGCCAGCCTCGAAGCTTTTCAGTTCGAAGGCCAGGTCTGTCTCTTTCTCCTTGTCCTTGTCATTGGCGGCGTGAATCTGGTCGAACTCCGGGAAATTGGAGAAGATCCAGCCGGAGAAGACCTTCTCCGTGCCGCGGAAGCCTTCGATCAGAGCGGCCTGGTTGTTAGGTTGGAGCGATCGGTTCTCGGGCTGGTTCGCCTCGCCGAGGACGAAATCGGGCAGGAATTTCTGGACCGCGATCGTCGTTTGAGCTTTGTCCTCGAGCAATGCCCGCTCTCCGACCTTCAGTGTCATCTTCCTGAGGAAAGTTGGGTCGTTTTTGCTTTTGGCCCAGATCTCGACCGCCGGGCTGTCCCAGTTCCAGCCGTAGCTTGTCTGATAGAAGGAGTAGCCTTTGTAGGTCAGGGGATGGTTGACGGAGATCGTCCGCGTCAGGACGGGCTTTTTTTGTTCAAGGACGGTCAGATCGCTCTTCCAGGCCTTGACGCTTCTGTCCGGGTAGTATTCGGTGGTAAATTTATCCAGGCGCACTTCGAATTCCGCTTTTGGCACGGGTTTGACGTCACCTACGTTGAGAGAGAGGTTGTCGCGGATGCTCCCGACACCGCTGACGATGCCGCCAGCCAGGATGATGAGAAGCCCGGCATGGACGACATCCGAGCCAAAGATGCCTCCGATCCTTTTCCGGGCCAGGATAGAGATCCTGGATGGCTGGGCCGCGGCTTTGACCTTATAATGCGCGGTGGCCAGGAGCTTCGTCAGTTCGGATTGAACGTCGGCCAGCGGGGCGCTCCTTTTGAACCGGGCGTTCGTCTTCAGGGCCGACAGGCTTTTCGGGTCGGCGGTGAGGTGGGGTTTGAGCGCGCGCCGGAGTTTGGGCGTGAGGCGGGTCAGCGTGCAGATAATGATGTTGAGGGCGAAGAGCCCGAGCAGGCCGAGGTACCAGACTGAATGATAAAGGCCCGTAAGCTCGAGGCGGATGAACAGCCCCGAAAGCCGACCGTAGCGGGCCACGTATTCTTCGAGGCTTCGTCCTTGGGGGATGAACGTGCCGAGGATCGAAATGATGGCCAGGATGATCAAGAGCACGATGGCCAGCTTGATGGAAGTGAAAAACTTTATGAATCGCTTCATTTCGAATCATTCCTTTCCGTCCCCGCGGGACGGCCCGCTAAAGGCTACAAATAATATAGGAATTCTAGGTTAATAGGCAACCACTTTTTTAAATTTTCTTCCGGAGACCGGAGGCCGCCGTCTTGATCTCGGTCGGCCCGTTGTGGAACGGGAACGGAGCGGGGAAGGGGGCGGCGGACGCGCCAGAGGTTGATAGGAGAACGCTCGGGAGGACTGGAATCATGCGTTTTCTTAACGAATTTTCCCTTCTCTTTTAACTGGAGAAATTCTATATTACCCGGAGAGGAAAAGTCAAAGATAGAACCGCCCGGCCGCCGATCACGTTCTCCCATTCCCTCGGTCAGAGCCGGAAATGTTCATCATAGTTCGCAATGGAAGCGGGTGGGTCAATTCACCCATCCCTTGGTGATTTCACCCATTTTTTCTGGCCCGAAAAATTTTTTTGTGTTACTATATATAACTATTATTTTCAATAGGTTAATCGGATAGCCATGGTTTCATAAATCTTGGCATGAAACCTGCTTTAAAAAAGCGACTGGGAAGATTTATTATGCCTCGAGTTCTAATTTTAGATGGCGAGAAGCTGATCCGGTGGTCGCTGAAACAGCTCCTTTCGGAGGAAGGGTATGAGGTCGATACCGCCGCTACTGCCGACGAAGCTTTGAGGCTTGTGGAAACGAGGAATTATGCCTTGATTATCACGGACCTGGAAATCTGTGGCGAACAGGCGAAGGCATTTTACGGCCGGATGCTGTCAAAACAAGAAGGTTCGAGCGTCATCGTCCTGACGGCGTTGGCCAAGGACCAGGCGGAGAAAACGCTGGCCGATTTCAAGACCTTTCTAATCCTTGAAAAGCCCTTCGCTTCCGAAGATATCAAATCGTCGGCCAAAAAGGCGTTGGGCGCCATGACGGGAGGCGGCGGCCGATGAAAAGAATTATTCGCCCAGAACTCCAGATTTCCCCTGAACGAAAAAGGGGGTCCGGCGTCGAGGCCAAAATTGATATAACTGCTACACCCGAATCGAAGGAGGTTTGAGTTGCCAGCGAAAAAACAAAAAAAGGCGATCGTGTTTTCCCTCAGGCTGACAGGACTCCTGGGATTGGCCCTGTGCGTAGCCGGATTTCTTTCGGCCGCGAAACCCATCGTCCAGACCGCCAAGGACACCGACACATGCGGAAGCTGTCATGAAGACATTGTCAAGGGCTTTTTCGATAAGCCCCACGCGGCGATCAAAGAGGCCAGCTGCACCTCGTGCCATTCCGGATCTGAAAAGCATATCCAGGAAGGCGGCGGATCGAATATCTTCGCCTTCAAGTCGACAGACCTCCCCGCGCAGAAGTCCAAAACATGCCTGAAATGCCACGCCGAGAGCAGTTCCAGGTTCATGGCCGGCCCCCACGGCAAGGCCGCCCTGGATTGCACGACCTGCCACTCCGTGCATGCGACCAAAACGAACCCGAACCTATTGAAGGCCAGCCCGACGAAAACGTGCTCGGCCTGCCATGAGGACATCTTCGCCAAGTTCAACCTGAACGAGCGCCATCGGCTGGAGGAAGGAATCCTCGGCTGCACCACCTGCCATAACCCCCATGAGCCGGCGACGAGAGAACGGCTCGGCGGATTCAAGCAGGAAGCCTGCCTGAAGTGCCACACGGACAAGGGCGGACCTTTTCTCTACGAGCACGGCTCCTCCCGGGTCGAGGGCTGCACCATCTGCCATGATTCCCACGGCTCTCCCAACCGCCACATGCTGACCTACCAAAGCCCGGCCGACCTGTGCTTCAGCTGCCACACCTTCGCGCCCCAGTGGCACAGCCGCTTCGGCGAGAAGACCACCAATTGCACGTCCTGCCACTCCACGATCCACGGCTCGAACCTCAGCCGGATCTTCCTCAAGTAAAGGAGAATAGAGATGAGAAAAACGACTATCCTCGTCTCAGCCCTGTTTGCCGTCCTGGTCTTCTCCCAAGCGCTGGCGCTTCGGGGGGAGGACAAGGAGAAGAGCTTTTACGGCAATTTCATGTTCGGATACCGGGCGGTCGACACCAGCGGCGCCACCGCCAAATACAGGGAACATATCAATCTGGAAAAGGGCGTCCGGCTTTTCAATTTCAACCTCACCTACCTTGCCCCGGACAACCTCAAGAAGCTTTTCGACCGGATCGATATGAACGTCACCAACTTCGGCGGCGATCCCTTTGAGACATTCAGCTTGTCCATCCAGAAATACGGGACCTACAAATTCCAGTATGAGCGGAAGAAATCCGAATATTTTTACGAGGACCTGCATCAGGTCGGACTCGGCGAGCTCTTCGACTCCAACAGTTTCAATTTTAACCGGATCCGAGACAGCGGGCTGTTCAACCTGACCCTGAGCAAGGCCCTCAATGTCTATCTGAATTTTGACCGCTATACCAAGTCCGGCAATAACCACACGACATTCGACATCAACCGGCTCGAAGTCGAGACCGACAAGCCGCTCTCGGAAAAGCTCACTGAAGTGGCTGTCGGCGTGAACCTCCACGTCAACCGTTATTCCCTGGTCTTCGAGCAGCGAATTCAGGATTATGAGAACACAAACAGCCTCTTCCTGCCCGGCTATGCCGATGGCGGACCCGGCGCCTCCTCCCCCTCGTCGTTGTCCTCCTTCCGGCTGGACCAACCCTACGATTTCAAGACCAACGTTTCGACCTTCCGTTTCAATGCCCGGCCCTTCGACAACCTCCTTGTCCGCGGCTCCGGCCAGCTCAGCAAGCAGAAGACTAACCTGACCTATTCAGAAGAAGCGAGCGGGACAGATGATCTCAGCCGGAGCTTTGCCTATGCCGACGCCGGCCAGGGCAAATTCAGCCGTGAGATCCAGCTCTACGATCTTGACCTGACCTACCTTCTTTTTGATAAATTGGCCGTCGTCGGCGCCGTACGCTACAACAAATTCGGGCAGGAGGGGACGTTCACGATCAATAATGAGCCAGAGCCGACCGATTTCGGGTTCAACACCTTGGGCCTCGAGGCCGGCCTTCAGTACCAGCTCACCCCCCGTTTTGCCCTGACCGCGGGCTATCGCAACGAGCAGAGAAAGCTCAAAAACCTGGAGACCGTGACGTATGAAGAGGAAACCGTCAGAAACGGCCTGTTCGGAAGCCTGAAATGGGACCGCAAGAACTTCAAACTGACCTTGGACTATCAGCACGGCAACTATGACGATCCCTTCACCCTCATCTCGCCCACCCTTTTCGACCGCTTCCGCGTCACGGCCCGTTATCAACTGAAGGGCTTCAGCGTCTCGGCGATCTACCTCATGGCCAAGACCAAGAACAAAGTTGAAGGTGGGGCTAATTTCCGGATCATTTACGCCGAAGACGATTTCTCCGACCTCTGGACATCGTCGAACAACCAGTTCAACTTGCGCTTGGGATATGCCGCGGCCAATATCCACGCGTTCGTCGGCTATACCCATATCGACGTCAAGAACGATTCGGACCGCCTGGTCGCCTTCAACCCCTACTGGACCGGCCCGGCCGGCACATTCCCCTGGAAAATTCATTACGAAGGAAAGTCCACTTTGGTGGATGCTTCGTTCGCTTATACCCTGGACAAGAGCTGGAAGATCGGCGCCTACGCCAATAGCTACACGAACTCTGGTTTCTGGCCGATCGAGCGGACCCTATTGAAAGGGTATTTAGAATATACGTTCGCCGGCGGGTTTATCGGTCAGATTAGCTACCGCTATGTCAACTTTAAAGAAAAAGATTCCGGAGACAACGACTACAAAACCAATATCCTGGAATTCTCCTTCGGCTACCGCTGGGAATGATGAAAGAAGAGAGGAGGATGAGATGATAAAAAAACCGCAAATTCTAAGCCTTTTCGCTTTGCTCGCCATTACCGCCGTGTTTTTGGTCTTCCCCAGCGCTAAGGGCACTGCCAGCGTCGCTTCCAAAAAGGAGAAAGCGGAACGTCTATGGAAAACGTCCGGGCACGCGGATAAAACCGGCGAGCCCTTCAAGCACTGGGATGCAGAAGGGTCGATTCCCTCCTCGTGTGCGAAGTGCCACAGCACCCACGGATTCAAGGATTTTCTGAACGGCATCACCGATAAGAG
>JALHTW010000005.1 GCA_022866045.1 Candidatus Aminicenantota bacterium | reverse complement strand
CCGCGATAGTTGCTCGTGTAGCGCAAGTTGGTCAGAGGCGTCCCGATTTCCTTCAAAAGCGCCGGAAATCCGACAGACCTCTCCTCCCGGGGAAAGAGAAGATCATGAGAAATATTCACTGCCGGCCTCGGCGGCCATCAAGGAGCGTGACAGGAACGGCGAACCGCGCGCGGCGTTAAAACACGCGAGGCGATAGCTCGCCGGCCAGCCGGACGGCTTCGATCATGCTCCGGGCATCGGCCAGATTTTTTCCGGCGATATCGAAGGCCGGGCCATGGTCCGGAGACGAACGGATGAACGGCAGGCCGAGGGTGACGTTAACGCCCGTGCCGAAGGCGGCCAGCTTGAACGCGATCAGACCCTGGTCGTGATAGAGGGCGACAACGACCCGATCAGGATGCCCGAAGGCGTTCCGGAAGACGCCATCCGGCGGATAGGGACCGCTGATGTCCAATCCTGCGGCCTTTGCTTCTTCGATGGCCGGGATGATCTCTTCTCTTTCTTCGCCGCCCATAAGCCCATCCTCGCCGGCATGGGGATTCAGCCCCGCCACAAGGAACTGATATGTCCCCGGCCGGGCCTCTGCCACGCTCTTGCAGAGGATGCGGAAAAAAGCCGCAAGGTTCTTTTTCGTAACGCGCCCGATGGCTTCTTTCAAGGCAAGGTGATGGCTGAAGAGGGCGACCTTCATCTTTTCGGACCAGAAGGTCATGATGGCTTCGGGATAGAATTGCTCGAGATATTCTGTGTGCCCCCGCCAAGCAATTCCCCCCAGGCTCCAAGAAAGCTTGGAGATGGGAGCTGTTACGATGGCCTTGATCTCCCCTGCCCGTGCGGCCTCGACGCCTTCTTTGAAATAAAGAAAGGACGCCGCTCCGTTGTCCTTGTCAGCGGCGCCTTTTTTGACTGCGATGGGCAGCGACCTGACCTCCCGGACCGATATCTTCGTCCGATCCAGCTTGATGCCGAGAGCTTTCTCTTCAGCTTCCAGGACGGACGAGGAACCGTAGATCGCGTAATGGGCTTCCGGGAGCAACGAAAGGTTTGAAAGGGATCTGATGACGATCTCTGGGCCGATTCCCCCCGGATCGCCGAGCGTGATCCCGATCCGGGGCAGGCTCATTTTTTGTCGTTGGGCTCAGGGCCTTCTTTTCCTTCGCTGAGCTTATAGATATATTTGATGTTGCTCTTAAAGATGAGAAGATTGGGTGCGTTGTCGCGGTTGAGCTTGATGCAGTTGCGGTCGTACCACTCGATATACCCTTCGATCACCTGGCCATCGCTGAAGACCACGGCCATGGGCGTCTTCTTGCTCATCTGCTTGAGGTAATAATAATTCTCGGCGAAGGTGTCCGTCGGCGGGTGGATCTTTTTCTGCGACAGGGGCTGCTGTTGTTGTTGTTGCTGCTGTTGCTGCTGTTGCTGCTTGATGGCTTCGCTGGCCTTAATCTTATCCTTGATTTCCGTGAAATTGGGTCTGATAAGCTTTCTGTTCATGAAAAAGCTCCCTGGTTATGATTATTCTCAGATTTATTTCGCTATCCGCTTAAGAAAAATGATACCACCATTCTTAGTGTTTTTCAAGGAAAAAAGTGGGCCCTTTTTAAAACATTATTCAGGGCTGCAGTCTGACATACGATTTCCGCGACTCCGAAAAAAGCGGAGCTCACCGGCGTTAAGAATTCCTAGGGGGAGCGAATCCTTCTCAAGGCTCACCCGAGACCCGCACAGCCTATCAGCGTACCAAAAAAGGTTTAAGGGCGGCGAACCAGTTTTCGGCAAGGCGCCGGTAGCCGTCCCTCGAAGGATGGACGCCGGGGAGGAGGTCCGGCTGATTGAGGAAAAGCGCGTAATTGTCGACTAGCGGCAGGTTTTCCTCGGACGAGATCGACAGGAGGGCGGGGTTGATTTCTTCCGAAACGCGCTGCCCAGATTCCGGGGCGAAGGGGAGGGGCGTGTCGCTTGGGATCGGCGGGATCGTCGCCAAAAGGATCTGGGGCATCTTTCCGGCCCGGCTTTGAAAAGCGCGGAAGATGGCGATGATCTTTTTCATGTTGTCTTTGAAAGCGTCCGTCGGCGTATGATCGGCATCAGCCCGGACGTCATTCGTACCGAGCTCGATCAGGACGATATCGGGCCGCTCCGCCCTCAGGCGCTCTCCGTTCGTTTCCAGAAAACGCAGGTATTCGCCCGACGTGAACCCGTTCCGGCCGTAATTGAGGACCCGGGCCTTCAGCCCTTCTTTGTTGAAGATTTGCTGAAGAAAATGGGGATAGGCCTGGGCCGTGATGCTGTCGCCGGCGCAGAGAATGATGACGCCGCGGGGTGAGGAGGCGCAGACCGAGATAAAGAACGGCATGAGGAGGAGAAGGGAATGCCGGCCGGCGCGGATCTGCATGAACGCTATTATAACGTGCTGCGACTCGGCGAACAAGCCGGACGAATGGCCGGCAAAATCGCAAAGCTGAAAATCGATTGACAATTCCGATCGATCACAATAAAATTGGCCTCTTAGTAATTTGTTGAATATTAAAGATTTAGGTTCCGAGAAGAGTTTCCTTCCCCATGACCACGGGCGCGTTTGAAGCAAAAAGGCCGCTTGGTCTTCTCCTTCCCATCCTTCTGATCGTTCTTATCGGCACGACCCTGGTTTTGCATGATTATTTTTGTCATGAGCACCTCCATGAATTATCTAGCCCCCTGCATTCTTTCTATGATAATCCCGAGCCTTTTGAAGCCGAATCGTATCTCGGCAATCCGCTCCTGGAACCCGTCCTGTCCGTCCAGGACGAAAATATTCATCTAGATGAGTTCATAAAGAACATATTCCATCCTCCCGACAGTCTTTCTTAAGCCCTCCCAAAAAGCTCCTCTGGTCCTTTTTTAAACAATCTTTCCATGGAGGCCTGATGTGAAAAAATATGTTATTCTCATTCTTTTCGCGAGCACTATTTCCCCTCTCGGCGCACGCGGCGAGGAAGGCCTGACTCTGGAACAAGCCGTTAAGATTGCGCTTCAACGGAATCCCGAGATCCTCCTGGCCCAGAAAGCCATGGTGACCGCGACGGGGAAAAGGCTGCAGATGGAAGCGATTTCTGACCCGGACATCGTTGTCAGGGACGAAGGCCTTTCCTTGAAAAAGAATGCTTCTGAAGGCGAAGGAAAAGAATACAGCTTCGGCATCGAGCAGGGACTCGAGTTTCCCGGGAAAAGGGCTTTGCGGGGAGAGATCGGCCGCTATGGCGAAGAGCAGGCTGCTTTGGAGCTCGATAAAATCCGCCGGCTCATCGGTGCCCGGCTGAAAAAGGCGTATTACAGAGCCGTGCTCTCCCGGAGGACGCTTGAATCCTTGGAAAAAGCGGCCGTTCTTCTCGACCAGTTCACGGAGAATCTGGTGATCAAATATCAGGCAGGCACCGCCTCATACAGCGACGTCCTTCGGGCTAAAGTCGAAAAGGCCCGGCTCCAAAACCAGATCATCGAAGAACGAAGAGAAGGGACCGCCTCCAGGGCGGAGTTCAACATCCTGCTGGGGAGGAAGGGCGATGAAGCCCTGAATCTTTCGACGGATATGGCCTTCATTCCTCTGGACAAAGGTCTGCCGGACATAAAGGAGGAGGCTCGGACGTCAAGCCCGGCCCTGAAGCTTCTGGCCTCAAAACGCCGCCAGTCCGAAGCGGGGCTTCGTCTGGCCCGGAAGAACACCCTTCCCGATTTTTCTCTGGGGCTCTATTTTCCCAGCCTGAGGACCGGCTCCTGGGGATTCTCGGTCGGCCTCAGCGTGCCGATTTGGCGGACACGGCAAAAAGGCGAGATCATGGAAGCCGACGCGGCAAACGACATCGCACTCATCTCCGCTGAGAACGAAGAACGGCGGATGATGGCCCGGATCGAAAGCGCTTATGCCGGCGTCAAAGCCTCGGAGGAACAAGTGAGGATCTTTGAGCAGAAGCTTTTGAAAGACATGGAGGATGAGATCCGCCTTGCCATCAGCCAATACCAGTATGGAAAGATCGAATTCTTCAACTTGCTCGACCTCTACCGGACATACGCCGCAACCCAGCTCGAGCATCTGAAATCCCTCTATCTTTATCTCATTTCGCTCGCCGACCTCGAAGTCGCCGGCGAAGAATATGCCGACTAAGGAGGCCCCATGAAGAAGACATGCGTCTCATTATTTGCCATAGCAATCCTGGTCGCCGTGCTTTTTCTCCCGGCCTGCAAGACGAAATCCCAAGAAGAAGGCATCGCTCAACTCACGGAAGAGACGGCTCCGTCTTCCGTCACGCTGACATCGGAAGCCGTCAAGACCGCCGGGATTCAGACCGCAGAAGCCGGAATCCGTCCCGTCATCCGGACGATCCACGCGGCCGGAGAGATCAATTTCAACCCAAAACGCCTGGCTCATGTGACGGCTCGGACGGCCGGAAGAATCGAACAGTTGCTGGTCTATCCCGGGGAGCGCGTCCAAAAAGGCCAGCTCCTCTTATCCCTTTACAGTCAAGATTTTCTCATCCTCCAGGCAGAACTCCTTCAAGCTTCGGAGCGCTTCAAAAGGCTTCAAAATGACCAGGCGGAGCAAAGTGCGGCGAAAGGTCTCCTGGTCTCGGCCCGGAGCAGACTCCGGCTGTTCGATATCTTAGACGCTGAAATCGACGAAATCGAAAAAACCGGCTCGATTAAGACTCTTCTCCCCGTTCGCGCACCCCTGGGCGGAAATATCAGCGAAAGCGCCGTAACGGCCGGCGATTATGTAGAACTCGGGGCGAGCCTTTTTAAAATCGCCGACCTTTCGACGGTCTGGGTCGACATCCATATTTTTGAAAAAGACCTTGCGCGCGTCCGTACAGGATGCGAAGCCGTCATCCGCGTCGGCGCGTATCCCGGCCGGGAATTCAAGGGCCGGCTCTTCCAGGTCGGCAATGTCGTTGACGAAAAAACGCGGACCGTGGAAGGACGGATCGAGCTTCTGAACCCGGAGGGACAGCTCAAGCCGGGCATGTACATCGACGCCGATATTCTGTCATCCGTGGAAGCGAACTCTCTCTTCGTGCCCGGTGCGGCCGTTCAGGATTATCAAAACAAAAAGGTCGTTTTTGTCCGGACAGGAGAAAACGCGTTCGCCCTGCGCCAAATAGAGACGGGGATTTCGCTCGACGGGTTCGTGGAAATCCTCAAAGGTCTGAAGGAACATGAGCTCGTCGCGACGAACGGCAGCTTTTTCCTCAAGTCCGAGCTTCTGAAGAAGAGCCTGGGAGAGGAATAGCCGTGATCGAGAGAATCATTTCCTTTGCTCTCAGACAGCGGCTTCTCGTCATCATCTGCGTCCTCCTCCTCATCGCCCTCGGCGTCTATTCCTTTATAAAGCTGCCCATCGATGCCTTCCCCGACGTCACCAACATCCAGGTCGAGGTCCTTTCCTCGGCGCCCGGCCTCTCGCCGCTTGAAGTCGAAAAATTCGTCACGTACCCCATCGAGATGGCCCTCCGCGGCCTCCCGCAGCTCACCCTGCTCCGCTCGATCTCAAAGTTCGGACTCTCGGTTGTCACGGTCGTCTTCGAAGACGGCGTGGACATTTATTTCGCCCGCCAGCTCGTCCTCGAACGGTTGATCGAAGCCAAGGAGAGTGTTCCGGAAGGAATTTCTATCTCCATGGGGCCTGTCGCCACGGCCATGGGAGAGATCTATCAATACACGCTCGAAGGCCAACGGCCTGCGGGCGAAGCGGAAAAGGTCCAATACCTGACCGAGCTGCGGACGATCCAGGACTGGACGCTCGCGCCCATGCTCAAATCCATCCCGGGTGTCAACGAGATCAACTCCTTCGGCGGATATATCAAACAGGTCCAGGTCGAAGTCGATCCTGACAAATTGCTCAAATACGATATCTCGCTCAACGGCGTGGCCGACGCCCTAAAGAAAAACAACCGGAACGTGGGCGGCAACGTCCTTCAGCGCCACTCCCAGCAATATCTCATCCGCGGCATCGGCCTTCTTCAGTCCGTCGAGGACATCGGCAGCGTCATCCTCAAATCGGAAGGCGGGACGCCCGTTCTCCTGGGCGACGTGGCCGACGTCCGCGTCGGTCAAGCCGTCCGTCAGGGAGCGTCGGTCAAGGATGGAAAAGAGGAAGTCGTCGGCGGCATCGTGATGATGCTTCGGGGCAGCAACAGCCGGGAGGTCGTCCGGCAGATCGAGGAGCGCGTCGCGGAGATCAACAAAAGCGACGTCCTGCCGCTGGGCTTGAAAATCAAGCCGTTCTACAAGCGGTCGGACATCGTCAGCTCGAGCGTCCACACCGTGACCGAAGCGCTGATCATCGGCGCTATTTTCGTCGTGTTCGTCCTGTATCTTTTCCTCCGGAGCTTTCGCGGAGCGTTCATCGTCATCATCGCCCTGCCCCTGTCCGCGCTCACGACATTTATCATCATGCGGCAGGCTGGGCTCTCGGCCAACCTCATGTCGCTTGGCGGACTGGCCATCTCCATCGGCATGATCATCGACGCGACCATCATCCAGGTCGAGAACGTTCAGCGTCATCTTTCGGAATCCGCGGCGGGCGCGCTCAAGCTCTCGATGGTTTATAAGGCCGTGCTCGAAGTCCGGAAACCCAGCATCTTCGGCGAGCTCATCATCGCCCTGACGTTCATTCCGATCATGACCCTTCGGGGGATCGAGGGCAAGATGTTCTCGCCCTTGGCCTTCACGGTCGCCATCGCCCTCTTCGCCTCGCTCCTCCTTTCGCTCGTCGCCATCCCGGCTTTTTGCTACCTCTTTCTCCAAGCCAAGAAAGAGAAACCGAGCTTCCTCATCAACGCCGCGAAAAAAGTCTATCTTCCCGTCCTCCGCTGGGGATTAAAGCATAAAGTCATTCTGCTTTTCGCCTCGATCGCGCTCGTTGGCGGCACGCTCTATCTCGTTCCCCGTTTGGGGACGGAATTCATCCCGATCATGGACGAAGGTGCGTTCGACATGGACATCCAGTTCCTGCCCGGCATCTCGCTCCCGGAATCCCTTGAGATGAGCCGGAAAGTGGAGCAGCGGCTCATGGAATTCCCGGAGCTCGAGACCATCGTTTCGAGGACCGGGCAGACGGGCATCGCCCTCGAAGCCCGGGGCGTCGAGAAGACGGGATACGTTGGAATGCTCAAGCCTCGGGCCGAATGGACGACGGCGAAAACGCGAGAGGATCTGACAGGCAAAATGCGCGAGGCGATGGCGGCGTTTCCCGGAATGACCTTTTCCTTCAGCCAGCCCATCGCCTGCCGGATCGACGAGCTCGTGGCGGGAACCCGCGCCCAGCTCATCATCAAGCTTTTCGGCGAAGATCTGGAAATCTTGAAGGGCAAAGCGGACGAGATCGCGAAGATCCTGGCCAGGATCCGCGGCACCCAAGACCTCGTCGTAGAAACGATCGCCGGCCAGCCGTACATCTCCATCAAAACCGACCGGGCCAGGATTGCCCGCTACGGCATCAACGTCGAGGACGTCCAGACGATCGTCGAAACGGCCGTCGGCGGGAAACCCGTGACTCAGCTCTTCGAAGGCGAGAAATATTTCGACGTCCAATTGCGCTTCCCGGAAGAGAAACGCAATTCGCTCGAATCCATCGGGAACATCCTCGTCCAATCTCCCCGGGGAACGAGAATCCCCCTCAGCCAGTTGGCGGACATCTTTACATCGGAAGGGCCTGTCCAGATCAGCCGTGAGTCCGGCGAGCGGAGGATCGGCGTGGAGTGCAACATATCGGGCCGCGACATGGGCGGCTTTGTCGCCGAGGCCAAGCGGCTCGTCCGCAAAAACGTGAAGCTCCCGTCTGGCTATTACTTGACGTGGGGAGGGCAGTTCGAAAACCAGCAGCGGGCCATGAAACGGCTCGCCGTCATCGTGCCTCTCACGATCGGGCTCATCTTCTTTCTTCTCTTTCTGACGTTCAGTTCCCTGCGGCTCGCTGCCCTGGTCATCCTGAACCTGCCCTTCGCTCTGATCGGGGGGGTGTTTTCGCTGTATTTCACGGGGCTATATCTCTCTGTCCCGGCTTCGGTGGGATTCATCGCCCTCTTTGGCATCGCCGTATTGAACGGCGTGGTGCTCGTCTCTTATATTAATCAGATCCGCGAGGACGGGAAACCTCTCAAGGAGGCTATTCTTGAAGGGTGCGAGAACAGGCTTAGGCCGGTCTTGATGACGGCCACGATCACGATCTTCAGCCTGATCCCCATGCTCTTCGCGTCCGGACCGGGTTCGGAGGTCCAGCGCCCTCTCGCCGTCGTCGTGGTCGGAGGGCTGGTCACGTCGACGCTGCTGACATTGTTGGTCCTCCCCGCTCTCTACGGCTGGTTCGCCCCTCGTAAAAAAGAGGAAGAAAGCTGACGCACGAGCGTCTAAATAGTGTATAATTTTGCAATTATGAACTTTTTTGAAGCGAGACTCGAGAGCTATCAGTCCCATCATTCCGGACCTTTCATCCCATATCCGGGGGTGAAGAACAACATGCCTTAAAGGAGGACTCTGTCAAGATCAAATGAGCAACGCATATTATAGAAAGAAAAGGCCCTGGTTGAGACCTGTTGTCATTCTAAGCTTGTTGTTATGGCCCTCGCTGGCGAAAGCCCAAGAAGATGTCCTGACGCTGGAGAAGGCCATCCAGCTGGCCCTGAGCCGCAACGAACGGGCTATTCAAGCCACGGAACAGGTCACGGCCGCCGAGGCACGCGTCTTAAAAGCGCGGGCTTACTTCATGCCGACCATCAGCGCCACGGGGACCTATACCCGGCGGCCGTTCGAGGTCACGAGGATCATCGGCAACCAGCTCTTCATTGTCCAAAATTATAACGCGCTTTCCAGCGCAGCCAGGTTCAGTATGACTCTTTTCAACTCCAGCAACATTCCGACGCTCCGTCAGGCTGATCTGGATAAAAACGCCGAGGAAAACACGGCGGTCGATAGCAAGCAGAAGCTGGCCTTCGATGTCAGCAACGCTTTTTTGGCGACCCTGAGCGTCGATCAGGTCATGGAAGCGTCCAAGCGCCGGTTTGATTATGCCAAACAGGCGCTGGAGGCCGCGAGGGCGCGGTATGCGGCCGGGCTGGTTTCGGTCAACGACGTGACCCGGGCAGAGCTTGAATACGCGATCGCCGAAATGGGAATGACCCAGGTCAAAGGCCAAGTCGAGACGACGTGGCTTCAGCTGAGCTATCTCTTGGATGATGAGTCCACTCTCCAAAAGAAATTGCAGACGCCCGAATTCCTCCTCAAAGCGGCCGCAGAGAATTCCCTGACCGTCGAGCCATTGATCGCCCAGGCCCAGAACCGGAGGCCGGATCTCAATTCCCTGCGCTGGCGGGCCAGGGCCCAGCACGCCCTGATCCTGGAACCGTCCTTAAGATACCTTCCCTCCCTCTCGTTTAACGGCCAATACACTTACACCAACGAAGCGGGCTTGACCGGGAAGAATTTCAACTGGAACGTCGGGCTGACTCTGAGCTGGTCCATCTTTGACGGCTTGACCCGGAATGCCGATTATAAAGAAAGAAGAGCGTTGGCTTATATGGCGGATCTGGATGTCCAGTCCGCGGAGCGGAAAGTGGGGATCGATGTCCGCGGCACGGTTATTGCCTTGAACAACGCACGAGCGTCGCTCACGCTGGCAACGATCGCCCAGAGCGTCGCCAAGAAGAACGCGTCGGAAACGGCCGAGCTTTACCGGCAGGGGCTCAGCCAGGCCCTCCAAGTGGCGGACGCCAACGTCCGTTTGTTCGAAGCTGAGGTCGGGCTCGTCAATGCCCGATACAACCTGGGCCTCGCCTATTTGAACCTCGAGACCGCGCTTGGTCTGGATCCCCTTGGAAAGGAGCCGATCATTGAATACTAAATCGATAGAAAAAGTGTTGATGGGAGCGGTCCTCATTTCGCTTCTTTTTCTTCCATCCTGCAAAAAAGGCGGCCCATCAGAGGGTCAACCAGCGCCTCCCTCGAAAAAGGGAGGGGCCACGGAGAAATCCAGGGTCACCTTCCCCGTTGAGGTCGCGCCCGTGACGGTCCGCTCGCTCATCTACACCGTTAATGCCGTCGGCTCGATCGACGCCTTTGAAAAGGTCCAGGTCACTGCCCGCGTCGCAGGAGTGGTGGACCGGGTGCTTTTCGCCGAAGGCAACATGGCTGCCCTCTCTCAGGTCCTCGTCGAAATCGAACCGGAGCGCTACCGCCTCGCGGTCGAGTCGGCCCAGGCTTCCTATAACAAGGCCCTGGCTTCGAAGGCTGACGCTGAAGCCGGTCTGAAACGACGGGAAACTGTCATCAACCAGACACCGGGCTTAATCCCAGGGGAAGAGCTCGAGACCTGGCGGACCAAGGTCCTCCTGGCGGCTTCTGACGTCGCCCAAACGCTGACGGCGCTCAACCAGGCCAAGCTCAATCTCCGCGACGCCTATGTCCGGGCCCCGTTCGCCGGCATTATCCAGACGAGAACCGTTCAGACCGGACAATACGTCCAGGTCGGCACGGTCCTGGCCACCCTTATCCGCCGCGATCCTCTCCTTCTCCGGTTCAGCATTCCTGAACGATCCGCGGCCGAGATACGGCCCGGCCAGGTGGCAAACTTCAAGGTGAGGGACAACGAGAAGGAGTACGTCTCCAAGATCGTCCACGTCGCCGCGGCCGCCGACGAAGGAACGCGAATGGTCGCCATTACCGCCGAGATTCGCGACACGAGTGACATGGCCCTCAGGCCGGGCGCGTTCGCCGAGATCACGATCCCGGTGAGTGCTCCCCGGACCGCACCGGTCATCCCCCAGACGGCGATCCGGCCCAGCGAGCGCGGCTTCATCGCCTACGTCGTCGAAAATGACATCGCCGTGGAGCGCATCCTGGCCATCGGGATGCGGACTGCGGACGGCCAGGCTGAAGTCCTGTCCGGGCTGCAGCCGGGCGAATTGCTGGTGGTCCGCGGCGCCGAGGCGTTGCGCGCCAACGCGCCGGTGCGGGTCATGAAACCGGGCGAACAAGCCCCGACCGCCCCGGCCCCGAAAAAGAAATGAGGCCCGGAGAGGAGAGCCCCTATGAAGATCACTGAAGTATGCGTTAAAAAACCGGTCCTCGCCTGGATGATGATGGCCGCGACCATCGTCTTCGGGATCGTCGCCGGAACCCGGATTGGCATCAGCCAGTTTCCCGACGTGGATTTTCCCACGATCTCGGTCAACATCTCCTGGCCGGGCGCTGCCCCCGAGGTCGTCGAGAACGACATCGTCGAGACCCTGGAGGAGGCGCTGGTCCAGGTCGAGGGCATAAAGACCATCAGCTCGAGCTCACGCCAGGGAGGCGCGTCGGTCACAGTGGAAATGGATTTGTCCCGGAACGTGGACCTGGCCCTGCAGGACGTCCAGGCCAAGGTCTCCCAGGCCCAGCGATCCTTGCCCCGGGACGTCGATCCCCCGACGATCTCCAAGTCCAACCCCGAGGACCAGCCGATCATGATGATCTCGCTGGTCGGCGCGGTCCCCATCCGGGTCTTGGCCGATTACATCCAGTACAGCCTCAAAGAGAAACTTCAGACAATCCCCGGAATGGGCGAGATCTCGCTCATGGGCGTCCAGGACCGCAACGTCCGCGTCTGGCTGGACGCGACCAAGCTAGACGAAAAAGGGTTGACCGTCCGCGAGGTCATTCAGGCCCTGCAGCGCGAGCACGTTGAGCTTCCGGCCGGCCGCCTGGAGACGCAGGGGCGCGAGGTCAATGTCCGTGTTCTTGGCGAGGCTATCGACCTGGAAACACTCCGCAAAATCGTCGTCCGCGAGGCCAACGGCAGCCCGATCTATATCGGCGACGTTTCGCTCGTCGAAGACGGTTTCGACGACACGAGGCGGCTGGCCCGCGTCAACGGCACACCGGCCCAGGGTCTTTCCATAAAGAAGCAGCGCGGGTCGAACGCCGTGGCCCTGGCCAGGCAGGTTCGCGCCGCCTTGGCCGAATTCCAGAAAACTCTGCCAGAGGGCATCCGGACTAACATCGTCTACGACTCGACAAAGTTCATCGAGGAATCAGTCAAAGAGATCGAGTTCGAGATCCTCCTCTCGGTCCTTCTGACCGCCTTTGTCTGCTGGCTGTTCCTCGGCTCCTTTTCCAGCACGCTCAACGTCATCCTGGCCATACCCATGTCCCTCCTGGGCACGGTGGCCATCATCTACTTCCTGGGTTTCACGTTCAACACGTTCACCCTTCTGGCCATGGCCCTGGCCGTCGGCATCGTCGTCGACGACGCCATCATGGTCATGGAGAACATCTTCCGCCACCGGGAAGGCGGCCAGGGGCTTGTCCAGGCCGCCCTGGGCGGAACCCAGGAGATCGCCTTCGCCGCCCTGGCCGCGACCCTGGCCGTCGTGGCCATCTTCATTCCCGTCGTCTTCGTCAAGGGGATCATCGGCCGATTCTTCCTCCAGTTCGGCATCACTCTTTGCCTGGCCGTCCTGCTGTCCTACGTCGAAGCGGTCACCCTGGCCCCGGCCCGCTGCTCCCAATTCCTGAGGACATCGCGGGAAGGACGGAGCCGAATCGGACATCTCGTCGACCGCGGCTTCCGGAGACTGGAACAGCTTTATGCCCGTGTCCTGGGACGGAGCCTGAAGCGGCCCGGGCTCATTCTCCTCGGGGGCCTTGTCCTCTTCGCCGCGGCCATCATCATCCTGACCACGATGCCGTCCGAGTTCGTCCCCTCGCAGGACCTGAGCCGGATGTCGATCCGCGTCCAGACCGCGGTCGGCGCCGATATCACCGAGACGAGCAAGCTGATGCAGAGAGCCGAAGACATCGTCATGCGGCGGCCCGAGGTCGTCCAGTCGTTCCTGAACGTCGGCATGGGCGGCGCGAGCTCAGGAAACATGAACATCACCCTCGTCCCTCTGAAGGAGCGGAAGCTGAGCGTAGCCGAGCTTTCGACCATTCTGCGGCGGGAGTTGAACGCCATCCCCGGCATCCGGGCCGTCATCCAGGACCTGTCCCAGCAGGGCCTCACGGCCCAGCGCGGGTTCCCGGTCGAGTTCTCCGTCCGCGGCTCGGACTGGGATAAACTTATCACCCTCAGCCAGGAGATCATAAACCGGCTCCGGGAGAGCGGAATCGTCCAGGACCTGGACTCGGACTACCGGCTGGGACAGCCCGAGCTCCGGGTCCTCCCCGACCGGGCCATGGCCTCCGATATCGGCGTCTCGATCGACGAGGTCGCAACGACCCTGAACGCGCTCGTCGGCGGCGTGCGGGTGGGGAAATACAGTTCCGGCGGCCGGCGTATCGACGTCCGCCTCAAGCTCCTGGCCGCCCAGCGCTCCCGGCCCGAGGACATCGCCCGGTTGAAGGTCCGGACGCGGACCGGCCAGATGGTTCCCCTGTCGTCGCTGGTGACCTACGACGAACAGCCGGCCCTCCAGGCCATCACCCGCAAGGACCGGGAACGGGCCATCTCGATCTTCGCCAACGTCGCCCCGGGGCATTCCCAGGACGAGGCCATCCGCTACGTCGAGAACGAGGCTAAGAACCTCCCCGTCGGCTACCGCATCGTCCTCGGCGGCGCGAGCGTCGCCTTCCGCGAATCAATGAGCAGCCTGCTCTTCGCTATGTTCCTGGGCATCGGCATCGCCTACATGATCCTGGCCTCCCAGTTCAACTCGTACAAGGACCCCGTGACCATCATCACGATCCTGCCGCTATCCCTCGCCGGCGCCGCTCTCGCCCTGCTGCTCACTCACCAGTCGCTGAACATCTTCAGCATGATCGGACTCCTGCTGCTCATGGGCATCGTCAAGAAGAATTCGATCATCCTGGTCGATTACGCCAACGCCTTCAAAGCTAAGGGATTCGACGCCAAAGAGTCCATGCAGAAGGCGGGCCCCATCCGCCTCAGGCCCATCCTGATGACGGCCACGGCAACCATGATGGCGGCCATCCCGCCGGCCCTCGGTCTGGGCTCGGGGTCGGAGATCCGCGTGCCCATGGCCATCGGCGTCATCGGAGGGCTCGTCCTCTCGACGATCCTCAGCCTGGTCGTCGTGCCGTCCTTCTACGTGATCGCGGACAAGCTGGCCGGGAAAAAGAAGAGGGCCGAAATATCGGTGATCGTGCCGGAAGCGATAAAAAAGACGGCTTTATAAATCCGCGGCCAGGGCGAAAACCTAACGAAGGCGGAGCGACATCCGGGATGTCCTGGCCTCCCTCATTCCCGATTCCGCCCCAAAAGAAAGCGCCATCTTATGGCAAATTCGGTTGGTCTTTGGGAAGGAGAAAAGGGGACAGGACTCAGCCTGTGCCGGCCCGTCCCCGTCGTTCGATTATTTCGCTAAAATATCCGTAATCTTGATGTTCCCTTTTTCCAGGATCACTCCTGTGGACCGGTCGAGGCCGACCTGGGCCAGATTGTAACTGATGATGGCCTGAAGCTCTGCCACCCGGGCGTTCGTCAGGTCTCTCTGAAATTGAAGGACCGTATAGTTCGTGCTCTGCCCGACGCGGAGCTTATCCTCCTCGGCTTGGAGCTTCTTCTCGGCCAGTTCTCGCGCGACCTTGTAGGCCTGGACCTGTTTATAGGTCGTCTGGACGGCCCGAACTCCGTTTCTGATCTCGAGCACGACCTGCTTTTCCTGGTTCTTCATATTCAAAAGCGCCTGATCCATGTTGAGCTTAGCCTGAGCATAGCTTGCCCTTGAGATTATATTGCTTAGGGGGATGCTCAGGTTCAGTCGAACCGACCAGTTCCTATATTTGAAACCAAACGCATCTTTAAAGGCCTCCGACGCGCCTCCGGGGATGGTGCCGATGATAATCCCGTTAAGCGGATTACCGTCGTAGAGGATCTGCCTTCCCGAAATGCCGGGGCTCGAATAAGAAGCGGTGAAGCTCAGGTTCGGCAGAAGTTGGTTCTTTGTATAGCTGAGGCTCAGCTCCTGGTTTTTGAGGCCGATCTGGGAAATCTTCAAGTCAGTCCGTTTTTGCATGGCGAGCATGAGAGCCTGGTCCAGGTCCACCTGCTGCTCTTCCAACTTCGGCTTGTCCAGGACCACGATTTCCCGCAAGCCTTTTTCTTCTTCGTCCGAGAGGTTGATGAGCATCTTCAAATTGTCTTCATTGTTCTTTACCGAAGCTTCGGAGGCGAGAATGCTCGCTTCGCGGAGGGCCACTTCGGCTTCGGCGCTCAAGACATCCATAGGGGCGAGGGTGCCGATCTCGACCGAGAGTTTGTTCTTGGCCAGGAAATCCCGGGCCAATTGGAGGGCCAGCCGCTGCACTTTGAGGTTCTCGATGCTGTTAACGAGCTGCCAGTAGGCGCTGGTGACGCTGTAAACCGTGTCCTGGACCGTCTTTGTGAACGTGGTCTCGGAGATATCCAGGTTGTTCCTGGAAACGAGGATATTGTAATTGGAGATCTTGTAGCCAAAGCCCTGAAGCAAAGGCTGGGTAAAGGTGAAGCCCAACGTCGCTTGGTAGCGGGGATTAATCGTCTGCCCTCTTGAAGTGGAATCCGTCTTGTTGCCGTCGAGCGATATCTGTGCATTTCCGCCGAACGGAATCTGTTGGCTGATCGAGCCGGAATATCTGCCGCTGAGCGTAATGACACTGCCTGAAGCAGCATCGAGCCATGAATAAGAGGCGTTCCGGCTGGCGGAGTCGGTATAGCTGAACGACATCGACGGGTAGTATTTTTCGCCGGCCTGAGTCAACGACAGCTCGGACAGCTGCGGCGAAAGGACCGCGACCTGGAGGCTAAGATTTTTCTCCAGGGCCCGTTTGATGCACTCATCCAGGGTCAGAGAGAGCGATTTCCCCTGTGGCTGCGCCTGCGGCGTCTGCTCCTGGCCCCAATTCATCACCGGCCAAAGCAATACCAAGAAAATTATGAGCAAACTCGTTCTTCTTATTTTCATTTCAAAAATCTCCTTTGTCATTCATATCGCAGGGCTTCGATCGGATCGAGCTTGGACGCCTTTCGGGCGGGGTAGAACCCGAAGAACACCCCGATTGACCCGGAAATGAGGAAGGCCATGATGACCCAGCTCGGGGAGACGACGGTCTTGATCGTGGCAAAGATAGGGATATAATGAAGCAATTTCGAGACTCCGACTCCCATGGCGATTCCGAGCAGGCCGCCGACGAGGCTCAAGACTATGGCCTCGGCTAGAAACTGGAGGAGGATGTCCCGCTCTCGGGCGCCGATCGACATCCGGATACCGATCTCCCGGATTCTTTCCGTGACCGAGACGAGCATGATGTTCATGATCCCGATTCCTCCGACAAGGAGCGAGATCGAAGCGATGCTTCCGAGAAGAAGAGTCAGGATGTTCGTCGCATCCGCCGCGCCCTCGGCGATCTCGGACATGTCCTGGACCTGGAAATCGTCGTCAGAGCCGGGCATGATTCGGTGCCGGTCGC
Source organism: Candidatus Aminicenantota bacterium (assembly GCA_022866045.1). GTDB lineage: Bacteria > Acidobacteriota > Aminicenantia > Aminicenantales > UBA4085 > JALHTW01. The sequence continues at coordinate 2,175 of JALHTW010000005.1, read as the reverse complement.
GCAGAAGCTCCGCAATCTCCTGCTTCGCCAGGGCCGTCTGCGTCGAGGAAACGGCTGAAACGTCGATCGAGCTCAGGAATTCGGCTTTCTGAAGCCTCTTCATGCAGGTCGTATAAGGCACGCAGATCATATCGTCGCGGCTGCCGAACCCGCCGGACTGACCCTTGGACTTGAGGACGCCGATGATCTGGAACGGGACTTTTTTGATCCTGATCGTTTGGCCGATGGGATCCGCGTCCTCGAACAGGTTTTTCTTCACGTCGGCCCCTAAGACGCAGACCTTAGCCGCGCCCCGGACCTGGCTTTCGTCGAAATAGGTCCCGAGTTCGATCTCCCACTTTCGGACATCGGGATATCTCTCGCCCGTACCCTGGATCGAGGTTTGCCAGTTTTTATTCAGGTAGATGGTTTGGGCCCGGGTGCTGACGCTCGGCGAGATGGCTTCGACGGAGGGACATCTTTCCAATATGGCCTGGGCGTCTTCGACCGTTAACGTCTGGAAGCCGCCGAATCCCGAGTGGACGCCCTGGACTCTCTTGCTCGCTCCGCTGACGAACAACAGGTTCGTGCCCATGGCCGCGAACCGGCTTTCGACGGCTGCCTTGGCCCCGGCTCCGATGCTGACCATGGCAATGACCGCCCCGACGCCGATGATGATCCCCAGCATCGTCAGGAACGTGCGCATCTTGTTCCGGCTGAGAGCGCGCAGCGAAACGCGTAATATGCGGAATAACATAATCTGCCTCCTTTAGTATCCGTCTTCCCGGACGATCACCCCGTCCCGCATGAAGATTCTTTTTTTGGCTTGAGCCCCGATGTCCGCTTCATGGGTGACCATGACGATCGTGATTTTTTTCTCGTCGTTGAGCTTCCGGAAAATTGCCATGATCTCTTCGCTCGTCTTCGTGTCAAGGTTGCCGGTCGGCTCGTCGGCGAGGATGAGAGAGGGGTTGTTCAAAAGGGCCCGGGCGATGGCCACACGCTGCTGTTCGCCGCCCGAAAGCTGGTTGGTCTTGTGATGGGCCCGGTCTTTGAGCCCCACTAATTCGAGCGCGGCCAAAGCCCGTTTGGCCTGTTCCCTCCCGGGAACGTTCGAATAGACGAGAGGGAGCTCGGCGTTCTCAAGAGCGGTCGTCCTGGCCAAAAGATTGAACGACTGGAAGACGAAGCCGATTTTTCTATTGCGGATCCGGGCCAGTTGGTTCTTGTCGAGCTTGGAAACTTCCTCGCCCTCAAATAAATAGCGGCCCGAAGTGGGCTTGTCGAGGCAGCCGATGATGTTCATCATCGTCGACTTGCCGGAGCCGGAGGGTCCCAGGATCGCGACGAATTCGCCTTCGTTGACCGCATATGTCACTCCTTGAAGGGCCCGGACTTCCGTTTCCCCGACGTGATAGATCTTCGTCAGGTTTTCAAGCTGGATTAATACTCTCTCCATTTTCGCTTCCAAGAAAGCCCGGCTTACCGGCCTGGACCGCTGACGAACCTCATCATTTGCTGCGGCCCGCCGAACTGCTGTGTCTGCGATGAGGCGATCGCCGTTTCCAGACCGATGATGATCTTCAGACCTTCTTTGAGCTCGCTGCGGGTGATTTCGGAATATGTATTGTCCGTGATGCCGGTCCGGACGGAAAAGGGTTTAAGTTTGCCCAATTCATCGAGGACCCAAACTTGGCCGCCCTGGCGCGGTCGGTTTTTCATCGCCTGCTGTATCAGGGCCAGCCGTTCGGGCGTCATCTCTCCGCCTTGGCCGCTGCCCTGTCTCTGGCTTTCACCTTGACCTCGTTGCCCGCTCTGGCCTTGCGCGCCTTTAGACCTTTGGCCTTGCTGGCCCCGCTGTCCGCCGCCGATCCCTGCGTCTGCCAAGAGCTTCTGGACTTCTTCCTGAGGCAGGGGAGGCGTGAATCGCAATGCGGAATTGGCGACCTTCAAGACGCCTTTGGCCTCTGCGGTGATGATCGACACGGTGGCCGTCATGCCGGGCATGAGCTTGAGATCGGGATTCTCGGCGTCTACGATCGTGGCATACGTGACGACGTTCTGGACGGTCTGGGGCGAGTATCGGACCTGCCGGACAGTGCCGATGAACGTTTCGCCCTGGTACGCGGATACGGTGAACCGGACTTTCTGCCCTTCCTTGACCTTTCCGATGTCCGTTTCATCAATGTCGCATTG
>JALHTW010000298.1 GCA_022866045.1 Candidatus Aminicenantota bacterium | reverse complement strand
TAACGCTGCCCCGGCTTTGATGAGAAATACGGCCACAAAATCTCGAGACAGACGTATTTATCTTGTTAATAGTAAGGGGGGTCGGCCAAGGTTTTTCTGTCCTTTTGAGCCCTAGTAGTACTTCTTAGAACCTGAACCTGCGTGGCTTGGCTGGCCTCAGCCATTGAATTTGAAAGATTTAGCTAATTGCCCTGCTTGGTTTTTGGCCTTAAGGCGGCCTTTTTTGGCCGGTTTTAGTCATCAATTTATTAAACGTAGACATCAAGCCTTTTTATTCTTTTCTATTCAAGCTTCACTTTTCTTGTCCAAAAAAGGTGTTTAAGGGCCAAAAGAGGACAGCCAATTTCTTTTATCTCTTGAATATCAATTAGATAGGACAGCCAAGCAATCAGATAGCCAAGCAATCAGATACGACTAGATACGTTATATATGCGTTATATATGGTATAAATAGATACAGACATGCACCCGGCTGCGTATTCCGATGATTCCGGCCACTGATTCCGAAGGAAGTCGGCCGGGGGTCGGAGCGAAGCGACGCTGGGCATGACCTATGTACCCGAGTGGCCGGATTGAGTCAAGGATTTCAGTCTTTTCCTCATCGAGTCTCCTTTCAAGTCGATTTTGTAGGCGTTGTGAACGAGCCGGTCGAGGATGGCGTCGGCGAGGGTCGGATCGCCGATCATCTCATGCCACGCCGCGACCGGAAGCTGGCTGGTGACGATCGTTGAGCGGACATCGTGGCGATCCTCGAGGATCTCCAGGATATCGCGGCGGCCGTGATCATCAAGCGGGGCCAGCCCCCAGTCATCGATCACGATTAGCTCCGTTTTAGCCAAGCTGGCGAGGACTTTTCCATAGCGGCCATCGCCGCGGGCGATCTGCAGGCCCTGGAGAAGCCGGGGAAGACGAAGATAGAGCGTCCGGAAGCCCTCGCGGCAGGCTTTATGGGCTAGGGCACAGGCCATATAGCTTTTCCCGACTCCCGTCGGGCCGGTAATGAGAACGTTTTGATGCTGCTCGACCCAGCGGCAGGCGCCGAGCTCCAGGATTAAGGCCTTGTCGACGCCGCGCGGGGATCGATAATCGAGGTCTTCGAGTGAGGCGGTCATCCTCAGGTGCGCTTTTTTAAGGCGGAGACGAACCTGGCGGTTTTTCCGTTCGGTCACTTCCTGGTCCACGAGCAGGCCCAAACGCTCCTCGAAGGACAGCGTCGCGATGTCCGGCATGGTGTGTTGGTCCTCGAAGGCTTTGGCCATGCCCCAGAGGTGGATGGCGTAAAGCTTCTCGATCGTCGGATGGGTCAACATGCCGGATCCTTCTCGAAGTACACGGACCCACGGATGTTGGGATGATCGATCGTCTTCGCTGCCGCTATCGCCTCGCTCTGCCGATCCAGGCCGCACTTGAGGATCGACGACACGCTCCGATAGCTCAAGGCTCTAAAGCGGAGGGCCCTGGCACAGGCCGATTCCAACCGCTCGGGGCCGTAGATCTTGCCCAGGCGCATGATTCCCATACAAGAGCGGAAGCCCTGTTCGGGATGGGGCCGATCGGCCATGATCTCTTCCACGAGCCGGCGTATCGCCGGTCCGGCCTGGCCCGTCCAGTGAGCGATTCGATCCGGCGTCCATTCGGCATAGGCCTGATGGGCCTTGGGCATATGGGCCAGGACCGTCGTATGCCTGCCCTTCTCCTGGCTTCGGGCGTGGCTGGCCACGCGTTGGCCCTTGTGGTAGCCCTCGACCGTGCGCGCCGTGACCCTGACGTCGATCTCCCGGCCGCGGAGTTGGTAGGGCACGCTGTAGTAATGCTTATCGACCTCGACATGATAATCGATATTCGAGCGGACCTTAAGCCATTCGGCGAACTCATAGCGGTCCTCAGGCAGCGGCCCGAGCGCCTGCCGGTCCAGCGCCTCGTACTGCGATCGGCGCGAGCCGGGGAGCTTCTTGAACGGCCGGCTGTTGAGATCCTCCAGCAAAACCCGGATCGAAGCGTTGAGCTCTTCCAAGCTGAAGAAGGTCCGATGCCGCAACCGGGCCAGGATCCAGCGTTCAATCACCTGGACGGCGTTCTCCACTTTGGCCTTGTCCCGGGGCCGGCCCACTCTCGCCGGCACGGCCGCCGATCCGTAAAAGGCCAGCATCTCGGCGTACGTAGCATTGATCTCCGGCTCGTAGCGGCAGGATTTGGCCACCCCGCTTCGCAGATTATCCGGAATAACCAACGCCGGTACGCCGTTGAAGTACTCAAAGGCCCGCACATGGCTGGCGACCCAGTCGGGCAGAGCTTGCGTCCAGGAGGCCTCGGCATAGGTATAGCTCGAAGCCCCCAGCGTCGCCACGAAGATCCGGGCGTCGCGGACCTGGCCCGTCGTCCGGTCGATCACGGGAACCGTTTTCCCGGCATAATCGACGAACATCTTCTCGCCGGCCTTGTGCTCCTGACGCATCCAGACGCTCTGGCGGCCCGCCCAGACCCGATACAGGTCGCAGAACCGGCTGTACTGATAGCCCTCCGGGCAGCGTTCCCGGTATTCCTGCCAGAGAAGGAAGAGGGTCACGTTCTTTTGATGAAGCTCGTGGTTAACCCAGGACCAATCAGGAAGCGGCCTCTCGGCCGTCGGAATCAACGGTGCAAAAGGGAAAAGCCGCGCTTCGAGCGTCGCTTCGTCCATATCGTCGGCCAAGGGCCAGCCGATTCCCGCCGCCTCGGCCCTCCGCAGATAATCGGCGACCGTACTCCGGGCGATCCCCTGGCTGACTGCGATCTGCCGGGACGACAGTCCGCATCCCCACCGTAACCTCAAAATGTCTCGTATCTTGCGCATCGATAATCTCTCCGCGGGCATCTCTCACTCCTTCCGGTCGAATCAGAAGGAGCAGGATAGCCCATCATCTCAAGATTACCCAGAATCCGCTTCGCTCCCATGGAATTTTCCGAGCGATTCCGGCCACCTTTCCGACGACAGGCCGAAAAGCGGCCGCTTTCCCGCCGGAATCAGTGGCCGACTTCCCTCGGAATGGTGGCCGGATTCCGTCGGAATACCCGGCCGGAATCCCCCGGAATACGCACACCCGCTATCGAGATATTTGTGCAGAGCAAAAGCTGGCCAGATATTTACGGCTAATAGCGTAAGATACGAACTGTTGGGCCAGATAGGAAATGGAGCTGTCGGCATAGTCAAAAAAGCAAAAGTCGTTTCATCTG
>JALHTW010000035.1 GCA_022866045.1 Candidatus Aminicenantota bacterium | reverse complement strand
CGAACAAGGAGAGCTTCAAATTCAAAGCGGCGCTCGACGTCGCGTCGGACAGGATGATCACGATTATTGTGAAGGATGCCTGCGGAAATACGGCGACGATCAAACAGACGTTTTGAATTCGGCGCCATCTGCAAATTCACGACCGGGAGAGATAACGTCATTCATAAATAATTCAGGCTTATAGAGAAATCCTTGTCCCCGAGATAAGAAATAGGGTGGTTCAAAAGACCGAGGTTTCGATGAAGAATAAAAGAAAGAATGAGATGGGGATTTGCGTCTCGCCGTCATAGAAGGGAAACGGGCATTGTGTCTCCCCTTGATTAAACGCGTTCCAAATATTTGTCTTCGCGCGTGTCGATCTTCAGCACGTCCCCTTCCTTGATGAACGACGGGACGTTGACGACCATGCCGTTCTCGAGAGTGGCCGGCTTATAAGACGCGGACGCCGAGGCGCCCTTCAGGAAGAGATCGGTATGGACGACCTTGAGTTGAATGGTGATCGGTGGAATGACGTTGACCGGCTTCCCCTCGAACATTTCGATGACGAAGATGACGTTGGGGATGAGATATTTGACAGCATCGCCGATGACCTCGGCTGTCAGAGAGAGCTGGTCATACGTCGTGTGATTCATGAAGACGTGATCGTCGCCGCTCTGGTAGAGGAATTCCATTTCGACTTGCTCTAAGAAGGCCTGTTCGACGCGCTCTTCAGAACGGAACCTGTAGTCCGTGACCGTGTTGTCCTTTAAGCTCCGGAGCTTCGTCTGGACCATGGCCTTCCACCGCCCGGGGGTGATCAGCTGCATTTCTACGACGCGCCAGAGCTGGCCGTCCTCCCTCTTGATGATCATTCCTTTACGGATCCTCGTGGTGTCGAGCATCGGTCTATCTCCAACCTAGATTTCTCGTTTGACCCCTTCGTCGATATGAACGATGAAGGATTGCCCGCCGGCCTTTTCGATGGCCGCGGCGACTTTTTCGGGATCGCGGGGAGCATAGGCGAACATGCACCCCCCGCCGCCCGAGCCGTTTATTTTTGCCCCAAATCCGCCGGCGTCAAGAGCGCTGGAGATCATCCGCTCGATCTTTTCCGTGGAGATCTCCAAATGGTCGCGCAGCACCGCGTGTTGGGCCGAGAGCATCGTTCCAAATTTTTGATGATCGAAGGGCTTAGCTCGGAACAGGGCGGCGCCTTCTTTGGTCAGGTCCCGGGTCATGAGCGTCCCTTTAAGAAGACGTCTGTTGTCGGGCGGCAGTTTTTTGATCTCTGTGAGCACGTCATCGGTTAGCGGGCTCTTCAGGTTGAAGCCGGGAATCTTCTTGGCGACCATGGCCGCGCCTTCGAGGACATGGCTCTTGATGAAGCCCAGAGTGCCCGTCGTGTCCTTTTTTTGGAGCGAATTAGCGAGGACGAACGTTCCGAGAGGATTCTCGAGCTGGTCGAGCTTCATGGGCTCGTCGAACCGGATCCAGACGACACCGCCGAGCGCCGAGGTATAATGGTCCATTTTGCCGCCTGGCTCCTTGAATTCCGCGACCTCGGTGAGGTACCCGAGCTCGGCGATTTCATGGGGCTTCCGCGCGCGCGGGTCTCCCGCGGCCTCGAGAAGGAATTTGTTCCAGGCCACGACCAAGGCTGATGAGCTCGAGGTGCCGGCGTTGATGGGGATCGTCCCCCGGACTTCGCAGTCCCAGCCGGTCATCGGAAGTCCTGCTCGCCGGTGGATGTTGACCGCGCTCTTAAGATAATCTCGTTTTTTATCGTAGGGGATTTCCCGTTCGAACAAGAATTCTTCCTTCTCGCCGATGTCCGGCAGGTCGATCCGGAATGTTGTGTCCGCTCTCCGGCTTCCGCTGATCGATATCCGCAGGTTGATGGCGCCGGCGATGATGGCCAGGCCGAAATAGTCCTGGTGTTCGCCGAAAAGGCATATGCGGCCCGGCGACGAAACGCGCAACTCGATGTTTTTCACAACCCATGTTTTATCCGAAGTGGGATGAACTGTCAACGGGTGAGGTGAGGGAGAAAAGGTTTGGAAAGGATTCGCTCCCTCCAAAAATGCCGGCTTCCCGAAATAGACGAAATTCGTCGGGCGGAATCACTTATGTCCGCTTCTGTCTTTCCAAATCTCTCCGTTCATTCAAAGGATGGATCAAAAGGCCCCCCTCGTCTCATTCACTAAATTTGATTTTCGGCCCGAAATTCGTTATATAGGATTGTCAAAATGATCGAGCTGGGATTTTTGGGCACGGGCGGGTCTTACTCCATCGCGGAGCGGGATAACACGTCTTTTCTTTTCAACACGGGACAAAATCTTATCCTCGTCGATACGCCGGGCAGCGTCATCCAAAGGATTCAAAAGCTCGGCTTCGACCCTTTCGATCTGGGCACGATCCTGATGACGCACATTCACGCTGACCATGTCTACGGTCTGCCTTCGGTCTTCCACAGCCTGATGCTTCATGAGGGGTTGATCCATGTCTATGGCTCCGAGGAGACCGTTCAATTCTGCGCCCGGTATCTCGATCTGTTTGGCTTGCGGGAGGCGAAGGTCAGAACCCAAACGGTCCTCCACACCGTTCATCCGGAAAAGTCTTTCTGTCTTGGCGATGTCGCGGACGTCAGGCCATTCAAGGTCCGCCATCATTCTTCTTCTCTCGCCTATCTTTTTCATTTTGCCGAAGGGCTGACCTTCCTGTATTCAGGCGACACGCCGGCTGATTCAGCGCTTTTGCGCCGGGCGGGAGACTTCGAAGTCCTCTGCCACGACAGCAGCGCGCCCTCCCGGTTTTTTGAGCAGTATCCCGTACTCAAGACCATGCATACCGATTCGGCCGAGCTCGGGCGCCTGGCGGAAGAGGCTGGGGTCAAGACCCTGATTCCCATCCATTTCTTCGGCGAGGTCGAATTTTCTTTAGCCGAGATCGAAGCGGAGATCCGGCAAAGCTATGCGGGACGGCTGATTATTCCCAGAGATTTTGACAAAATTCAATTATGATAAAGCCTGAGCAAAGACTTTGAATGGCGTATTATTCCCCCTACCCCACAAATCCGGAGACACGGACCTATTTTTGGACCCCCTTGATTTCCAAGGGGGGAAGGGGGGATTAATGTCAAAAATTGAGAGTCTTAAAACGTGTCTCCGGAAATTAGGGGGGAATTAGGATAAAGCATGAAGGAAGAATCTTCCTTAGTGATATTAACCCCCCTACCCCCCTAATCAATTAGGGGGGAATAAACGGTAAGGAGGATCTTATGAAGAATTGCGCGGCGCTTTTTTCATTCGTATGTTTGGCCACGATGGCGCTTGTTTCATGCGGTGGAGGAATTCCAATGGCCGATAAAATTCTGATCAAGGGAAAGATCTGGACGGTGAATCCCCGCCAGCCCTGGGCTGAAGCGGTCGCCGTCCGGGACCATAAGATCATCGCCGTCGGCTCGACGAAAGATATCCAAAAGATGGCCGGCGGGAAAACCGAGGTCATCGACGTCAAGGGCGCGTTCGTCCTGCCCGGATTCATTGACAGCCACGTCCATTTCACGAACGGCGGCACCTCGTTGATGAACATCCAGCTCCGGGAAGCACGGTCCAAAGAGGAATTCATCCGCCGCATCGCCGAGAAGGCCAAGAGCCTTCCCAGGGGCGAATGGATCCTGAATGGCGACTGGGACCAAACCCAATTCGAGCCCGTCGAGCTGCCGAACAAGGAGTGGATCGACGCTGTCACGCCGGAAACTCCTGTCTGCGTCAACCGCCTCGACGGCCACATGATCCTGGCCAACAGCTTGGCCCTGAAGCTCGGCGGCGTCACGAAAAACACGCCCGTTCCGCCAGGCGGGGAAATCGTCAAGGATCCTGCGACCGGAGAACCCACGGGGATCTTAAAGGACGCGGCCATGGACCTGATTTACAGCCGCATCCCGGAGCCGACCGCAGCGCAGAACCTGAGAGCGGCGGAAGCCGCGATGAAATACGCCGCGGAAAAAGGTGTCACGTCCGTCCACGATGTGTCCGGCGAAACGGGCTTCGATATCTATCAGGACCTCCTCAAGAACCACAAGCTGATAACGAGGATTCTCTTCTATATTCCCATCACCTCGGTTGATCTCGTCCTGCGGATGAAATTCAAAACGCCGTTCGGGAACGAATTCCTCGAGTTCGGCGGCCTGAAGGGGTTCGCCGACGGGTCGCTCGGCTCGGCGACAGCCTATTTCTTCGAGCCATACGCGGATGACCCGAAGATGAGCGGGCTTCTCCACGCCGAGATGTTCCCGGGAGGCATCATGGAAAAACGGGTGCTCGCCGCCGACAAGGCTGGCTTGCAGACAGCCATTCACGCCATCGGCGACCGGGCGAATTCCATCATTCTGGATATTTATGAGAAGGCGGTTGCGCAGAATGAGGCGAGGGATAGGCGTTTCCGGATCGAGCACGCCCAACATCTCAAGCCCGCGGACATCGCCCGCTTCGGCAGGCTCAACGTCATCGCTTCGGTCCAGCCTTACCATGCCATCGACGATGGCCGCTGGGCCGAGAAAAAGATCGGCCCCGAGCGGGCGAAAACCACATACCCGTTCAGATCGTTCCTGGACCACGGCGTGACGCTCGCTTGCGGCTCGGACTGGCCCGTGGCGCCGATGGACCCCATCCTGGGGATCTACGCCGCGGTCACGCGGAGGACGCTGGACGGAAAAAATCCGGACGGCTGGATTCCCGAGCAAAAAATTTCCCTTGAGGAAGCGATCAGAGGATTCACGATCAATGGCGCTTATGCAGGATTCGCGGAAAAGATCAAGGGCTCGATTGAAACCGGAAAGCTCGCCGATCTCGTCGTCCTCGACAAGAACTTTTTCGAGATCAAGCCCGATGAAATCCAGAACGCCAAAGTCATCCTGACGGTCATGAATGGAGAAATTGTCTTCCGGCGGTGAATTTGATATGATTTTTCTCTTTTAACGTTTTCAGAGCAGGAAAAATGACCGAAGAGAAAAAAGGCATTTCACCCGAACAGAAAGCCCGGCTCAAAGCGGAGTATGACAAGGACTGGCGGAAGGAACTCCGCAAGGCTATTCCGGCCAAAGAACGAATGAAGATGCCGCGCCAGAAAATGCCGGAACGCGAGCCCGAAGAGCGGAATCGTGATTTTAGGGAGGTCAACCTCGGGCTCGAGGCCGAAGCCGCGATGGCCGAAGCCCGACGGTGCCTTGACTGCGCCAACCCGCAATGCGTGACGGGATGCCCGGTCAGCATCGACATACCGAGCTTCGCCAAGCTCGTCGAAAAAGGCGAATTTTGCGAAGCGGTTTGGAAGATCAAAGAGACAAATTCGCTGCCCGCCATCTGCGGCCGGGTCTGCCCTCAGGAGATTCAGTGCGAAGCCGTATGCACCGCGAAGAAAGCCGCGGGCAGTCCTGTGGCCATCGGCAATCTCGAACGGTTTGTGGCCGATTTTGAGCGATTGAGCGGAAAAGTGACGGTTCCTCCGCTATCGCCGCCAACAGGGAGGAAGGTGGCCGTGGTCGGCGCCGGTCCGGCGGGCTTAACCGCGGCCGGCAACCTGGCTAAATTGGGGCATCAAGTCACGATTTTTGAAGCGCTTCATATCGCCGGCGGCGTTCTTGTCTACGGTATTCCCGAATTCCGCCTTCCCAAGGCCATCTTGAAGGCCGAAGTCGATTACCTCCAAAGGCTCGGGATTGAAATCCGGACGAATTTCGTCGTCGGCAAGACGGCGACGTTTGAAGACCTGAAGAAGGATGGCTATGAAGCCTTTTTCATCGGGTCGGGTGCGGGCCTGCCGAATTTCATGAAAATTCCGGGAGAGAACCTTGTCGGCATTTTCTCGGCCAATGAATACCTGACCCGGGTCAATCTCATGCGGGCTTATGAGTTTCCGGATTACGACACGCCTGTGTTTAAAGCCAAATGCGCGGCCGTCATTGGCGGCGGCAACGTGGCCATGGATTCTGTGCGGACGGCCAAGCGGCTCGGAGCGGAGAGGGCGGTCATCATCTACCGCCGTTCCCGCCACGAAATTCCCGCCCGGGAGGAAGAGGTCAAGCACGCGGAGGAGGAGGGAATCGAGTTCCATTTCCTGACGACGCCGATCCGCTACACGGGGGACGATAAAGGCCACGTGACAGCCATGGAGTGCCTGCGCATGGAGCTCGGCGAACCAGATGCGTCCGGGCGCCGGCGTCCTGTCCCGATCAAGGGTTCTGAATTCATGACCGAAGTGGACTTGGTCGTCGTGGCCATCGGTCAGAGCCCCAATCCTCTCATTCCTCAGAGCCACCCCGGCCTCAAAATGGGCAAATGGGGAAACGTCGATGTCGATTGGAACACCATGGCCACGAGCCTGGAAGGCGTTTATGCCGGAGGAGACATCATCCGGGGCGGGGCCACGGTCATTCTCGCCATGGGCGACGGACGGGTTGCCGCCGCGGAGATCGATAAATATTTAAAAAACAAGAAACGTCCTTCATGGGGATGAAACCCTCCTCGGAGGGAAATTCGATGCAACAATCCGAGCTTTTCCCGGCGGTCGCAGGACATATCGGGACTGATGAATCCGGCAAGGGAGACTATTTCGGGCCGCTCGTTGTCGCGGGCTTTTTCCTTGAAGACAGGCAGAAAGGGGTCGTCAAGGAGCTGGGGGTGAAGGATAGCAAGACCCTGTCCGATAACCGTTGTCGGGAGATCGCGGATATTCTGAAGAGAGGTTACGTCTATACGCTCGTCGTCATCGGACCGGAAAAGTATAATGGGCTGTACGAAAAGATGAGAAACCTCAACCGGATGCTGGCTTGGGGACACGCGCGCGCCATCGAAAATATTTTGGCCGAGGTGCCGTGCTCCAAGGCGGTCACCGACCAGTTCGGCGACGAGAAGTTCGTCCTCAACGCCCTGATGAAGCAGGGAAAGACGATCGAGCTCGTCCAGCGGACGAAGGCCGAGGCGGACCTCGCCGTGGCAGCGGCGTCCATTCTGGCCCGAGCCGAATTCTTGAAGCGGCTTTATTTTTTAGGGAAAGAATGCGGCCTGGACCTGCCGAAAGGAGCTGGCCCGCAGGTCGAGCAAGCGGCTGTCGCTCTCATAAGGAAAAACGGAATCGAGGCTCTTGATAAAGTCGCCAAGAGGCATTTCAAGATCACCGAACGCGTGCTGAAGGTCATCTGACATGGCCATTCTCTTGAAGATCGCGGCCATCATCCTGGTCCTCCTCTTTCTCATCAGGAAAAAATGGGATCTGGGTCTCGTCCTGTTCCTGGATTCGGTCTTGACCGCGGTCCTTTTCAAGCTGAACATCAGGGATTTCGCGAGAAATGTCGGAGGCGCGCTCATCTCCGGCGAGACCCTGAGCCTCATCGGCATCGTCGTCCTCGTGCTCTATCTGGGACATTTCCTCCAGGCGGGCGGCAATTTCCGGAGGATGGTGGATGCCCTGAAAAACCTCGTTCATGATCCTCGCCTGATTCTGGCCATCCCGTCCGCCTTCATCGGGCTTCTGCCGATGATGGCCGGGGCGATGATGGGCGCGCCGATCGTCGAGGAGGCGGCGGGGCGCTGGAAATTGACGGCGGCCTGGAAGACGTTTTTCAATTACTGGTTTCGTCATATCTGGGAATACAGTTGGCCGCTCTATATCAATCTGATCTTAGCCGCGGCTATCATCCAAGTGCCGATCAAGCGCATCTGCTTCTATCAGTTCCCGTTCACGATCCTGGCCGCCTCGGCCGGGCTGGTCATTCTCTTCAAGAATGTCCCTTATCTTCCTCCTGAAGAAAATAGCGGACGAAGATTCCGCGATGTCGGCAAGGTCTTTTGGAGCATCTGGCCGATCTTCCTGACGATCCTCCTGATCTTTGTCTTGAAGCTGAACATGCTCGTTGCGCTGGGAATCTCCAGCGTCTTGACCCAGATATTCTCCAGGATGAGCTTCAAGGAGCGTTGGGGAATCATCCTCCAGAGCGTTTCTCTCAAGATCATCCTTCTCACGGCAGCCGTTATGGTCTTCAAAAGGATCCTGGAAGTGTCCGGAGCCCTGGATTCCATCGTGCGCGTTTTTCCGCCGCACGGTATAACGGCCTACATCCTGCTTTTTGCCGCTCCGTTTTTCGTTGGGTTGTTGACCGGTGTCAATCAGGCCTTTGTCGCCATCGCCTTTCCGATTCTTCTGCCGATCATCGGCAAAGGGCAGCCGGATATGATCCTGTTGATGTTTGCCTATGTCAGCGGATTTTGCGGGATCCTGCTTTCGCCGGCTCATCTATGCCTGGCCCTGACCGCGGATTATTTTAAGGCCGAGCTCAAGGATGTCTACAGGATCCTGATCTGGCCGGTGAGTGTTGTCTTTTCAGCCGCAGTCCTGGTCATTGTTATTTTCCGCGTATTGTCTTAAAAGCGCATCCGGGAAATTGCGCTTGCCCACATCAGGCTTCGGCCGGGGAAGGAATCGGCCCAGCCTCTTTTTGTCGCTTTGGATTAGACCTTGGCTTACGGATGGCCCCTTCGCCCCATTTCCTGCAGCCGCAGCATCGCCAGTTTTTCCTCTTTAAGAAAGGCGGCCTGACGTTTCCGCAGCTCCAAGAAATCAACCTGATGAGCATCAAACTCAGGGCCGTCCACGCAGGCAAACTTTGTCTTGCCGCCGACACTCACTCGGCAAGCTCCGCACATGCCCATGCCATCAACCATGATCGGATTCAAACTCACAATCGTCTTGATGCCGGCGGGCCGTGTCGTTTCTGCCACCGTCTGCATCATGATGGTCGGGCCGATCGCATAGACCACGTCAAACTTATATCCCTTCTCGAGGAGGATCTTCACCATGTCACAGGCAAAACACTCCTGACCCTTCGTCCCATCATCCGTGGCGATGAAAAGCTCATCCGCAGCCTTCTCCATCTCATCCTCGAGAATCAGCATATCGACCGACTTGGCCGCAATAATTGAAACAACTCTATTCCCGGCCTGCCTCATGGCCTTCACGATCGGAAGAGCAGACGCCGTCCCCACGCCGCCCCCGACAACGCAGACAAGGCCATACGGCTTGATTTCGCTTGGAATCCCCAACGGCCCGCAAATATCCGCGACGGCATCGCCAACCTCAAACTGACCCAGCTTCTCGGTAGAAGCCCCGACCTCTAAGAGAATCAGGGTAATGGTCCCCTTCGACGGATCCCAATCCACCAATGTCAACGGAATCCTTTCGCCCTTATCATCGACTCTGAGAATCACAAACTGACCGGCCAGAGCTTTATGAGCGACAGCCGGCGCAAAAACCTCAATGAGCTTGATCTTCTGAGCCAAAATCTTTTTTGCGACAATTTTATTCATGACTCAAAGAACCTTTCTTGTCTATCATCTAGGCGCTCAAACGAACGTAAAAGCTTACCGTAAACAAACAAAAAATGCAAAAGAGAGGCCGGCTTCGATTTTCTCTCTGGCAATCCGGCATGAATTCGTCCATAATTATTTCATAAAGCGAAAGCTTGACAACCTGATAATTCGATGAAGGCGGAAATCGATGACTAACGACAGGGGCAAAAAAGAAACAAGAAGACTCTATTTCGACGATGCTTATTTGACGGAATTCGAGGCCGAGGTCATCGACCGGTTGATCGTTGAAAATCAGCCGGCCCTCGTTCTCGACCAGACCTGTTTTTATCCCGAATCCGGCGGCCAGCCATGGGACAAAGGGACGATCGACGGTGTCGAGGTCATAAAAGTCGTTGAAGATGGAGAGAGGATTGTTCATGTCTTAGCCCGGGATGTCGCGGCGGCCCGGGTGAAGGGGTGGATCGATTGGGCGACGCGTTTCGACCATATGCAGCAGCATTCAGGACAACACCTGCTCTCCCAGGCTTTTTTTGAGCTGCTGAGGGGAGAGACCAAGTCCTTTCATCTCGGCGCCGACGTCTCGACCCTGGAAATCGGGCTCGCCAAAGCAGCCGAAGAAGATATCGAGCGAGTCGAGCGCCGGGCGAACGAGGTTGCTTTCGAAAACCGGGAGATCAAGACGTATTTTGTGCCCGAAGAGAAGATCGCCGAAATCCCCTTGAGGCGGCCGCCCAAAGTGTCGGGCCTGATCCGGGTCGTCGAGGCGGACAAGTTCGATTACTCGGCCTGCGGCGGGACACACTGCCGCCGGACCGGCGAAATCGGTATTATCAAGATCACGAAATCGGAGCGCATCCGGGGAAATCTCCGTTTCGAATTTGTCTGCGGCGGCCGGGCGCTCCGGGATTACGCCTTGAGGAACCGCGTCGTCCGTCATCTTGTCAACCAGTTCAACGTCAAGGAGGCAGATGTTGCCGCATCGGTCGCGAAGCTTACGGAGGAGATGAAGGCTGTCAAGAAACAAGCCCGGAAAAGTGAGGAAGCCCTCGCTGTGTTCGAAGCGCAGGAATTCATCAAGAGGGCCGAAGGGAAGATTATTCAACAAATTTTCCCCGAGAAATCGGCTGAGGGGGCCCGGTTCCTGGCGCTCAATATCATCAAGCAAGGGGAGTTCGTGTGCCTCTTCGGTGCGATGTCCGAATCCCGGAGCCACGTGATCCTGGCCTGCTCCGAAAGCCTCAAGCTCGATATGCGCCGGCTCGTCCCCGTCGTTTCGCCGTTGATAAACGGCCGGGGAGGCGGAGGCCCCACGCTCGTTGAGATCGCCGGCGATCCCGCCGCAGATCTCACGGCCGCCCTTCATAGAGCCGCCGATTTCCTGAAGAGTACACTGAATGAGTTGCCCCCTTCATGATTTTGACCGCATTCATCTCCGAATTCCAGAGAATTCTAAACATAGGGCCGAATTTTTTTCCCAAATATGAAGGTTTGATCCCGTTATTTATTCGTAGCGGAGGGCAACGATGGGGTCGAACTTGGCCGCCTTTTGAGCGGGAAAAATCCCGAAGAAGAGACCGACCGAGATCGAGACGAATAAACCCAGAAACACGGACCAGGGTGTCACGGCGGCCGGCAGCGGAGTGACGGCCCGGACGATAAAGGCGACGGCGAACCCGATCAGGGTCCCCAGGATCCCGCCTATTCCCGTCAGGAACATCGATTCGATCAAGAACTGTTTCATGATGTCTTTGGAGAGGGCGCCGAGCGCTTTGCGGATCCCGATCTCGTGCGTCCGCTCCTTGGCCGAGACGAGCATGATGTTCATGACGCCGATGCCGCCGACGAGCAGGCCGATCGACGAAATGACGACCATCACCAGGTAGGCCGCGCCCGTGATTTGATTGTAAAGGTCGAGCATCGATTCCTGGGTGAAGACCTCGAAGTCATCGGGCTTGCCGAAACCGACTTTGCGTCTTTGCCGGAGCACGTTCCGGATCTGATCGATGGTCTCCTGGATGGTGCCGGGCGTTTTGGGGACGGCGCCGATCTGGAGGCTGGACTTATCATAGTCAAAATATTTCATGAACGTCGTAATGGGGATGGCGGCAAAGTTGTCGCGGCTCTGGCCGAACATCTGGCCCCGCTTGTTGAGAACGCCGACGACCGTGAATTTTTCCGGGCCGATTCGGATTTCTTTTCCGACGGAGCTCGTATGAGGGAAGAGCGTCTCGGCCGTCTCGAACCCGAGCATGGCGGCCCGGCTGGAATGGGTGATCTCGGATTCGGTCAGGAATCGGCCTTCCTTCGGCACGTAAATGTTATAGACGACCGGGAATTTTTCGTTCGATCCGAGGATGAGGGTGTTGTCGCTGCTGATGTTCCGGTATTTGACCGGAATTTCATCGAAAATGTTGGAGTTAATGTTGGCCGCGACGGCATGGACCAGGGGAGCCCCTTGCTCGATGGCTTTGGCGTCTTCCCAGGTCAGATCTTTCCGCTTCCGCATTTCCTCGGACATCTCGCCCATTTGGACGGCCTCGTATTTCTGAATGATGATCAAGTCCGAACCCGCGGCTTCGAGCTCCGAAAGAAAAGACTTGTTCAATCCCTGGATGATCGAAACCATCCCGATGACGGTCATGACCCCGATCATGATCCCGAGAAGGGTGAGGAAGGATCGAAGTTTATGCGTCTTGAGAGAGTCGAAGGCCATCGCGAAGATCTCCTTGAGAATGCCGTGCCGCATCATTGTTCGGACCTCAGCGCCTCGACGGGATCGAGCTTGGCCGCTTTGTTGGCCGGGTAGATACCGAAAAAGAGGCCGATCGACGTGGACATGACAATGGCCAGGAGGATGGAGAACGGTTCGACGCTCGAAGGAAACGACGTCGCGGCGGAGATGATCTTGGCCAGAAGGAAGCCGAGAACGATGCCGATCACGCCGCCGATCCCGGAGATCGTCGAGGATTCAATCAAAAACTGGAACAGGATGTCCTGGCGGCGGGCGCCGATGGCCATGCGCACCCCAATCTCCTTGGTCCGCTCGGTCACCGAGACGAGCATGATGTTCATGACGACGATGCCGCCGACGAGGAGGGCGATCGAGGCGATGCCGATCATCGCGAAGTAGATGCCGGACGTGGCGGATTTATAAAACTGGATGAACGTCTCCGACGTCCGGAAGGAAAAATCGTCAGGCTTGTTGAATGTCAACTTTCGCTTGGATCTCAGGATCGTCCGGACCTCTTCCTGGGCCGCCATCATCTGCTCTTGCGAGGCCGTATGG